>JAJFTE010000126.1 GCA_021373175.1 Actinomycetes bacterium
GCGACGGCAGTCGGCGAGCTCGCGCTCGATGGCACGGTACGCCCCGTCGTGGGCATCCTGGCATACGCTCTGGCGGCCGCACAAAGCGGGCATGATCTCATCGGTCCCGCTGCGACACTCGGTGCGGCGAGCGCGGTCGAAGGGCTCACCTGCCGACGGCTGGACGCACTGCAGGAGCTGCGCCATGGCTCGCTCGGCGTCTCACCGCGTGTCGCCACGCGGCCGGTGCGAAACCTCATGCCGGACCTGTCCGACATCACGGGTCATGGCGCCGCGCGCCGCGTACTGGAAATCGCCGCGGCCGGAGCTCACAACCTGCTGATGGTTGGACCGCCCGGCTCGGGCAAGACGCTCCTGGCCCGCCGATTGCCGGGCATCCTGCCTCCGCTCGATGACCGGGAGCGGCTCGAGTCCGCGCTTGTCCACTCGGTCGCCGGTCTTGATGAAGCGCCGATCCTCGCCGGCCTGCGCCCGTTCAGGGCACCACACCATACGTGCTCCGTGGCCGGACTGGCCGGTGGTGGGTCTCCGCCCCGACCGGGCGAGATGAGCCTCGCGCACAACGGAGTGCTCTTTCTTGATGAGCTGCCGCAGTTTTCTCCGTGCGCGCTTCAAACGCTTCGACAGCCGATGGAGGACGGATCGCTCACGCTGGTGCGCGCCGAGGGACGGGTTCGCTACCCCGCGCGGTTCACGCTCGTGGCCGCGATGAACCCGTGCCCGTGCGGTTTTCTCGGCGATCCGGCTACCGCCTGCCGATGCTCCCAGGGCATCGTCGCGCGCTATAACGCCCGTGTTGGCGGGCCGCTGATGGATCGCATGGATCTCATCATCCGCGTCGATCGCATCGACCCGGCGTTGCTGCTCTCCGGAGATTCCGGCGAGTGCTCTGAGGTCGTGCGGCAGCGCGTGCTGGCTACGCGCGAGTTCGCCGAGAAGCGCGGCGGGGTATCTGCCGATCTTGCGGGTGCCAGTCTCTTGTCGGCGTGCGGCCTAAGGCCTGACACTGCAGCGATCTTCTCCGAGACGGCCCGACGCTGCAACTTCTCGGGCCGGGCAGTCACGCGGATCCTGCGGGTCGCCCGAACCATCGCCGACCTCGAACAGAAGCCAATCGTCTCAGCGGCGCATCTCGCCGAAGCAATCGGCTACAGGGGATGGGGGAACGAATGGACACGCTGAACGCGCAGCGCTGGGAGATCGCGAACACTGATGAGGCGTACCCAGCGTGCCTCTTAGACCTGCCTGATCCACCACGCGTGCTCTATGGTATGGGGGATCTGCGAATCCTCATGCCCGGATTGGCCGTCATCGGCGCGAGAAAGGCGACGCCATACGGCCTGGAGTGCGCTCGAAGGTTCGCCGGCTGGGCGGCAGCAAGCGGCGTGACGATCGTCTCCGGCGCCGCCGTCGGCTGCGATCGGAGCGCGCAGCTCGCGGCGCGCGGCGTTGGCGGCTGGAGTATCGCCGTGCTCGGCTGCGGAGCCGACGTGGACTATCCCGCGGCTTCGCAAGAGCTGCTTGCCGACCTCCGGACCCACGGTGTTGTCGTCTCAGAACTCCCGTGGGGCACTCCGCCGACTCGATGGGCCTTTGTGCGCCGCAACCGGATCATAGCCGCACTTTCGGCCGCAGTGCTCGTCGTCGAGGCCGGGCTTCCGAGCGGAACCTTCTCAACGGCCGACTTCGCGCTTGATATGGGACGTGATGTCCTCGCGGTGCCGGGTTCCATCAACCACCCCGAGTCCCGCGGCGCTAACCGTCTGATCCGGCAAGGCGCGACTCCGATCACGGACGTAAGTGAGCTAGCGGCGGCGCTTGCTCAGGCCGGGCTTTCATTGCTGCCGACCGATACGCTGTTCGCCGAGGTCCTGCCCACGGATGCGATCCAGCGAGCGCTTCTCGCGGATGCGATGCGACCGGACGATCTCGCCAGCGCGCTTGACTGCGACATCGTGAGTATCGCGCGAAGATTGGGAGAGCTCGAGATGCGGGGTACGGTCATTCGGTACCGAGACGGGAGGTACGCGCTCAATACCACGCCACAACCTCCGGCGTGACGCTACAATGCGGGTGCAACCGATTCGATGGAGACTCCTTGGCACTCACCAACGGCCACCAACCGGTCACTGTCATCGGAGCCGGGCTCGCCGGCTCCGAAGCCGCTTGGCAACTGGCAGTCCGGGGCATACCGGTCCAGCTCATTGAGATGCGCCCGAAGATCGCGTCCGCTGCACATCATACGGACAAGTTCGCGGAACTCGTGTGCTCCAACTCTTTGAAGGGCGAGGATCCGAGCACTGCCGCCGGCATGCTGAAGCGTGAGCTGCGAGCGCTCGGCAGCCTTATCATGGCTGCGGCCGAAACGACCGCCGTTCCCGCTGGAACAGCGCTGGCGGTCGATCGTGAGGCCTTCTCGGCGGCGATCACCTCCGCGCTCATATCGCATCGGAACATCGAAGTCATCCGCGAAGAGGCGACAGCCATCCCGTCCGGAGACGTGATCGTCGCAACCGGCCCGCTCACCAGTACCGGGTTCGAGCACGCGCTCTGCTCTGTGGTGGGCAATGACCGATTGGCGTTCTTCGATGCGGCCGCGCCGATCGTCTCTGCTGATTCGATCGATATGAGCAAGGCGTTTTGTGCGTCTCGGTACCTGAAGGGTCCGGGAGCGGACTACATCAATTGCCCGCTCGACCGTGACGGGTACGAGGCGTTCCTCGGCGTGCTCCTTTCCGCCGAGCGTGTGATCCGGCGGTCCTTCGAGCAAGAGGAGCTCTTCCAGGCGTGCCAGCCAATCGAGGAGGTGGCCCGATGCGGTCCCGAGGCGTTGCGTTTCGGTGCCATGAAGCCGGTGGGGCTCACTGACCCGCACACGAATGCTCGCCCCTGGGCCGTGCTCCAGTTGCGCGCCGAGAACCGCGTGATGACCGCGTACAACCTTGTCGGTTGCCAGACGAACCTCACCTTCAGCGAGCAGCGACGCGTGTTCTCCATGATTCCCGGCCTTGAGCACGCCGAGTTCGTGCGCTACGGCGTGATGCATCGCAACACGTTCGTTGACGCGCCCCGGCTGTTGGCTCCCGATCTCTCGGTCCGTTCTTTCCCGAGCGTGAGGATCGCCGGCCAGTTGTCCGGCACGGAAGGTTACCTCGAAGCCGCCGCGGGAGGCCTTGTCGCCGCGCTCGGGGTGGTCTCATCGAGGCTCGGCGGCACGCTGCTTCCGCTTCCGCCCGAGACTGCTCTGGGCAGCCTCATCGCGTACGCCACGGATCCCGAGACCGTGAGCTATCAGCCGATGCACGTCAACCTCGGGATCATGCCACCGATGACGTCGATCGGTTCGAAGCGCGCCCGTCATACCGCGATCGGCGAGCGAGCGGCCGACGCGCTCGCGCGGTACTCGGCAGAGCATGCGACGTCGCTAACACCCGCCCTACGTGCGGCAAAGGCGATCGCACCATGAGCGAGCACACTGCAGACGAGCTCATCGCCACGTACCTGGAGTCCCTCCGACTGGAGCGAAACGCCTCTCCCAGAACGGTCGAAGCGTATGCGAGCGACCTGGCCCAGTTCTCGGATTGGCTCGAACGCCAACACCTGGGTCTCGCTACGGTCACGTATCGGAACCTGCGCGGATTCCTCGGGGAACTCGACCGAGCACAGTACGCGAGGCGAACCATCGCGCGCAAGCTTTCCGCCGTGCGCTCGCTGTTCGCCTTTCTCGTCGACCGTGGGGTACTGGCCGGCAGCCCGGCGGACGTCGTCCAAACGCCGAAGCTACCGGCGCGCCTGCCGGTGATCGCCTCGACCGACACGATCTCGGCGCTCATCGAGGCCCCGGACGCAAGCACGCCCCTTGGCTCACGTGACCGCGCGATCTTGGAGCTTCTGTATGCCGGGGGGCTGCGCGTCTCTGAACTCACGGGACTCGACATGGGTGACCTCGATCTCGCGCAGGGGCAGATACGCGTGCTGGGCAAAGGCTCGAAGGAGCGGATCGTGCCAATCCATCGGATCGCGATCTCGCGCCTCGCCGAGTACATCGCACAGGCACGGCCTACGCTGGACAAGCATGCTGTCGAGGCGCTGTTCTTGAATCGACTGGGCGGTCGGCTCAGCTCGGATGGTGTGCGCCGGCTCATGAAGCGGTATCTGCAACAGACCGGCGCCGCGCTTGCTCTCAGTCCGCATGCGTTGCGTCATAGCTTCGCCACCCACATGCTGGAAGCAGGAGCCGATTTGCGCTCCATCCAGGAACTTCTGGGTCACGTTGCCCTGTCGACCACCCAGATTTATACTCACTTAAGCGCTCAGCGGCTCCAGGATGTGCACAAGAACGCGCATCCACGGGGCTAGACAGAGGGGCATTCCGTATGCGGTCACAAGGGGGCGGCGAAGTCGCCATCTACTGGCAGGCTTACAAGGTGACGGGCGATCTTATCGCCCGGGAGAAGCTCATTCTCAACTATTCCCCGCTGGTAAAGTACGTCGCGGGACGCCTTTCCTCGAATCTCCCTCAAAACGTCGACACCTCCGATCTCATCTCCTACGGCGTATTCGGCCTCATCGATGCGATCGAGAAGTTCAACCCCGAGCGTGGCATCAAATTCGAGACGTACGCCATCGCCCGTATCAAGGGTGCCATCATCGACGAGCTCCGCGCGATGGACTGGGTGCCGCGGTCAGTTCGCGCCAGAGCGCGTGAGATCGAAAGCGCGTACGTGACGCTCGAGAACCAGCTCAAGCGCGTTCCCACCGATGCGGAAGTCGCCACGCATATGGGAATCGCCACACGAGAGCTGCACAACATCTTCACCAAGCTGTCCTACACTTCGGTCGTCTCGTTCGAAGAATTGTGGTCAGGCGGCGATCACGACGGTAAGAACAGCCCCGTGGCGACCATTAAAGATGAAACGGCCGAAGATCCCGTGCAGGTCTTCGAGAGCGCCGAGGTCAAGGAGATACTCGCCAAGGCCATCGAACGGCTTCCCGAGCGTGAGAAGGTGGTCATCGCGCTGTACTATTACGAGGGCCTCACACTCAAGGAGATCGGGGCGGTCCTCGGCGTGACCGAGTCACGTGTAAGCCAGCTCCACACCAAAGCGGTGCTCCGTTTGCGTGCGCGTCTGCACGCCGCGCAAGGGTTCATCCCGGTCGGCTAGTCGAAAGGCCTTCTCATGCCGAACGAACGCATCCTTGTCGTCGAAGACACGGAGCTGCTCCGTCGCATCTATTACGACAAACTGGTCCAGGAAGGCTATCGGGTGCTTACCGCCGCCGACGGGCTCGAAGCGCTCTCGATCTTACGCGCGAATCCCGTCGATCTCGTGCTGCTCGACCTCATCATGCCTCGCATGGGCGGGCTCGACGTACTCGAGTCGCTAAAGGCCGATCCACGAACAGCACAGTTGCCCGTGGTCATACTCACCAACCTTGGCGAGGAGTCCGCTATCGATCGAGCGCTCGAGTTCGGAGCGGTAGACTATCTCATCAAGAACCAGGCAAAGCTCGCCGATGTCGCCGAGAAGATCCGCATCGTGCTCGACAACGTCACCTGCGGTGAGACCTGGATAGAATCGTTCAGCGTGCTGCTTCGCGACCACGAGGCCGATGCAGACGACTTCGTCACCAGGGCCGGTTTGCCTCGGCGGTTCTGGTGTCCGGCCTGCGAAGCGGAACTCGCCCTCGAGCTCATCCCGACCGCGAATCGTGTGGGCTGGTTCGACGCGCATATGCTCTGTCCGGCGTGCGGCCGGGAATTCACCGGAGCACGATAGGTCGAGGCGAGGTGTCTCGCTCTTGGTATACCGGGCACGGTGTGATAGCCTGTTTCGGCTCGTAATCATGCACGTCCGTGGACCCATGCGCAGGTGCCCGAACCGGCGAGGCCGGTGCGGGAAGCGTATCAGGGAATGAAGCGGGCGGACGAAACAACCAACGTAGGAGGAACCACCATGGCCGCTGTCTCTATGAAGAACCTGCTCGAAGCCGGTGTCCACTTCGGACATCAGACCCGTCGCTGGAACCCCAAGATGAAGCCGTACATCTTCACCGAGCGTAACGGGATCTACATCCTCGACTTGCAGCGGAGTTTGCGTGAGATCGATGCGACGTATCGCTTCGTCCGCGATCTGAGCGCTCGCGGCGGCTTCGTGCTGTTCATTGGCACCAAGAAGCAGGCCCAAGAGCCCGTCGCATCCGAGGCGCAGCGCGCGTCGATGCCGTACGTCAACCAGCGTTGGCTTGGTGGGATGCTCACGAACTTCGTCACCATTCGCAAACGGGTCTCGCGCATGGTGGAACTCGAGACGATGGAGAGCAACGGGCTCATGGCGAGCCTGCCGAAGAAGGAAGCCCTCAAGCTGCGCAGCGAACTCGAGAAACTACAGAAGAACCTCAACGGCATTCGGGACATGACCGGGCTGCCGGACGCGGTATTCATCATCGATACCAAGCGTGAGGCTATCGCCATCGCCGAGGCACGTCGGCTGAAGATCCCGATCATCGGGCTCGTGGACACCAACGCCGACCCTGACGAGGTCGACTTCGTCATCCCCGGCAACGACGATGCCATCCGCGCTGTCGGCCTGATCTGCCGCATCATCGCTGATGCGGCCGTCGACGGACGCAGAGCGGCAGGTATCGCAGTCGAGGTCCCCGAAACGGCGCCCGAGCCAGTTGAAGAGCCCGCTCCTGTTGTCGAGACCGAACGTGCGCCTGAACAGCCCGCTGTGGTCGATGAGACCGAGCAGCCCGCGACTGACGCCGAGTAGACATCCTTCGGAGCGTCCTCGGACGCACCGTCTCTAAAGGAGGAACACCTGCATGGAAGTCACTGCCAAAATGGTCAAGGACCTGCGCGAGATGACGGGCGCGGGAATGATGGACTGCAAGAAGGCGCTCACCGAAGCCGAGTGCGATATCGACAAGGCTGTGGACGTCCTTCGTACCCGTGGCCTGGCCGCGCTGGCGAAGAAAGCCAGTCGCGCCACGAACGAGGGCGTTGTCGCCGCGTACGTGAACGAGAATGCCACCGTGGGTTCGCTCGTGGAGGTCAACTGTGAGACTGACTTCGTGGCACGCAACGCCGAATTCCTCGGCTTCGTGAACGACCTCGCCGCACACATCGCCGCTACGTCGCCGACGGATGCCGATACGCTGAAAGCACAGGTCTTCACCGGACGCGACCTCACTGTCGAACAGGTGCTCGGCGAGGTCGTAGGCAAGCTTGGCGAGAACATCAACCTCACGCGCTTCAGCCGCCGTGAGGTTTCGGGTATCGGGATGCTCGGCAGCTACGTCCACATGGGTGGCAAGATCGGCGTTATCGTCGAGGCGTCATTCACCCGTCCGGAGACGGCTGCAAAGCCCGAGGTCGCGACGTTTATCAAGGACGTCGCCATGCAGATCGCGGCGGCCGCGCCGATCGCCGCTACGCGCGATGAGGTTTCCGCCGACGTCGTCGATCATGAGCTGTCGATCTATCGCGCTCAGGCTGCCGAGTCCGGCAAGCCCGAGGCGATCCAGGAGAAGATGGCCGAGGGCCGGATCCAGAAGTTCTACAAAGACGTCTGCCTCACCGAGCAGTGCTTCGTCAAGGATCCCGACATCACGATCAGCGAGCTCACCGCCCGAGTCTCGAAAGAGGTCGGCGATCGGATCGCGATCGCCGGTTTCGATCGATTCGCGTTGGGCGAGACGGGCGACTCCAAACCGGAGTCCTGTTAGGGGATCGGCCTCAGGGCGGCGCGCAAGCGCCGCCCTGTTAGTTTAGAATCTCATTGTCGGGGCGTTCACGCCCTCGTTCTTAGCTGGCACCGAGAGGGAGGGCCATGTCCGGGTACCAATTCAAGCGTGTGCTCCTGAAGCTGTCTGGCGAGGCGTTGATAGGGGAGGCGGGCTACGGCATCGACCCGAAGGTGCTCGACTCGCTTGCCGAGCAGATCCACTCGGTCATGGGCAACGGCGTCCAGATCGCTATCGTGGTGGGCGGCGGCAACATCTTTCGAGGACTCGCGGCAGCTTCCAGCGGTATGGATCGCGCTCAGGCCGACTATATGGGAATGCTCGCTACCGTGATGAACGCGCTGGCGTTGCAAGACGCCCTCGAACGACGCTCGGTCTTCACGCGAGTGATGTCCGCTATCGAGATGCAATCGGTCGCCGAGCCGTACATCCGGCGCCGGGCGATCCGCCATCTCGAGAAGGGGCGCGTCGTGATATTCGCCGCCGGGACCGGCAATCCGTACTTCACCACCGACACGACCGCCGCCTTGCGCGCGCTCGAGATCGGCGCGGACTGCATCATGAAGGCGACCAAAGTCGACGGCGTCTATGACGCAGACCCCATGAAGTATCCTGACGCCGTCAAGTTCGACGAACTGGCCTACATCGAGGTCCTCAACCTCGGCCTCACCGTGATGGACAACACGGCGATCTCGCTGTGCATGGACAACGATCTGCCGATCATCGTGTTCAACATGGACAAGCCAGGCAACATCGCTCGCGCACTGAACGGTGAGCACGTAGGGACCATCGTCAAAGGAGGGAACTGATGGGTGCGAAGAACCTGCCCGAGGCGACCGAGCACATGGGTAAGGCTCTCGCCGCGCTCTCTCACGAATTCGCGAGTGTTCGCACCGGTCGTGCCTCTGGATCGTTGCTCGAGAAGATCACGGTCGAGTACTACGGGATACCTACGCCGCTGCTCCAGATCGCCTCGGTAAGCGTCCCTGAGCCGCAGATGCTCGTGATCAGCCCGTACGACAGGTCCGCGATGACGGCGATCGAAAAGGCCATTCTTGCCTCCGACCTCGGGCTGAATCCAAGCAACGACGGCCAGGTGATCCGGCTGCCGTTCCCGCCGCTGACCGAAGAGCGTCGCAAGGATCTCGTGAAGCTGTGCAGGCACTACGCCGAGGAAGCGCGCGTAGCTGTGCGCAACATACGGCGCGACGTGAACGATCAGTTCAAGAAACAGGAGAAGGACGCGGAGATCTCGCAAGACGACCTCCGTAAGCTGGAGGCCGAGGTCCAGAAAGCGACCGACGCGCATATCAAGGACATCGACGAGATGCTCAAGCGCAAAGAGCAGGAGATCATGGAGGTCTAGGCGCCGTGCCATCAGACCGCTCTTCGCGAGAGAAGTTCTTCTCCTCCAAGCGCGACCGCGAGCTTCTCGGCCAACTTCGTCTGGACGACGTGCCCCGGCATGTCGCCATCATAATGGACGGCAACGGCCGATGGGCCGCCAAGCGAGGGCTTCCGCGCGCCGCGGGACATCGCGCCGGTGTGAAGGCAGTACGCGAGACCCTCTCGGCTGCCATCGAGCTTGGTATCGATTACCTCACCGTCTACTCGTTCTCGAGCGAGAACTGGCGTCGGCCGGCCGACGAAGTCAACACCCTCATGGGGCTCTTCGTCGAGGTGCTGGCGCGGGAACTCGATTCTTTACAGCGCCTTGGCATCCGCGTTCGGGTGATCGGTCGAGAAGATGACGTTCCGTCCGAGACGATGAACGCGTTTCGCCGGACCGAGATGCAGACCGCAGGCAATGGCAGCCTCACGTTCGTGGTCGCGCTCAACTACGGCGGCAGGCTGGAGATCACCGACGCGGTACGCGGGGTGGTAGGCGAGGTCATGCGCGGAACGCTCGACCCCGATGCCATCGATGAGACGACGCTCACGGAACACCTCTACACGGCCGGCATCCCTGACCCCGATCTGCTCATCCGTACGAGCGGGGAGATGCGTGTCTCGAACTTCTTGCTCTGGCAGATCGCCTACAGCGAACTGTGGGTGACCGCCATCCTGTGGCCTGACTTCTCACGGCACGACCTGCTGCGAGCCGTGATCGACTACCAGCGCCGTGATCGGCGGTTCGGGGGTACGCGGTGACCGATACACAACTGCAGCCTCGCCCGCTCAAGGATCTCTGGTTGCGCCTGGCTTCGGCACTGGGAATCGGCGTGGCGTTTATCGGCAGCACCGTCTTCCTCGGACCGATGGGCCTCGCCGCGGTGGTGGCGATCGTCGCGGTCGCCGGAGCGGCCGAGTTCTACGCCATCCTCCGTCGGGAGCGTCGGGGGCCGAATGAGTTCTTCGGGCTTCTCGCCGCCGCCCTTATGCCGTTCGCCGCCTCGCAGTTCGGTCCCGACGGACTCACCGGGGTTGTGAGCGCGCTTGTCATCGCGGCGCTCGTGTGGCACATCAGCTTCAGTCAGGTGCGAGCATCTGACACCGCCGTCACCGTCTTCGGGGCGGTCTATGTGGGCTTCACGCTCGCGCATCTGGTCCTCATACGAGAACTCGATGCGGGCACCGAGCTTGTGCTCGCGACGCTCGTGAGCGTGTGGGCGAACGACACGTTCGCGTATCTGATCGGCTCGACGCTCGGCCACCATCGCATGGCGCCGAATATCTCGCCGAAGAAGTCCTGGGAAGGGTTCGCGGCGGGCACGCTGTTTACAACAGGTGTCTGGATCGCGGTGTACTTCGTCACAGACACCGGGATCTCGCTTCTGTGGCTGGTTCTTGTGGGGGTCTCCGCTTCGATAGCGGCTGTCGTCGGCGACCTTGCCGAGTCACGCCTCAAGCGTGAGGCGCAGATGAAGGACTCGAGCGGGTGGCTGCCGGGTCACGGCGGGTTCCTTGACCGCTTCGACAGCATGATTCTCGTGTCCATCGTCACGTACTACATGCTGGTGCTAGCGGGGGCGCAATGATCGCTCCCTTGCGCATCGCCGTGCTCGGCTCGACAGGCTCGATCGGACGCCAGACGCTCGACGTCGCGGCGCGTTTTCCCGAGCGGGTCCGCGTGGTCGCCCTCGCGGCGGGAACGAACGCGGACTCCCTCGCCCAGCAGGCGGCTGCTTTCGGCGTGCCGGACGTTGCGATCGCTGAGCGCTCGCTTGTGGGCGTGCTTTCGTCCCGGCTTCCCGGCGTCCGTGTGCGCGGC
>JAJFTE010000135.1 GCA_021373175.1 Actinomycetes bacterium
CGAACACAGCGACAAACAGGATGTTGCACAGCAGCATCACGAGAGATGACAGGAGGGTCACGCCGGCGAAAACCGACATCCTATTTCGAATACGGACGTCCAGCGCGAACGGAAGATACCAGAGGTTGGCCATGACCCCAAAGAGTGCAATGCGAATAGCCATGGAGTAGCCCACAACACCAAAGATGGCTACCGAGATCTTCGGCGCAAGAGCCACAAGCAGAAGGACAATCGCGCTCTGCCAGACCATCGTAAACCAAATAGTGTTGAATACTGACTCACGGTGGGTCTTCGTGTTGTGGTCGTAGTAGAAGGCTCCATACGCTGCGTCCAAAGCGAGCACCATCACAGTAAACACTAATGCCGCCACATTGGTGACGGCGTCACTCACGCCCAACTCAGCAGGCTTCAGGTGCGCCGTATACAGCGGCAGAAGGACGAAGCTCATCGCCTTCAGTGCAATGTTCGAAACCGTCAGGAGCGCGGTGCCTTGTACGAAGGCCTTGAGATTACTCGTCAATGGATCCCACCGCACCGTCGCGTTGACGCGCGCCTACGCAGACATTACGCGCTAACAAGTAGCGTCCCTTCCCAACTCGGAAGACGCTGTCCTCGTTCACGCGGGAATTTCGACCCTCTTTGCGGGTGACTGGGTCCAGACCCGCAATCGTCAAAGCACGCCCATGCGTGACCATCCGTGACACGTCTCTCCTAGGCTCTGCGAAACAGGACTGCCGACTGCCACACATATGTCGAACAGGCGTACGCCTAATCAAGCGCGGCCAGCATCTCGAAGAACTCCGCATAGTTGCGATTGGCGTCGAACTTCGATGCCCATGCGGCTCTCGCTCCTTCAGAAAGGGCGGCATACGCTTCGGAATCGAGGCTGTGAATCTTGGCTATAGCCTCCGCAACAACATCTGCGGACGCATCAACGGGTAGAAGATAGCCATCCACAGAGGGGCGAACAGCCTCCATGCTCCCACCTGCATCTGTGGCCAACACGGGAACGCCCGACGCCAAGGCCTCCATGATTGACACCGGTATTCCCTCAGACGCGCTAACATTGACGAACACGTCAACCGCCGTCTCGCGGTAGAAGCTGCGCACGTCTTCGTTGCTGACCTGTCCACTCAAGATGGCTGTAGCGTTGTCCGGGAATGTCGAGACAATCTTCCGGATCGCCATTTCCTCGGGACCAGAGCCCAGATGCGTCCACTGGACCTGAAACGTCAGCCGGCCTATTGCCTCCGCGAGCAGACTAACCCGCTTTACCGGTGTGAGACTGGAACACGACACAACGTGGAATGGGCGCCCCGAAGGACGCCAAGCACACGCGACCTGATGCCCGACGACCGAAGGGAGGCACACACCCGAAGCCTCTCTGCGGACCGACAGGTCCCAAGTACTATCACCGGCGACGCCCAGGAACGCAGGTCTAATCTTGCGGGCGAACGCCGGATAGCGAAGCTGCAAGTACCTAGCGCCATGCGATGAGCACGGGAACACTGCATCTACGTGATTCAGCAGGTAGGATCGAAAAGGCAGGTACCCGTACGCGCTGTGCTCTTCATACAGGTCAAACCTGTGAGCACGACTGACGACATGCACGCTGGCTGAGCTCGACCTGGTCACCCTATCCTTGGCCAACAGTGCGCAGTATGCCTCTCCATAGAACCAGTAACTATACAGCACGACCGTGTCTGGTTGGGCCGCGACTACGAGACTACATAGCTGCCCAACTGCGTCGGACGCCTGCCACACGCGTCGCATGAGACTTGCAAGCGCCCTCAGCCGTTGACCGACAAACCGTCCGGCCCAGATAATCCCGGCAATTTCCCTCAGCACCTCTCCTCTAAGACATATCAGGCGCATGCCGGCTATTGGAGTCACGCCACTGCCAAGCGGGGCTATGACCCGCACTCCCTGTGGAACCTCAATCGTCTGCACATCACCCTGCCGCGCGCCGAGTGCGCAAACAATAACCTGGTCGAAGCCTTCAACGTGCTCCAGCTCCTCACGGATAAACTCCTCACCCGTGCCGAAGGGAAAGGCGCTCGTGAGCAGACACAGAATCCTCATGTGGTCGACTCGCATCGGTATGCATCGCCGGTCAAGAAACTGACCACCGGATCCATGGCCCTGCGCATGTCGCAGGTCCTGCTGGCGTACTGTCGCATGGACTCGACGACCCGTTGCGATGGCGCCGCGAGTACTGTCTCTTTGTAGAAGGTGACCACTTCGGCGATGGGCACCGGTGTGTCATTATTCGGGACCTGGTGACAGTAGGGAAAGCTGGTATTCTCGAAGATGTCAATCGGACACCCAGCAACCATCGGGATCCCCCTCGCCAGGTACTCCCGACTCTTCAGGAAACTGCCTCGCTTGACTCCATTTCGATACGCGCCGAACGTGACAAGCCCAATGTCACAATAGTCGTACAGCGCGTCCAACGACTCACCCTCTAGCCGCCCATGAAACTCAACGTGCTCATCGATATTGTTGGATTCTGCTAGAGCCCTATAGTTCCGCAATTCAGGGCCGTCTCCGACTAGATGGAGAACCACGCGCTCATCCGGCCCCGATCGATAATAGTCCCCTAACCCCTGCAGCACGCGATCGTAACCATGATGCTTGAGCATCGTCGCCACCGCGATAAGATCGATCCGGCCGGCCTCCTTCTTTGCCTGAGTCTTCGGCCTAACCGAGTCGACATCAATCCCATTCACGACTTGAATAGTCTCAACACCGAAAATCCGATCATCGTCGGAATAGGTGGCGATTCTGTCGACACAGCCCTCGAGACGTCGTCTATTCCACCGATCCTTTGCAAGAATCGGCAAATCCTTTATCCGATGTAGGTACTCACGATCGTACGGATATGCCGGAATCTCGATGATGATCAGGCAGTACGGGTATGTGTTCTTCATACTCCTCAGGAAGCTCAACAGAGATCGATCAACGGCCCACTTTCGGATATACAGGAAGTCAGGGCAATCAATCTCCGCATTGACTGCATCTAGCCTACAACTGGCAAAGGGTGTTCGCTCCAGGATCTTGCCAAGCACCGTTCTCTGAACCGGGATTGCTTTGACATCCGCGATTCTAGATAGAGCAGAGACCTGAGAATCAATCTTGCGCCGAACGCCAACATCGTTCTCGGCCAGAGCAAGATGGATGAAGAACCCCCGCATCAGCTTCCCTCTCTGTGCATTCGTATGCTGACGACTGCACTGACCAAGACAAATGTGGCTAGTGTAGTGAAGTTCAGAAGATTCGTAAGCCAAGCGAGCGCCACGTCCCGAGGCAAGAACAGCAATCCCTGTAGCGCAAGCATCATTGCCGCGAACACGAAGGGGTTCTCGACCCGCTCGGACATTCTCGAGAAGCGACTGAGGGTAAAGCCCAGGAGTAGATTGTAGACGACAACACCGCTGTAGCCGAAGTCGACGAACAACTCTGCAATATATGACGAGCCCATGCCTACCCCCGCAAGGTAGTTGGTGGGCATCACCAGATACGTGATCGTCTGACCGAAGTTATTGCCACGAAATGCCATGTCGACAGTGTGCGCAACCGAGGCGCCAGACCCCCCCAGGAGTTCCGACAGTATGCTGCTGTTCACCCAGCTGATTACCGGACCAAATACGTACGACACATTTGTGCTGGGCAGGTAACTAGCAAGATTGACCCCATGTGCGATGACGTTGATACTGCCTCCCTGGGCTTTGAAGAACTCCAGAAACAGACCGAGGATGCTCAGATGCTCTACCGACAAGCCCACACGGTAGTAGCTCCAGTACGAAAGGAGCACTACGCCGCCCGTCATGGCTCCCACGGCGAGCCGGCGTTCGTGGCCGCTTACCCAGGGATTTGTCGTGATACCGCCAACCCCACCCGTCTTGCTGCCAGGCTCAGACAGCCTCTTCTGCCTTTCTTCTAGAGTAGACCGATAGATGTAGTAGACCGTCACCAAGAGAACCGCAATCACCGCATCATTCCGCACACCCGAGAACAGAGTCATTCCATTGATAACCAGATAAGCATAGATGGGGAGTCGCGCCGCTCGCTTGCCTGGCATGGTACCAAGGAATATGAAGAAGCAGACTGTGTTCACCACAGCCAGCTTCTCAAGCAACGGGCCAGCCCCGGCATAGCTCGTGTAGGACGCCAAGTACCCTAAGGACTGCACGAATAGAACTTTCACTAAGACACGCATGAGTCCGGCTGGTATGGTCACGAAGAACAGGACGCGGGATACCTCACTCACAACAGTCTGATAGCGCACATCCACAGGCTTTGATACGAACCCGCCAGAATGTGGTCCACTCCCGCCAAGGACGAATCCCAATAGAAGCGCCAGAAGTGAGATGAACAGGAGGTTGAGCGTGGTGGCCACAACCTCCGAAGAAAACGTGTTGAAGAAGCCAGGGAAGACTCCCATGAATGGAGCGTCAACTCCGAAGACATGAAGCGCCACTGAACTCAGCAAGAAGAGAAAGAAAGACGACAGGAACATAACAAGAACGAACCGCCGCCTGAAGTCCATGACCGCGAACAGCAAGCAGAATGCGAATAGTGACAGCAAGGCGCACTCTAAGAAGACGTAACCACCCACCATCAACCAGGCACTGTAGGATGCGAGGCTCAGGAAGAAGGTTAGGAATTGCAGGGCGATGAGCATGCCTTCTTCACCGCCACTTCCGCATCCAGTCGCAAATACTTGGCAAGGTAACGTTTCATGAAGATCATCGGAAGACCGCAAGTCACGATCCGCGTGTCGCCATGCGCATCATCTTGTCCCGAGTTGCGAGGTTCATCACTCATGATCCCTTCGCTCACAGGGTCCGACCCCAGCGCATAACCTCCGGAGCATGTCTACTCGTCCCAAGATTCAGTCCTCAGCACTTGCGATTCGAACCAGCAATGCTCGGATCACAACCGGCCAAACACCGCCTGAACAACCCCCCAGCCCATCGCTTGGTCGAGGAAGTACACCACCAGCACGATGATCACGATCACTACGAGCGCCGCCAGTACGCCAGCCAGCACCTTCCCGACCGTCTCAGCGAACTTGCGACCTGGACTCGTCGGCGGGAGGTACACCTGCTGCTGGGTCTGCGCGGACGGTGTCGTGTGTGTGCTCCTGCCGTGCTTGGTGGAGCGACCGTCGGCAGGCACCGCGTTGTAGTAGTCGGCATAGTAGTAATAGCCCTTGTAGCCCTTGCCGTAGTGGTAGCCGTAGCCACCGCCAGCCGCGCTGCTCTCGAGGCCCCACACAACCGCGCCGATGACGCGTGCGCCGATCTGGCCGAGCATCTCGGCGGCCTTCTTGCCCGCGTCGCGAGTGGACTCCCCTGCCTTGGTG
Source organism: Actinomycetes bacterium (assembly GCA_021373175.1). Lineage (GTDB taxonomy): Bacteria > Actinomycetota > Coriobacteriia > Anaerosomatales > Anaerosomataceae > UBA2286. The sequence goes on from JAJFTE010000135.1 coordinate 5,369, forward strand.
ACCAGGAGCACGCCGTCGACCCACCGCGCAACGGCCGCGCCGTCGGCAACAGCCAGAAGCGGTGGCGTGTCGATGATCACCCAGTCGGCCCACTCCTCGAGCTCCTTGATGAGCGCGTGCATCTTCTCGGAGCCCAAGAGCTCGCTCGGGTTAGGCGGCAACTTGCCGCTCGTGAGGATGAGCAGGTTCTGCAGCTCTGCGGAGCGCTGGAGCGCGCTCTTGAGGGAGTTCGCCCCGGTGAGCACGTCGGAGAGTCCGATCATCGTGTTCACCTGGAAGAACTGCTGCGTGGTGGGGCGCCGGAAGTCGCACGAGAGCAGCACCACCTTCTTGCCCGCCTGTGCGAGGCCGGCCGCGAGGTTGGCGGCAACCGTGGACTTGCCCTCGGCCGGTGCAGCGCTCGTGACGAGCAGCGTCTTGATGTTGTGCTCGAAGTTGATGAAATCGAGCGAGTTGCGCAGGACGCGGTACGCCTCGGCAGCAGGCGTGCCGGGATGCGACACGAGCGTGAGACGGCGCCGCTCGTCCTTCTCGAACTTCTCGGCGGGGATGAGCCCCAGCACCGGGGCGCCAAAGACCTTCTCGGCTTCCTCGGAGGACTTGATGGTGTTGTCGAGGTACTCGTAGAGGAACGCCATGCCCAGACCGAAGACAAGGCCCACAGCCAGACCGAGCGCGCCGTTGCGCATGGGGCTCGGCTCCACGGGATCCTCAGTGATCACTGCCGGGCTCACCACGCGGCCGGAACCGGTTTCGAGCTGCTCCTGGATGCGGAGCTCCTCAAGCTGGCCCGCGAGCGTTGTGTAGCTGCCGGTGGCGATCGCGAGCTCTGCGGCGAGGTCGTCGGACTTGCCCTGCGCGCTGATCTTCTTGCCCAGGTCGAGCACCTCTGCCTTCGCCTGATCGAGGCGGCTCTGCACCTCGTCGGCAGCGGCTTTGATGCTCTCCCGCTTGTATTCCTTGCTCCAGGCCACGAACTCCTCGGCCATGGTGTTGGCGATCATCTGCGCGAGGCGTGCGTCGCCCGCTTTCGCGGTGACAGTGACGATGTTCGTCTGCCCCACGGCGGAGACCGTGATTCGCCCGAGCAGCGCATCGGGCGACTCTCTCAGGCCCAATGTGCGGATGGTGTTCTCGGCAAGGGGACGCAGCTGCATGAGCTGAACCTGCGTCTGCAGGCCACGCTCGGGCTGGCTGGTGAGGTCGGAGATTGCGGTGCCCAGGATGGCAGAGCCGGCATCGGTGCCGGAGATGAGGACTTTTGCCTGGCCCTCGTAGACGGGCGACTGCAGAAAGCTCACGGCAAGCGCGGTGATCGTCACGATCACGACTGCCTGGATGATGACCCACTTGCGTGCCCGGATGACGTTGAGGTAGTCGCGCAGCTCCACGCAGTGTCTCCGCTTCTTGAGTCCGGGCTAGTTCTTTGTGAACGATGTGATGAACCAGTGCTTCGTCCCGCCGATGACCTTGCTCACGCACACGATGCTGCCGGCCGTTGTGGCCGCCGTGCCGCCGCTCATGGTGAGCTTCACAGTGGCGGTGCCCGATCCGCTCGAGACGCCCACGATGCTGCACGTCTTGTAGGCGCCGTTGATGATGCCGTTCACGAGCGTCTGGTTGGCGGCCTGCTGGCTCACGATGGTCGAGACAATGCCCAGATCCGCGGCCTTGCCCGTGCTCACGGTAAGCGGGTTGGCGTCACGGGCGATGCTGGAGAAGTACCACACGCCGCTGTAGTCGCGAAGCACCATGGTGCCGGAGAGGCTGCCGCCGGCCTTGTAGGCGACGGTCACGCGCACGTTCGCCGTACTGCCGCTTCTCGTGACGGCCCCAAACTTCATGCTGCTGATCTCCCCGCGCACCAGCTTGCCAATCTGCTCCTGGCTGGCAACCTGCTCCCAGTACATCCGGGACGCCTGATCGCCCGTGGGCGGCTTTGCCGCTGTTGAGATGCTGCCGCTCGTGCCGGTGTTCGTATCGATGGCGGCCGATGTGCTCTCGGACGAGGTGCCGGTTGCCTCGGCGCTTGGTGTTGCGGCGGTCGACGGCGCCTCCGGCGTCGGCGTCTTGGGCGCTGTGGGCGTCACGGCGGCCTCATCCGTGCCGCCACCGAACAGGTCGGCCACCAGCTGGTCGCCTCCCAGAAACGCGTACGCCACCCCAAGTAGCGCGAGCACCACAACCACTGCCGCGAGTGCCACGAAAACGCCCCGCTTGCCGGACTTCACCGCTTCGGTATGTGCCGCTTGGTTTTCAGCCATCCCTGCGCTCCCTAGCTCCGGCGCGCCACGTTCGGGCGCACAACATACGGCAGCTTACCCCAGTATTGTGGACGATAGCATGTTCGCCCCCTCTACCGCAAAGCGGGAAGCGCCGCTAGCGGGCTTGTGTGAGTCGCGTCACGAAGTTCCGGACGCCATCCTCCCCCAGGTCGCTTTCCACCGTACCCGCCTTGAGAGCCCCGGCAAGACCGCCCGGGTACGCCGCCGTGAGCGCGGTCAGCTGGCGTGCCGCCTGCTCCAGGACAGCGCTCCGCTGCGCCGCCGGCAGGTAGGCAGCGCCGTTCAGGATGGCCCGGAACTCCTCGGCATGAGCGGTGAGCGCGCCCTGCGGGAAGGTGAACAGACGCTCGCCGTCAAAGACGTTCATGGCCGCCGGAAGGTCGAGCTCCACGCCGCCCGTCGCGCGAATCGCGGTCGTGAGCGCCTGGGGACCCAAATCGATGAACGGTAGCGGCTTGCTGCCGGTAAGGCGCGCATAGCCCGACGCCACCGCGCCGCCACCGCCAAACGCGTACGTGTCGCGCAGGCGCCCGTAGCCGGTGCCAACAACGGTCACCGGGCTTGAGGGATCCACGCTGCGCACAACGGGCGTGCCGCTGACGTCAACGTCCGCGATCACCTGCGCCACGAGGTCGCCGTTCTCATCGGGCAGCGCCCCTATCACGAGCACGCGGTTCGACGCGGCCCTGCCCTGCGTGGGCAGGCGGTAGCCGCTGAGCATGGTAATCCCAATCGCAGCACCCACCAGCACCACGAACACCAGCCCGGCAATCGCCCCTCGCCGCATCGCGGTCGCGTAACCGCTCGGCGCGCTCATGCTACTCACCCCACAGGTACGCGAGAATCCCGCGCGTCATGCCCTCAGCAAGCTTCGCCTGGTAAGCGTCGCTTGCGAGGAGCTTGTCTTCGGCCGGATTGCTCATGAAGCCGCACTCCACGATGAGCGACGGGACTTTCGCCCAGTTGAAGCCGGTCATGTCGCTTCGCTGCACGATGCCGCGGTCCACCGCGCCCGTGGTGAGCAGAAGCGCGTGGTGCACCGCTTTGGCGGCCAGCAGGCTCTTCGCGGTATACGGTCTCACCCAGTCGTTGCCGGCGGGGTACAGCGTCGAAAGCCCGCGAACGTCGCCGTTCGTGCTGCCGTCGGCGTGCACGCGGATGAGCAGGTCGGCCTTCGCCCTGTTCCCCACCGCGGCACGCTGGGCGTTGGAGATGTCCACGGCGCCGGTGGTACGCGTCATGACCACCTTCACGCCCTGCGCCTCCAGAAGCCTCTTGAGCCGCAGCGAGACCTTGAGCGTGAAGTCGGGTTCGCGCTGCTTGGTGACCGCGCCGGTCGCGCCGCCGCTGACCTTCGCCTTCATGGTCGTTGACCCGGGGCCGATGGGCTCCGTGCTGCTGTTCGCCTTGTCCTGATGTCCCGGATCGACGCACACCACGTATACGCGACCGTTCGTGCTGCTTTCCGGGTCGTTCGTCTTGCCCGAGGGCGCCACTGCCGCGCTGTCCTCGGCGTACGTGAGCGTCACCTGCGCGCCGCGCTCCACCACCGAGCCGGACGCGGGTTCTTGCGCCAGCACCGTGCCGGTGGCCGCCTCACCCGCCGGCGTGGCCACGCGCGACACCACAAAACCCGCGATCGTAAGGAGCGTCTCGGCGTCTGAAAGCGACTTCCCGGTGACGTTGGGGACTTCCACCATCGCGCCGGTGCCGCTGGACTCCTCAGAGGCCGGGAGCGAGGCCACTGCCGAGGGTGCGGCTGCTGACGCCGGAACGGCCACGTGGCCCTTCTGGACGCCTTGGGGCGCCGCGCGGAAGATACCCAGCGCCACGCCGGTGCCAATAGCGACGACCGCGAGCACGACAACCCCGAGAAGGGGGATGACGAACGTGCGCTTGCGTCGCGTTCTGGCCCTGTCAAGCCGGGCGACTCTGCCTATCGCCAAGAGTGCACCTCCGGGGTGCCGGTATCGCGCTGGTGGGCCCGGTAGGATTCGAACCTACAACCAAGGGATTATGAGTCCCCTGCTCCACCGTTGAGCTACGGGCCCGACCGTCGAGGCGGCCACGCTGCCCGCCGGGCAACGAATTCCTATAATAGCGCACCGTCGGCGGGCAGGACGAACGTGAACGTCGCTCCCTCACCCGGCGCGCTCTCAATCTCAATCGATCCGCCTAGAAGCGCGGCTATTCTCTCGGAGATCGCCAGCCCCAGCCCCGCACCCTCAGGCTTGACCGCGCTGGTCCCGAACGCCTGCTTGAACTCGCGCATGATGTCTTCGCGTGAGCCGTCCTCAATCCCCGGACCGGTGTCGTGCACCGCGATGGCGATCTGGTCGCCGCGGCGCGTCACCGTGATGTCAACGCCGCCGTTCACGGTGAACTTCACAGCGTTGCCGGCCAGGTTGAGCACGACCCGCTCGGCCAGCGCACGGTCGGTGACGATCTCGAGCGAGGCCGGAACCGCCGTGTGCCACGTGAGCCCCTTCTCGGCCACCTGCGGCGCCAGGATCCCTGTGACGGAATCCACCAGCTCGCGCACGCGAAACGTCTCGGGGTCCACGTCCTCCATGCCCGCGTTCATCTTGCTCAGGTCGAGCACGTCGGTCACAAGCGCCAGCAAGTGCTTGCCCGACGCCTCGATCATGCCTATCTGCAGAAGCTGCTCGTCAGTAAGCGGACCGGCCATGCCGTTTTTCAGCACCGAGGAGAAGCCGATGATCGAGTTGAGCGGCGTGCGCAGGTCGTGGCTCATGTTGGCGAGGAAGCGGTCCTGCGTTTCCATCGCTTCTTCCAGCCGCTCCTTGGCCACCAGCTCCTTGCGACGATCGCGGTCGGAGCGCGCGAACGCCAGGACGAATCCCGCGCACGAAAGCAGCGCGAGCGCGTCCACGGCCACGATCGTCGAGCGCTCCCACGCGAGCGAGTCGATGACGGCCTCCCGGGTGACGAAGGCGACCACGCTCATCGCGGTTGTCCCCAGCGGTTGTGCCGAGGCAACCACGCCGCCTCCGGGGTACTCCCTACCCCCGAGCAGGCCGAAGTTGAAGCCCGTCGAGGTGGATGCTACGTAGGCATCCGGATCATCTGAGACGCGCAGCGCAACAGTCGTTGGCCACGGATTGTCCACGGAGGCGATCACTTGCTGCAGGTACGTCTTCAAGTCTGCCTCGTACATCACCACACCGGTAGTGCGCTGCGGTCCCGGCCCCTCGTTCACGCGCAGCGGCGCGAGCCACATCACGTGGTACGAGCCGTCGCTTGCGGGATGTCCGGACGAGATGACCCCCGTGGTCATCTTGGCCGCCTGCACTGCATGGGCGGTAATGTCATGGATGTGTCCGGGAAACTCCTGCCCTAAGATGAGCCGGATCTTGCCGGACGTGTCGAAGAGCGTGATATTCACGCAGCCGTGGGCGGTGCGCTCCGCCTCAAGACGCAGCTTCAGCCAGTCGCCGGCCGCCTGGTCGCCCGCGAGGTACGATTCGAACTCGGTGCGCACCCGTGAGGTTGAGGCGAGAACGCTGATGTCCGCCTCTCGCTCGCCGAACCAGTACTCGATGACCGAAGCATTCCCGCGGCCTACCCTGCCCATTTGGGCGCTCGCGCCCGCCATCGCCCGGGAGACCTGGACGTCGTAAGCCCACACCGCAGCGCCGGTGACAGCCAGATAGCTCAGCAGCGCGACCGTGACGACCACGACAAGCGGCCTAAACGTTGTCGATGAACGTTTCGACACCGTACCCCCCAAACCCCAAGACACCGTGACTTCCGACCCAAGACTATACACGTCTTCGCGCGTGAAGAGGCGTTGCGCGTCTGTGGATGCTCCGTCTATAATGCGTCGGTGCCCCCGCACCGTGCGGGCCACACCGATACTCCTCGGTAGCTCAATTGGCAGAGCATCCGGCTGTTAACCGGAGGGTTGTAGGTTCGAGTCCTACCCGAGGAGCCAATACAAAGAACGAGCGCCCTTCGCTGTGCGAGGGGCGCTCCTGTGCTCACGCAGCGCGTGCGGCTACTCCAGGTAATCCTTCAGTTTGCTCGAGCGCGAGGGATGCCGCAGTTTGCACAGCGTCTTGCTCTCGATCTGCCTGATGCGCTCCCGGGTCACCCCGAACTCCCGGCCCACCTCTTCAAGCGTGCGCGGATGCCCGTCGTCCAGCCCGAAGCGAAGCTCGATGACCTTGCGCTCGCGCTCCGAAAGCGAGTCGAGCACGCGGGTGAGCTGCTCCTGCAGCATCGAGAAGCTGGCGGCATCCGGCGGCACGACCGCTTCGGAGTCTTCGATGAAGTCCCCCAGCTGCGAGTCCTCTTCTTCGCCGATGGGCGTCTCGAGCGACACCGGCTCCTGCGAGATCTTGAGAATCTCGCGGACCCGCTCGGCCGACATCTCCATCTTCTCGCCGATCTCCTCGGGCAGCGGCTCGCGACCGAGTTCCTGCAGCAACTGGCGTTGCACGCGGATGAGCTTGTTGATGGTCTCCACCATGTGCACCGGGATGCGGATCGTGCGTGCCTGGTCCGCGATGGCGCGGGTGATAGCCTGACGGATCCACCAGGTGGCGTACGTGGAGAACTTGAAGCCCTTTTCGTAGTCGAACTTCTCCACGGCGCGAATGAGGCCGAGGTTGCCTTCCTGGATGAGATCGAGGAAGAGCATGCCGCGACCCACATAGCGCTTCGCGATGGAGACCACGAGGCGCAGGTTGGCTTCGACGAGCTGCTTTTTCGCGGTAAGGCCGATGCTCTCCACACGCTCGAGCTGGCGGATCTCGGCACGCTCGAGCTTCTCCCCGGCGGCCTGGACGGCCTCAAGGCGCGCCGTCGCTTCCTCGCCGGCCTCGATCTTCTTGGCCAGGTCCACTTCCTGCCGCGCGTTGAGCAGCGGGACCTTGCCGATCTCCTTGAGGTACATGCGAACCGGATCGCTCGTGAGCGGCGTGACGGCATGCGCGTCGCTTCGCCGCTTCGGCTTCTTGGCGCGTGCTTTGGCGGCAGGCTTGGCGGCCACCACGTCTGGCTCGGCGCCCTCAGCGGCGTCCACCGGTATGTCTTCAGGCGGATCTTCCACGAGCTCGTCAACGAGGTCGTCGGCGGCCAGGTGTGTTGGATCCTCTATGAGATCGATACCGCTCTTCGAGATGTGCGCGTACACGCTCTCGAACTGCTCGTCGGTGAGGTCGATATCGCCAATGGCAGACTGAATCTCTTCGTCCGTGAGGCTTCCTTTAGCCTTGCCGGCGGCCATAAGGGCCTGAACGGCCGGGATCTCCAGTTCGGGGGGAAGTTTGGTTGCCTTCGGCTTCGCTTTCGCCTTTGCAGGCGCGGCGACGGTCTCGGTGTTGTCGGTCTTCTTGGGTGCAGGACTCACGCGGTCACTCCGCTCTTCCGTCTGCAGGGTACGCCGACCTGGTTCGAAGCGCGTTGCGCTCCCGTTCCAACTCGACGATCTCCCTGAATACTCCGTCGTACTCGGCCTGGTCTTTCGCTGCGTCAAGCGTCCGGAGTCTGGCCTTCTTACTTATGATTAGACGCTCGAGGGCGAATTCCTTGAGACGGCCGGAAACTTCCCGAAACGCGTATTCTATCTGTTCCACGACTGGAGCGTCTACCAACCACTCTGACAGAGATTCTGCAATGCTTCTGTCGCGAGCTGCGATCGCGTTGTACAGATCCTGCTCCGTCGCCGCTCCTGCTTCCAGGATCCAGCCGAGCAATTCCCGGCGCCGGGCATCGAGTACGAACTCATCAGATAGCAATTGCCGTGCCTCTGCGCGCACCGTGGGCGCCAGCGTCACCGTACGAAGAAGTTCGCGCTCGGCACGAGCCTGATTGTCGTCTGGAGGCGGTACCGCCAGTGGCGAGGCGGCCGCCGAGGGCTGCTCGGAACCCTCAACGCGCGGGTGCGCCACGCGCACCCCGGCGAGCGCACGCTGTACGAACTCCGGCGTGGTGAGCAGGCGGCTGGCGATGTAGCTCGCGTATTCCTGCGCGAGGATCGAGCCTTTCACGGCCGCAAGCGGCTGCACGGCGTCCGCAAGCGCCGCGGACTTTCCCTCCGGGGTGGCAAGGTCGTGCATCGAGAGCCGCTGGTCGATGACGAAGCGCAGCAGCGGCTGCGCGCCATCGATGAGCGCGCGCATCTCGGCGGCGCCTCTGGCGGTGACGTAATCGGCCGGGTCCATCCCCTCGGGGATGACCGCGACGGCCAGGTCCACGCGCGAGCTTCCCGCCTCGGGCGTGGCCGTTGCGTCGATGAACGCCGCGGCACGGTTCGCGGCCCGCAGGCCGGCCTCGTCACCGTCGAAGAGGTACACGACGCGCTTGGCGAACCTGCCCAGCAGCTTTACGTGCTGCTCGGTCAGCGCGGTGCCAAGCGTGGCCACAGCGAAGGCGATGCCCTGCTCGGCAAGCGCGATGACGTCCGTGTAGCCTTCCACCACCACGGCCGTGCCGCTCGTGACGATCTCGTTGCGAGCGCGGTCGATGCCATACATGTTGGACGACTTGTGGAAGATGGGCGTCTCATTGCTGTTGAGGTACTTGGGATGCCCGTCGCCCACGACGCGCCCGCCGAACGCGATGACCCGGCCGGAGAGGTCCGTGATGGGGAACATGACGCGGTCGAAGAAGCGGTCCTTGAGCGCGCCGCTCTCCCCCACCAGCGTGAGGTTCGCCTCCACCAGCTCATCGCGCGTGAAGCCCTGCGCCAGCAACGCGCGCGTCATCTCATCTCGGCCAGCAGGCGCAAAGCCCAGCCGCCAGCGCTTCGCGACGTCGATGCCGAACCCGCGATGCTTGAGGTACTCGCGCGCCTGCTGCGCACCTGGGTTGCGACCCCCGATGAGGTTCTTGTGGAAGAAGTCGGCAGCCGCCTCGCATGCGGCGACGAGCCGCTCCTTGCGCCCGGGCGCCATTCTCGGGCCACCCTGCTCGACGACCTCGATGTGGGCGCGCTCGGCCAGCCGACGCACGGCATCGGGGAACTCGAGGTTCTCGGCGCGCATCACATAGCCGAAGACATCGCCGCCAAGCCCGCAGCCAAAGCAGTGCCACAGCTGCGTCCCCGGATCGATCTTGAAGCTCGGCGTTTTCTCGCCGTGAAAGGGGCAGTTGCCCCAGTACAGGCGGCCTTTCTTGTTGAGCACGACGCTTTCCGAGACGAACGAGACCAGGTCGGTGGCGTCGCGAACGCGCTGCACGTCCTCTTCTGAGATGCGACCCACACGACCTCCTCTCGGCAACAACGATGCTCCCGGGCGCCTGCATGAGCGCCCGGGAGCATTCTACCCTGCAGCTCTGACGCCAAGCGCTATCCGTGCACTCTCAAGAACAGCGGCACGAAGACGAGCGAGACGACGGTCATGAGCTTGATGAGGATGTTCATAGCCGGACCGGACGTGTCCTTGAACGGATCGCCCACCGTATCGCCCACGACAGCGGCCTTGTGGGCGTCGCTGCCCTTGCCGCCATGGACGCCGCCTTCGATGTATTTCTTGGCGTTGTCCCACGCCCCGCCGGCATTGGCCATGAATATGGCCATCAAGAAGCCGGTGACGACCGCGCCAGCCAGAAGGCCGCCAAGGATCTCGAGGTTGAGAAGGCCAAGCCCGATGGGGATGACGACTGCGAGCACGCCAGGCAGGACCATCTCCTTCAGGGCGCCTTTGGTGGCGATGTCCACGCACTTGGCGTAGTCAGCGCGGACGCCGGGCTCGCCGGCGAGCAGGCCCGGAATCTCCCGGAACTGCCGACGAACCTCGCCGATCATGCTGAAAGCCGCCCGGCCGACCGCGTTCATCGTGAGCGCGGCGAACAGGAACACCAGCATCGCGCCAAGGAACAGGCCGACGATGATGAGCGGGTTCACGAGCGACAGGTCAAGCGTGATGCCCGCGATCCCCTGGGCCGGGTTCCCGTTTGCCACCGACACGCGGAACGCAGTGAACAGCGCGAGCGCCGTAAGCCCGGCCGAGCCGATCGCGAAGCCCTTGGCGATGGCGGCGGTGGTGTTGCCTACCGAGTCGAGGCTGTCCGTGATCGCGCGGATGTCCTCGCCCATACCCGCCATCTCGGCGATGCCGCCGGCGTTGTCGGCCACGGGGCCGTACGCGTCCACACCGATGGTGAAGGCCACGAATGACAGCATGCCGAGTGCGGCAAGCCCGATGCCGTAGATGCCCGAGTTCGGGTCACCCGGAACAGCCAGGTTGCCCATGGTGAACGAACCCCAGATGCCGAGCGCGACGACAAGGATGGGCCCGACGGTAGAGATCATGCCAACGCCGAGGCCCGCGATGATGTTGGTGGCAGCACCCGTCATGCTCGCGTCAGCGATCGACCGCACGGGCTTGTAATGGTCCGAGCAGTAGTACTCGGTTATCTGGCCGATCGCGAGGCCGGCGACAAGACCCGCGAGCACCGAACCGAAGTACCACAGGCGCGTCATGTCGGTGGAAGAACCCCACCAATAGAACAGACCGAACATCGCGATGACCTCAAGCCCTGCGGCGAGGTACGTCCCTGTGTTGAGTGCGCGGTGCAGATTGCCGTCGTCCTTGGCACGCACGGCGAACAGGCCGATCACCGACGTGAGGATTCCGGCGGCGGCGATCAGCAGCGGCACGACGACGCCAAACGTGACATCGGTGCTGCCAGCCTTCCACAGCGTGAGCGCGAGGATGATCGGGGCGAGAATCGACCCGACGTAGGACTCGTAGAGGTCCGCGCCCATGCCAGCCACGTCGCCCACGTTGTCGCCGACGTTGTCAGCGATAACGGCGGGGTTGCGGGGGTCGTCCTCCGGGATGCCGGCCTCCACCTTGCCGACGAGATCGGCGCCCACGTCGGCGGCTTTGGTGTAGATGCCGCCGCCAACACGGGCGAAGAGCGCGATAGAGCTTGCACCCATGGCAAAGCCGTTGACGATCTCAGGCTGAGGCGAGCCGCCTAAGATCCCGAAGATCACCCACAAGCCCAGGCCGAGCACGCCGAACGACGCGACGGTGAGGCCCATCGTGAGACCGGAGCGAAACGCCACCTGCAACGCCGCGGCGACGCCGGTGGTAGCCGCCTGAGCGGTGCGCGTATTAGCGCGGGTGGAGACGTACATGCCGATATAGCCTGCGGCCGCCGACAGCAGACCGCCGGTGACGAACGCGGTCGCGGTCAGCACGCCCTTGATCAGGCTTCCGCCAGAGAACGAGAGAACGGCGAACACGCCGATACCGAAGATGATGAGCACTCGCCACTCGGCCTTCAGGAACGCCATAGCGCCTTCCTGAGTCGCCTTGGAGATCTCCTGCATCTTCTCGTTGCCAGGATCCTGTTTGAGGACCCAGGTGCCAAGATACGCCGCGACTGCCAGACCGATCAGCGCTGCGACCGGCGCCAGCCAGACAATCCATCCAGCCATAAGTTACGCCACTCCCTTCCCATCGAACGCATTGGATGTGCGAACGCAGGGGGTTCCCTGATGCCCCTGTGATGCTGCGGTGATTCTATGCGAAGGAGCGGTAGGCGGCAACACATCGGTAACGCCGCGTGCGATTGTCGAGCATCGCCACAAGGTGCGGAATCTCCGCGAAGTCCGCATATCGATGCTGACGTGTTGATCGACACGAGTCCCTGTCTGCAGCTTACAGCTCGGGGTATCCCATCAAGACGCGTATCACGGCGTGCGCCTCGTGCGCGGCTGCGATCATCACCCGGGATGCGAAGAGCGGCAGTCCGTCTCGGACATCGCTTGTGAGATCGCCGACAACATACAGGTTCTCGGCCATGCGCCGGGTCACCACGGCGTTCGCCGAACCTAACCCGGCCAGGCCGGATGCGGCTACCAGCGGCACGTCAGGGAGCCGCGCCAGGCACTCGTTCATGATCATCGCCTTGGCCTCCGCCCCGTCGACCGCTTCAACGATCACATCGGCGCCGCGCACGAGCTCAAGCAGGTTCTCCGGACAGATGCACACGGTCTCCAAACGCAGCGCCACGTTCGGGTCGATCCGCCACAGCGTATGCGAGAGCGCGTCGGTCTTCATCTGCCCCAGCTCATCGCGGAAGTACAGCTGACGGTTGAGGTTCCCCAGCTCCACGCGGTCAAAATCCACAAGCGTGAGCGACCCGACACCGGCACGCACCAGCATCGAGGCCACATTGCTGCCGAGGCCCCCGCAGCCGAGTATGGCCACACGCGACGCGCTCAGGTCATGTGACTCGCTCATGCCGGCCTCACCCTCCTGCCACGGGAGGGAAGATCGCAAGGCGATCGCCCTCACACAGTTTCTGGTCTTCGGGCGCGTGCCGCCCGTTCACGAAGATCACGCGGGGCTGGTCGGGCAGCGAGAGCATCGAGATCACTTCGGCGATCCGCGTCCCGGCGGGCACAGAGAATGTCCTCGCGTGGCGGCCTGCCTGCCCGTCGGGCTGGAAGGCGGTGAGGCTCGCGAATAGCGCGACGTCCACATTCATGTGCGGCGGCGACCCTTCCTCATGCGCGTTCGGTTGAGCCCGCCCCGGTGTCGAACCCCGAGGCGGGCCCGCCTGCGACCAGTCTACGAGATCCCGAGCCCCGCAGCGGTCTCCTCCACGAAGTCGAAGACCGCGTCAAGCTCGGCGTCCGTCACCGTGAACACCGTGTCGTGCGGCGCCAGCGGCACGGTCGTGAAGAACTCGGGCAGACGATCGTCGGCTGCCGTGAAGCCGGCGTGCGCGTTGAACAGGCGCTCGTAGGTGAGCGTCTCTTTGCCCACTGCCAGCACGTCATCCACACTCCATGTTTCGCCCGTGTGCGCCGACACCATATCCACGATTGCCGTGAAGGCCTCGGGAATGTCCAGCACGGGGAACGCCACGAAGATGCACAGTCCCATGGCGTCGAGCATCCCCGTCGCGATCTGCAGGTTCTTCGAGAGCTCGGCCTGACCTTCAGGCTTCAACGGATCGACCGTTCCGCCGACGCCCAGCACGTTAGCCGTGATAGCGTAGCCGGCGGTATGGTCGGCCCCCATCGTGGTCGTCGCGTACGTGACGCCGATGCCCTGGATCGGGCGCGGGTCGTACGCCGGCAGCGCCTGGTGCTTCACGACCGGGATGTGCGCCACGCCGAACTTGACGCCGGTCGCCTCGGCACCGTCACCAAGCGTGCGGCCGAGCTCGCTGCCACTCACGGTCTCCTTGAGCGCGGCCAGCGCCCCTTCGGCATCGCCGAACGCGAGAGCTCCGGAGTCCATGTACACGCCAAGCGCCGCACCCATCTCGATCGTATCCAGACCCAGGTCGCCACAGGTGCGGTCGAGCTCGGCCACGTCATCCATTGACGAGATACCGCAGTCAGCGCCGAGCGCCCACGCGGTCTCGTACTCCGGACCCTTCGTCCAGTAGCTGCCGTCCTCGTGCACGTAGTAGCGCGAGCACTGGATGACGCAGCCGGTATGGCAACCGTGTTTGACGTTGCCGCCACGCGCGAGCGTGATCTCACGCTGCGTCTCGCCGGAGATGCCCTCCACGCCTTCGAAGCGGCCGTTCGAGAAGTTACGTGTGGGGTACCCGCCAGCCTCATTGATGATGTTCGCCAGCACGTTGGTGCCGTACGTGGGAAGGCCCTCGCCCGAGACCGGATGGCTTGTGAGCGCGTGCGAGAAGGTCTTCACCGCAGCCTGGAACGCTTCCTTGTCGGCGTGCTCCAGGTTCTTCAGCCCGGTATCGCTCACCACGATCGCCTTCAGGCCCTTGGTGCCCATCACCGCGCCAAGACCGCCGCGGCCGGCGAAGCGGTTCGGATAGCCCTTTGTGTCCGAGATCGCGATGCCTGAGGCTTTGAGTCCCATCTCGCCCGCAGGCCCGTTCGTGATGGTCGCGAACTTGTCGCCAGCCGGACGCGTCGTCTTGATGGCATCGGCCACCTCGTAGTTGCCCATGCCCTTCCACGCGTCCACGCGCTGCAGCTTTGCCGACTTGTCCGGCTCTATCACAAGCATGTACGCCGCGGAGGGATCCGCCGGTGTCCCTTCCACGATCACAGCGGCAAGCCCCATCTTGCCAAGCGCATGTGCGGCCTGGCCGCCCGAGTTCGCCTCCTTGATGCCGCCGGTAAGCGGGCTCTTCGCGCCCACGGAAAGCCGACCGCCATTTGGTGCGGTCGTTCCGCCAAGCAAACCAGGCGCGAACACGAGCTTGTTCTCAGGGCCGAGCGGATCCGCGCCGGCGGGCACCTCGGTGAACACGATCGCCGAGGTCAGCGCGCGCCCGCCATAGCGGGCCCACTTCTCCGGCAATGGCTCCATCGTGATAGAGAGATCGGACATGTTCACACGCATGATTTCTCGCATCTGTACCCCCTTGCGGACATGCGGCACCACGGGTGTCGCGACCTTTACGGAGACCGGGCAGCAGCGGTCTTCCAACAATTCAGCTTACCCTTTGTTCAGCCCACGTCACGGTATTCGGCACAACTGACCAGGAATCTTCTGGGCAGAGCACGCGGGAACAGACGGCACTACGCCGTCCAGCGCGACGGCAGGAAGAGCTTCTCGTACGTGCGAAGCGCATAGCGGTCGGTCATGCCGGCCACGTAGTCGACCACACGCTGTGGCAGCGGGCCGAGCGATTCCAGCGCGAACTCCTCGGGCAGCTCATCGGGATGCGCTAGGTAATGCTCGAAGAGCCGCTTGACGAGCTCGAGCGCCTTCGGGTCCTCCCCTTTTGCGTCTCCCGAGAGGTACACGCGCTCGAACAGGAACGCTCGCAGCGCCAGCATCGCCGCTTCGACCTCCGGCGTCATGCGAATGGCCTCGGCGTTTGCGCTCGCGTTCACCATCGACTGCACAAGCGTCGTGATCCGTGCGCCATGATGCCTGCCGAGAACCACCGTGATCTCCGCGGGTATCTCGGCACCGGTGAGCACGCCGGCACGAACGGCGTCATCGACGTCGTGGTTGATGTACGCGATGCGGTCGGCGGTCTTCACGATCTGGCCCTCGAGCGTGGCCGGGACGTCATTGCCGGTGTGGTTGCGGATGCCGTCGCGCACCTCCCATGTGAGGTTGAGGCCCTTGCCCTCGTACTCGAGCACCTCGACGACACGCAGCGACTGCAGGTTGTGCTCGTAGACGGACTGCAGGCCCGGGTACGCCGGACCGATCTCGGCGAGGCACTGCGAGAGCGCCGCCTCACCCGTGTGCCCGAATGGCGTGTGCCCCAGGTCGTGGCCGAGCGCGATCGCCTCGGTGAGGTCCTCGTTCAACCGGAGCGCCCGCGCGATCGACCGCGCGATCTGCGCGACTTCAAGGGTGTGCGTGAGCCGGGTGCGGTAGTGGTCGCCTTCGGGCGCGAGAAAGACCTGCGTCTTGTGGGAGAGCCGCCGGAACGCCTTGCAGTGGATGATCCGGTCGCGGTCCCGCTGGAACTCGGTGCGCAGCGGATCGAGCTCAAGCGGCACGACGCGACCGCGCGAAGCATCCGAGAATGCCGCCCGCACCGAGAGCCGCAGGCGTTCTTCGGCTTCGGCTGCCTCGCGTGTCAGGATCCCCTCGCTCACCAAACGCTCCAATCAGCCGATCAAGAGCAGGCCGAGACCAGCAAGCACCGTTCCCGCGATCGCGCCGGGTAGCCAGGGGCGAGGGCTCCCCCACGCGCGCGCGCCGAACACGCCTCCGAGTGTGCCCACGAGCGCGCCGGGGGCCGTACGCGCCAGCAGGCGGCCGATATCGGCCCCAAGCAGCGCGATCGCCTCGGCTGGCTGTGCTCCGGCGAGCATCGTGATGAGCCACCAGATGAACAGCGGCGCCACCAGCGACACCAGAAACGAACCGCTGATCGTGTGCCACAGCGGTCGTTCGCGCTTGGAGCGGCCCTGAATGAGCGGCGACTGCGCTCGCTGGTAAAGCCTGGTGTTGCCCGCCATTCCCGCCCCTCACGCGTTGCGTGCCTCCGTATGAAGTATCGCCGGAGGCACGCAGAAACGCTAGGGAGATACTCTCAATCAGCGGTTATCAGAGGCGGCGGCCCGTGCCGCAAGCGCGGCCTGCGCCGCCGAGAGCCGTGCGAGCGGGATGCGGTACGGTGAGCAACTCACGTAATCAAGTCCGATCGCGTAGAAGGTCTTGACGCTCTCGGGGTCGCCACCGTGCTCGCCGCAGATGCCCAGCTTGATGCCCGGGTTGGACTGCCGGCCCTTCTCGCAGCCCATGCGCACGAGCTCGGCCACCGCAGGGTCCACGGTCTCGAACGGGTTGCGTGCGAGGACTTTGCGCTCAAGATAACGCGGCAGGAACTTCGCCTCGATGTCGTCGCGCGAGAAGCCGAAGGTTGTCTGCGTGAGATCGTTCGTGCCGAAGCTGAAGAAGTCCGCGACCTTCGCGATCTCGTCGGCAGTGAGCGCCGCGCGCGGAAGCTCGATCATCGTGCCGATCGGGATATCCAGCGTGACGCCGGTCGCCGCGATCACTTCGGCGATGACGACCTCGCTCTCGGCACGGAGCATGTCAAGCTCGGCCTTCAGGCTCACGAGCGGGATCATGATCTCGGGCCGCGGGTCCTTGCCCGCGCGCTTGAGCTCGGCCGTCGCGCGGGCGATGGCGCGCACCTGCATCGCGTAGATGTCCGGGAACATGATGCCCAGACGGCACCCGCGTAGACCGAGCATCGGGTTCATCTCGGTCATGGAGTCGATCTGGGCGAGCAGGCGCCGCTTGACTGCCGTCTCGGCGGCAGGCGCACCGGCGCACTCGGCGCGCACGATCTCCACTTCAAGGTCGCGCGGGCTGTCCAGAAACTCGTGCAGCGGCGGGTCCAGCAGCCGCACCGTCACCGGCAGGCCGTCCATCGCGCTGAAGATCCCCAGATAGTCCTCCGTCTGCACCGCCAAAAGCTCCGCCAGAGCCGCCTCACGCTCGGGAGAACCGTCTTCGGCAAGGATCATCGACTGCACGATATCCTTGCGATCGCCGAGGAACATGTGCTCGGTACGGCACAGCCCGATGCCCGCCGCGCCGAACGTGCGGCCAAGCGCCGCGTCGTCGGGCGTGTCGGCGTTCGCGCGCACGCCCATCGTGCGAAACTCGTCCGCCCACGACAGGATCGTATCAAAGTCGCCCGAGACCTCCGGCTCCACGAGCGTGACCGCGCCGAGGACGACCTTGCCGGTGGTGCCGTCGATGGAGATGACGTCCCCTTCGCGAAGCTCCACGTCGGAACCGCTGATGCGCGCGACCTTGTTCTCGGCATCGATCTTGAGCATGTCCGCGCCGCACACGCACGGCTTGCCCATGCCACGGGCAACGACCGCGGCATGTGAAGTCTTGCCACCATGCGAGGTAAGGATGCCCTGCGCTGCCACCATGCCGTGAAGGTCGTCGGGCGTGGTCTCCCACCGAACGAGGATGACCTTGCGGCCCTCGGCGGCGGCCTTCTCGGCATCGTCCGCCGAGAAGACGATCTGGCCCACAGCGGCACCCGGGCTCGCGTTAAGGCCCTTGGCGATCACGTCGTAGTCGGCATTCACATCGAACTGCGGGTGCAGAAGCTGGTCAAGCTGCGCCGGGTCGATGCGCAAGACCGCTTCCTCGCGGCCGATCATGCCTTCGGCCACCATGTCCACGGCGATCTTGAGCGCGGCGCGTGCCGTGCGCTTGCCAACGCGGGTCTGCAGCATCCACAGCTTGCCCTGCTCGATGGTGAACTCGATGTCACACATGTCGCGATACGCGTTCTCAAGCGTGACGAAGATCTCCCACAGCTCCGTGGCGGCCTCGGGGAACACCGCGGGCAGATCGGCAAGCGG
>JAJFTE010000138.1 GCA_021373175.1 Actinomycetes bacterium
GGCGACAGCCACGACGACGGTGAACGCGATCCAGCCCAGGTTCACGCCCGTGTGACCGCTCCCTCTAAGGATGAGCGAGCCGAGAAACATGCTGCCGACCACGTAGACCAGCGGCAAAAGCGCTGCAAGCTGCGTGTAGTCGACGAGACGCTGCGAGTGAGAGATGACCTCGCCGACGGGTGGAGCCGAGGCTTCTGACGCCGGAACCTCGGCAAGGTTGGCCGCTCCGCGCGTCCGCGAGAGCGTCGTGCTCACGCGGATCGCGTTGACCACGAACGCCGCGCTCGAAGCCACGTAGATAACGGCGAAGATCACATAGGTGTAGATGTACGTGGATGACGACGAGAACGTCACCGAAGCCTCCCGGTCCCTCCATGAGCGACTCGCTCAACCGCTTGCGGCACACGTCGATGATAGCGCTAGCTGCGACAGGCGACCAGACCGTGGTGAAAGCGCGTGCTACGAGACCTGTTCAAGGAGGAGCGCCACGTCAGCCGGGCTGGATGTCGCGTCGCCATGACCGGTGACTGTCTGTAGAGCCTGCACCACTCGCGGATCGTACGCACGGTTGAGCGCACCGCGAAGTTCGGCGATGGCGGCCATCTGGGTGAGCGCCGGGCGATGCGGGCGATTGCTGATCATAGCGTGGTACGAGTCGCAAACCGCGATGATCCGCGCGAGAAGCGGAATCTGGTCGCCCCTCAGACCGTGAGGATATCCGCTGCCGTCAACTCGTTCGTGATGAGCAAGCACCGCCTGCTGGACCTCGTCGTTGAAGCGCGCGGTCCTGACGATTCGTGCCCCGGCGGACGGATGCCGCTTGACGAGCAGTTCCTCCTCGGCAGTGAGCATCCGGCGGGCCGAGAGGATCTCGAGCGGCACTTCGAGCATGCCGACGTCGTGCAGCACGGCTGCGAGCTTCAGGTCCGCGATCGCGTCGGAATCGAGTCCGAGCTCCACGCCCACGCTCACGCTCAGGTCGGCGACCTGCGTCGAGTGGTCGATGTAATCGGGCTGGCGCAGCTCCACCAGGTTGGATAGCGCCATGAGCGTACCCTGAAGCTGTGAGCGAATCTCATCGAGAAGGACACGGTTCTCGAGGTTCATCTCGAGGATGCGGGCGACGAGCTGCAGCCCCTCGAGCTGCTCTTCAGTGAACGCACCCTCACGCCGCCACAGACAGCAGACCCTATCGAGGTGGCCCTTCACTCTGAGCGGAACGGCGAGCGCTGCCGAACCGCTGTCCGACGCCTGTGCGGCGATCGGTTGGCCGGCGCGCACAGCGTCGAGCGCTGTTTGCATGATCGCTCGTTGTGCGTCGTTTCTTGGGACGTTCTCGGACGCGAACATGCGGACGTCGTCCCCAACGACCGCGGCGGCGTCAGCGCCGAAGTATGCAACGGACTCTTCCAAGACGTGGTCTACGCCGTTCTCCTCGGTGAGCGAGGCCATGAGCTCGGCCGTGCGATGTGCGAAGGCCAGGCGATCGTACGCGGACTGGATCTCGGATTTTGCGGTCTCCAGGTCTTCGTGGATGCTTATCAGCTTGCGCCGCAAACGGCCGTGCTGGTCGATCAGGTACAAGATGACCATCAGCAGCAGGCCCGGAACGATGGTCCGGAGAATCTCGTTTCGCAGCAGCCAGGCATCCGGCAGTTCGATGCGAGCGAGCGCCAGGAAGAGCAGAACGCCTGTGAGCGCGATGAGCACGAGGATCACGATGTACGCGAGAAGGTCCAGTTGCCCCTCTCGCTTCATGACTCTGCGCAGTTCGCGATCCATCGCTGTCTCTTTCAGTTGCCGGCCCTCTCATAGTTCCTATCGGGTCTTGTCTGACGAAAGGTTACAGTGTGGCGACCAACGGTATATCACGCATCACCGAGCACACTTGACGCTGAAGTTGAACGACGAGCGGCAAGCGTCACACGCTGTGATGACGCCCGCCCCGGCAGCGCTTCCGCTCACGTATACTCCACATATGGACACTTATCTGAAGTTGCCAAGACCGCTACCTGCCGATGCTGTGATACACCTGACGAACGTCGCGCGGAACCTGCAGCTGGTCGCGGACCTCGGCTATGGCGATGTCGCCCTGGCCGTGGAAGACGACGGGCGGCTGCGTGTGGTTGCCGACGCGCGCCCGATGACGGCGGTCGCAGCCGTTGTCACGTCGCGAGTGGGTCAGGTGCTCCAGCGCGGGGACGAACCCGAGGCGTATGCGGCGTTCGACGGCGGCTCCGCGGTCGCTAGTGAGCGCCGGCGCACGACGCGCGGCATCTCCTACTTCACCTCGGCGCGTCCTATCGGGACGCCCACGGCCTCGTACGGCGTCGTGCTGCGCAACCTCGCGCAGCAGGTGATCGAGGCGCCAGGCAAGATGGAAGTCGCCTTCATGTCGCTTGCGGATCGGGTCTTTGAGACGCTCGAACGGCAGCCTCTGGTGGACGTGGATTCCGGCGGGCCTTTCTGGACGTACCGGCGTGCGGGCGACGGGGTCATGGAAGTCGATGCCAGCGATGTCGTGACGTACGCGAGCCCGAACGCCGTCAACATCATGCGGCTGGCCGGACTCGACGGCGGTGTCATCGGCTGCGAGGCCGGCACGCTTCCTGGCGGCGCCACGGCGATCAAGCCGGTGGTTCGAAGCCGCGGCGCCCGGGCGATCACCATCGAGGTCGGCGGCCGCTCACTGTCCTATCGCACGATCGGCTTCGATCCTGGCGCGCTCGTGCTCGTGGAGGACGTCACCGACGTCGCCCGTCGCGAGCAGGAGATCCGCGTCAAGGAAGCCACCATCCGCGAGGTCCACCACCGCGTGAAGAACAACCTGCAGACGATCGCTTCGCTCCTGCGCATCCAGGCACGCCGCACCGAAAGCGACGAAGCCGCCCACGCGCTTGCTGAAGCGGTCGAGCGCGTCTCCTCGATGGCGGTCGTGCACGAGATGCTCGCGGCCTCAACCGAGGAGTCGGTGGACTTCTCGGCAGCGGCACGTACGGTCGTGGATATGGTGCGGCAGAGCATCGCGCACACCGGCGCTGACATCACCGTGAAGGTTGAAGGCGAAACCGGCCTCGTCCCGGCGTCGGTGGCAACGTCGCTTGCGCTCGTGTGCGCCGAGCTCGTGCACAACGCGATTGAGCACGGCCTTGCCGAGCGGGGCCACGGCGCCGTCACGGTGAGCATGCGGCGCTTGCCCGAGGAACTCCATCTCGTGGTGCGCGACGACGGCATCGGCCTTCCCGACGGGTTCGACCTCGACTCCTCGGCAAATCTTGGCCTGGCGATCGTCAAGACGGTCGTAAACGACGATCTTCGCGGTACACTCTCGTTCTCTAGCGCGCGTGGCACCATCGTGACCATCCGCGTACCCGTTCCCGACCATGCCGAGGAAGCGTGAGCCGCTCATGCGCGTACTGATCGCCGAGGACGAAGCCATCATCCGCATGGACCTGCGCGAGATGCTGACCGAGGAGGGCCACGACGTCGTCGGCGAGGCCCGCAACGGCGAGGAAGCCGTGGCGCTCGCGCGCGAGCTCCTGCCCGAGGTGGTGTTCATGGACGTGAAGATGCCGGGCATGGACGGCCTTGAGGCCGCCTGCATCCTTCAGGCCGAGAAGCTCGCGCCGGTGGTGATGGTGACGGCGTTCTCGCAGTCCTCATACGTGGAGCAGGCATGCGCGGCGGGCGCGATGGCGTACCTCGTCAAGCCGTTCACCAAGCAAGACATCCTTCCGGCGATGTACGTCGCCGTCTCCCGCTTCGCCGAGACCCGCGCGCTCGAAGGCGAGGTAAGCGAGCTGTCCGAGCGGCTCGAGACCCGCAAGTCGCTCGACCGCGCCAAAGGCGTGCTCATGGCGAAGGGGATGAGCGAGCCCGAGGCCTTCAAGCGCCTCCAGCGACTCGCGATGGACAAGCGCCGCTCGCTCAAAGACATCGCCGACGCCGTCATCCTCGCCAGCGAAGCCGAGAAGTAGATTGCTCCCTCTGCAAGCAAGGGGATTTGCGCACACAACACAGACTTGCTAGGCTAGGAGTATCAGTGGCCTAGCAGGGAGCGCATCGTGGACGCAATCGACCTCACTATCCTTGGCATTCTCGCGGGTGACGCGCGCACGACGTACTCCGACATCGCGGAGCAGGTGGGGCTCTCGGGGCCGTCCACCGCGGACCGTGTCCGTCGGCTTGAAGAGCGGAGGGTCATCCGTGGTTATCACGCCGAGATCGCGCCCGACGCGCTCGGGCTCGACCTCACGGCGTTTGTTGAGGTAACGCTTGAAGCGCCGGGGCATCGGGATGTGTTCCTCTCGGGAATCTCCGCGGATGCGCGCGTCGTCGAGTGTCATCACGTGGCGGGGGATCACGACTATCTCCTCAAGGTGCGGTGCGCCGGGACCGCCGGGCTGGAGTCGTTCGTGAGTGACGTCATCAAAGTGATCGACGGCGTTGCCCGCACGTGCACGACGATCGTGCTCTCCTCGGCGTTCGAGCGCGCGCTCTCGCCCGGGGCCTGACGTGTCGGCCGGCTTGGCGCTTTTCGCGCGCACCTTCGTCATCGGCATTCTCGTTGCCGCGCCTGTCGGCGCGATGGGCGTGCTTTGCATCCAGCGCACCCTTGGCCGAGGAGC
Organism: Actinomycetes bacterium; assembly: GCA_021373175.1. Classification (GTDB taxonomy): domain Bacteria; phylum Actinomycetota; class Coriobacteriia; order Anaerosomatales; family Anaerosomataceae; genus UBA2286. The sequence goes on from JAJFTE010000138.1 coordinate 4,629, forward strand.
GCGGGCGGGGCTCGCGACCGGCCTCGGCATCGCTACTGCCGATGGCACCTACGCCGCCA
>JAJFTE010000142.1 GCA_021373175.1 Actinomycetes bacterium
CGCGACGCCGACGCGCTCCTCCGTGTCGCGCCGCGTCTCACGCAGCCTTACCGGGCATCGATGACCTCGGTGGCAGGTCGCCTTCGGTTGCAGGGAAGCGCGTTTCTCGAACGCTCGGAACGAGTATGGACGCTGCAGGCGGCGCGGCTGGAAGACCTGTCTCCCCTTGCGGTGCTGGCTCGCGGCTTCGCGGTATGCTATGACGAGTCGGGTGAGCGCGTGCTCCGCTCGGCGGCGGGCGTCGTCAGCGGTGACCACGTTCGCGTACGACTTGCCGAGGGAGCCCTCGGTTGTATGGTCGAGCGTGTCGATCCGGAGGCGTGACGTGGAAGAGAACAAGATCACCGCTATCCCTGAAAGCGTGACATTCGGCGTGGCGCTGGCCGAGCTTGAGGACATCGTGAGAGAGCTTGAGGGCGGCGAGCTTGAACTTGAGGAGAGCCTCGAGCGTTACGAGCGTGGGGTCGCGCTGTTGCGTGCGTGCCGCGCGCGGCTTGCCGACGCTCAGCAGCGAGTCACGATGCTTGTTGGCGAGATCGAGGAAGAAGACGCCGGGTGAGCCGTGCGACGCTAACTGAGGAGGACCGGTTGTCTGAGTGCATCTTCTGCATGATCGTTAACGGGGAGATTCCCGCTAAGGTGGTTCTCGATGAGGACGATGTCATGGCGTTTGACGATGTGGCGCCACAGGCGCCCGTCCACACGCTCATCATCCCCAAGCATCACTACGCGCACATGGCCGACGACGTGCCCCCCGACACGATGCTGTCGCTCTTCTCGGCCGTGCCCAAGGTCGCGGCGATAAAGGGAGTGGCCGAGAGCGGATATCGCGTGATCATCAACAACGGTCACGACGCGGCGCAGACGGTCGCGCATCTTCACGTCCATGTGCTCGGTGGAAGGCCGATGGCTCACGGCATGGTGAGGTTTGGCAGTGAGGAGTAGGAGCATGGCATGCGTGAGGTAGCGATCGTCACCGGGAACAGGTGGGTCGCCGCCTCCCCCGGGATCGGGTGGCGTGTCGTGGCTCTGCCCACGGGGTAGAGCGCATGAGTTCGAGCGTTCGCGTGACCTTCGATCCGCCCGGCGTGTCTGTCGACGTTGACCCAGGAACGACAGTGCTGCAAGCGGCCCGCTCGGCGGGAGTGTCGATTCTAGCGACGTGTGGCGGGAAGGGGACGTGCGGCAAATGTGCCGTGCGGCTGACCGAGGGGACGCCGGGCCGCGTTCGCAACGCTCTGCGACCTGTGGTACTGCCCAAGGGGCTCTATCTGGCGTGCCTTCTGGAAGTCGACTCGCCGGTCACCGTTCGCGCCGTGAATCTGGTACGACCGCCGACGTCCGCGCAATAGGAAAGGCCCCGACCTTCGAGTCAGGGCCCTCCACATTCCTTCCCTGATTACCCCTGAGTCTCCTGTGGCCTGCGGCTGCCCAGCCGCATCATCGCGATGCCGGTCGTCGATGAGCCAACTCTCCGGTTCCGCGGATTCTCCGCCAGAACCGACTTGCTAGGGAAGGGAAACTTCCTCGTTTGGCTGCAAGGATACACCGGGAATCGACTTTGTGCCATATGTTACACTCTCGACGGTGCCGGGTCTGGTCGTTGATGCCAGGCTCTGTCAACACCGAATGCCGCTAACCGAGAAATCCACGCCGTACGGCTGAGGCGACCGGGGGACGCCGAGGGTGGCAGGTCTACGATGCTTTAGGGGCATGGCCCCGCCTGCTTGATCCCGTTATGGCGCGCGAGGTTTGCCCGCCAATGCACACCGAGTGAGGGAGGCGCACGCATGACCGAGCCACAACACATCGAGTCCCTGTCGCATGAGCTGCGAGTCGTTGAACCCGCCGCATGGGTTTCGGAACGAGCCTACGTGTCGTCGATGGCGGAGTACGAGGCGCTCTACAAGCGTTCAGTGGAGGACCCCGAGGGCTTCTGGGCCGATATGGCCGGGGAGATGCTTCACTGGCACAAGCCATGGGACACCGTCTTGGAGTACGAGTTCGAGACTCCCCGGATCGAATGGTTCAAAGGCGGCAAGCTGAATGTCACCTACAACTGCATCGACCGCCATCTCGAAGGGTGGCGTCGCAATAAGGCCGCGCTCATCTGGGAGTCCGACGAGGGTCGGACGAAGATGTACACGTACCAGTCGCTCTACTACAAAGTGTGCAAGTTCGCGAACGTCCTCAAGAAGCACGGCATCAAGAAGGGCGATCGCGTCGCGATATACCTTCCGATGATCCCCGAGCTCACGATCACGATGCTGGCGTGCGCGCGCATCGGCGCGATTCATTCGGTCGTCTTCGGCGGATTCTCTGCCTCCGCGCTACGGGATCGCATCCAGGACTGCGCTGCGAAGATGCTGATCACGGCCGACGAAGGCATTCGCGGTGGCCGGATCGTCCCGCTCAAGGCCGAGGCTGACGTTGCGCTGTACGAGTGCCCGACCGTCTCGTCGGTCATCGTTGTCTCCCGCGCCAAGACGCGCATTGACATGGAGCCCGGGCGCGATTTCTGGTACCACGAAGAGGTGCGTGCGGACGACATCGAACGTCACTGCGATATCGAGTGGATGGATGCCGAGGACCCGCTGTTCATCCTGTACACATCGGGCTCGACGGGCAAACCAAAAGGCGTGCTGCACACGACCGCAGGCTATCTGCTCTATGCGGCCACGACGTTCCGGTACACCTTCGACTATCACGACGAGGACGTGTACTGGTGCACGGCCGACATCGGCTGGGTGACCGGACACAGCTACATCGTCTACGGTCCGCTCGCAGTGGGCGCAACATCACTCATGTTCGAGGGCATCCCCACATATCCCGACCCTGGCCGGTTCTGGCAGATCATCGAGAAGCACGGCGAGAACCAGCTCTACACGGCGCCGACCGCGATACGCTCGCTCATGAAATCGGGAGATCAGTGGCCCGCGAAGTACGACCTTTCGACG
>JAJFTE010000035.1 GCA_021373175.1 Actinomycetes bacterium
AGGCGGAATTGAGCTGGCTTCGTGCCGTATGACGCGCGTTCCTCGGGCATGGCGTTCACCTCCGAGACGAGCGTACGCGGCAGACGGAGCAGGTGTCAATACGCCGTGTATGTACGTGACGCTGATGGCCGAGCGAGCATAATCATAAGAACGTCTTTACGATTGTGCGCAGAATCATAAAGGCCGAGGGTGATGCCGCTGCCGCCGGTCAACGTCGCGCCGATGGCCCACTCGCGCTACCCACACGGTCAGCTCGGCGTCTTCGATGGCATAGACGATGCGATAGTCGGCGACCCGGATGCGATATCGCTCCAGTGCCGAGAGCTTCTCGCACCCATAAGGGCGTGGGTCATCCGCGAGTGCCCCGATGCGCTCCATAATGCGTGCGCGGTCGGGGGCCGGGAGTGGCTCCAGGTCCTTCAGCACCGAGCGCTTAAGCGAGACGCTATAGCTTGCCATCGCGCATCAGGTACGCGAGCGCCTCTTCGTACGCGATGAGCGGCTCGCCATCACGCTCCGAGAAGGCTCTCAGATCCTCTTCGTCTTCCAAGAGGGCGGCTCGAATCGCCTCATTCAGTGCCGCCAACTTGCGCGAGTCGCCCCCACTTGAAGGTTCGCCCTGTGCAGCATACTCGTACTCCAACCCAGACGCCGATGATGCGTTCCATCATTGTCGGCTGTCGACTACACCCTTCAGTTGTCAGCGATTCCGGCGACCAGCAATCAGCCTGGTTCTTAGTCTGATCAGTATCGCCAACACAGCCACCGCGACACAGAGTGCTAGTGGCGGCCACTTGGGGGCGTCGTGGGACAGAAGGGCTGCGACACTCAGACCCAGGAGCGGCAAGAAGAGCGACAGGGCAAACCTCTCGGTGGCGACACATGCATCACCTGACGCGTGGACCCACAGGCCCGATAACACCCAAGCGGCAAACGAAACGCCGACCAGAAGCAGAACTCCATCAGCGCTCATCTGTGTATGCCCATCCGTTTTGCCGCCACACGGGAGAACCCGTATGTGAGGCCCCAGAATGCAGTTTCGCCAACGAACACAGTCCCTCCATAGAAGAAGCCCAAGAACCCCACATCAAACTGACTGAAGGCTGGCATGATAAACAGAGTGGCTACAACCAACGCATCCACGGCTACTATCATCAGAAGAAGCGTAATCAGATTCGTTCTCAGAAGCCCACCCATCCTGCCAATGCGCCCGTCTGGAAGCGCGATGCGCTCAGTGTCCATAGCTACATACAGCAGGACATTACCCGCCAAGGCAATCGCCAAGGGCATCACAAGCATGATTGATTCCAACGGTAACTCTCCTCTTGGTTGTAGGCTTCAGTTGCGCGTGATGTCGCGTAGGAACTGACCAAGCCACAGCCCCCCTCCGGTGACACTCCAGTTGAAACCTTCCACAGCGAGCCATGCCGCCATGACAGAGGCGGCCCCGCCGCAGGCAGCGTATACTGCTCCACCTGCAGATGCTGCGGTACCCGCACCCGCAATCATCATCTGCACCCTGTACTCCGCCGGCGATAACTCGCCGTCAATATACTGCTGCTGGGTAACAACCCGGCTAATCATCCCAAGAGCAGTTCCGAGCGCACCGGCCGCTACTGCTAGACCCGCGGCGGTCTCGGGCGCCAGTATTCCAAACGAGCCGACAGTCAGCCCGATGCACACGAGTCCGAGGACGATTGCGCCAAGGCCGAGTGCGCCAGCAAGAACCGAGTTCGCGCTCATCATCCCGCTCGGATCGACCGCGTTCACCGGGTCCCCACCGCAGTACAGGTACGGGTTCATCGTAACAGGGTCGCTCGTGTCACCGGGATAGATGTCGCGGGTGAGGAAGCGTCCGAGCTCGGGCGCGTAGTAGCGGTTCCAGCAGTAGTAGAGGCCGGTCGAGTCATCGGCGCGGTACCTCGCGTAGCGGTAGGGGTTCTCGACGGTCTCATCTGAGGTCGATGAGCGTGCCCCAGGGATCGTAGCGGTAGGTGTTCACGACGTCGCCGGACGCATCCGAGAGCGCGACGACGTCGCCTCTCGCGTTCAGGTGGTAGAAGTAGGTCTGTCCGCCCCGGCTCATCGCGTGGAGCTGGCCGCGGTCGTCGTGGGCGTAGGTGGCGATGGTGGCGCCTGAGCCGTCGGTCTCGGCGATCACGCGGGCGGAGGCTCCGTCGTAGTGGAAGAAGGCGGTGCCTGAGGTCTCGGTCTCGGTCGCGCTCACGCGGCGGTTCATGGCGTCGTAGGCGTAGGCGGCGATCGTCGCCACGCCATCCCCCCAGCAAGCCGACGGACCGGCCTCGTAACGACGACACTAACCCCCCGTATCGCGACACGATCACCCTGGAAGCGGTCAAGTCCGCAACTGCGGGGCTGCGCACGCGAAACGCTGCCTTCCATCAGAAGGGTTGCCATCTGAGGTGTCAAGCGTTCTCGCGCAGAGGAGCTTCTTCAGGCTGCATCGGACACGCTAAGAACCGGCCCCGTCACCACGATCCCGCCTCAGTGCAGGCGCTCGGCTAGGTACTACTCGCGCGCGCGACCAATCGCCTCGGCCAGTCCGCGCACGAACGCCTCCAGCTCGTCCGCGTCGCCCTGCCGCCGCACGATCGCGCTCCCCACGACGACGCCGTCGGCGATTGTCGCGACCTCGGCGGCCTGTTCGGGGGTGCCCACGCCGAAGCCGACGGCCACCGGCAGCGCCGTGTGCTCGCGCACGCGCGCCACCAGTCCGGCGAGTCCGGCGGCGAGCTCGTCGCGCTCCCCCGTCACGCCGAGGGAGGACACCACGTACACGAAACCGCGCGAGCGCGCGCCGAGCGCGTCGAGGCGCGCGGGCGTGGAGGTCGGCGCGGCGAGGAAGACGGTGTCGATGCCGAGCGGTTCGCTTGCGGCGAGCCAACGATCGGCCATGGGCGAGTCCGGCGGCAAGTCCGGCACGATGAAGCCGCTCACGCTCGCCTCGGCAGCGAGCGCGGCCACACGCGGGAAGCCGAGGCGCATCATCGGGTTCAAGTACGTCATCAGCGCCACCGGCGGCGCGTCCCGGTGCATGCCGAGAAACTCACCGGCGAGCGCGATGGTCTCGGCAAGGCCGAAGCCGTGTGCGAGCGCAGCCTTGCCAGCTTCGACGATCACGGGACCGTCGGCAACGGGGTCCGCGTACGGCACGCCGAGCTCGATGACGCCGGCACCGCCACGCGCGAGCGCTCCGAGCGCCGCGAGCGAGCCCGCGCGGTCGGGGTAGCCCGCCATCGCGTACGCGACGAGCACCGGATGCCCGGGCGCGAAGGCGCGCGCAAGTCCGCGGGGAGCGTCAGTCAACGCCGAGACCCGCTTCGCGCACGATGTCCATGTCCTTGTCGCCTCGGCCACTGACGTTCACGATCACGACCCCGTCCGGGCCGAGTTCGGCGGCTAAACGCGGCAGAAGCGCAAGCGCGTGCGAGGACTCGATGGCCGGGATGATGCCTTCGGTGCGCGTGCAGAGGGCGAACGCGTCCACGGCCTCCTGGTCGGTAACCGCCTCGTAGCGCACGAGGCCTTCGTCCTTGAGGAAGCTGTGCTCCGGCCCCACGCCGGGATAATCCAGCCCTGCCGAGATGGAGTACGCCTCGAGCGGGTTGCCCGCTTCGTCTTGCAGCAGGTAGCTATAGAAGCCGTGCAGCACGCCGGGCGAGCCCTTTGTGAGCGCGGCGCCGTGCTTGCCAGATTCCAGGCCGAGACCGGCCGCCTCGGCACCCACCAGAAGCGGGCGCTTCTCGGCGGGAACGTCGCGCAGGAACGGGTAGAACATGCCGGCGGCGTTGCTGCCGCCGCCCACGCACGCGACGACCGCGCCCACGTGCGGGATGGCCTTCTCGTCGATCTGCGCGATGGTCTCGGTGCCGATCACGGCCTGGAAGTCGCGCACGATGGTCGGATACGGGTGCGGGCCCACGACCGAGCCGATAACGTAGAACGTGTCCTCGACGCGCTCGACCCAGTGGCGAAGCGCGGCGGTGACGGCGTCGGCGAGCGTGCCGGTGCCCTCGGCCACGGGCACGACCTCCGCGCCGAGGAGACGCATCTTGTAGACGTTCAGGGACTGGCGGCGGATGTCCTCCGTGCCCATGAAGACCGCGCACTCGAGCCCCATGAGCGCGGCGGTGGTCGCCGTGGCGACGCCGTGCTGGCCAGCGCCCGTCTCGGCGATCACGCGGTGCTTGCCCATGCGCTTGGCGAGCAGGCACTGCCCCAGTGTGTTGTTGATCTTGTGCGCGCCGGTGTGATTGAGGTCCTCGCGCTTGAGGTAGACGGCGCCAAGCCCGGTTGCCTCGGCGAGGCGGTCGGCGCGGTAGAGCGGCGACGGGCGTCCGACGTAGTCGGTGAGGAGCACCTTCAGCTCCTCGGCAAAAGCCGGGTCGGCCTGCGCGGTGCGGTACGCGGCCTCAAGCTCGGCGAGGACCGGCATGACCGTCTCGGGCACGAAGGTCCCGCCGTACGGGCCGAAGAAGCCCTGCGCATCGGGACCCGCGTAGGCGTCGTCGGCGGACGGCAATAAGACGTCGGACATGCGTCATCCCTCCAGGTCTGCCGCGCGCACGGCGGCCATGAATGCTGCGATCTTGATGGGGTCCTTGTGGCCGGGATGCTCCTCGACCCCCGAGGAGACGTCAACGGCGAACGGGCGGACGATGCGGATCGCCTCGGCCACGTTTTGCGGCGACAGGCCGCCAGCAAGGAAGAGTGGAGCCCCTCCGGGGCGGTTGCAGGTGAGGAGTCGCCAGTCGAAGGTCCGTCCGGTCCCGCCACGCTTGCGAGCATCCGTTGCGTCGAGGAGGAAGGCGGCGACCGTTCCCCGGAAGGGCTCGAGCTCCTCAAGAGCGAAGGACGTGCCGATGTGCACCGCCTTGATGACGGGCGCAGGCGCTCCGACACACGCCTCTGGCGACTCGTCGCCATGGAACTGCACGTACGTCAGCCCGATGCGGGTGACGGCTTCGGCCACGTACGCCGGGGCGGCGTTCACGAACACGCCCACGCGTGCTACCCGCGTTGGCACGTCTGCGAGGGCGCGAGCCGCCTGCGCGATCGTGACCTGCCGCGAGCTTTCGGCGAGCACCACCCCGAGGGCGTCGGCACCGGAGGCAACGGCGGTCCGGGCGTCCTGTGGGTTCGTGATGCCGCATATCTTGACGCGCGTGCGCATGTTCCGCTACTCCGGCTCGCAGAGCGTGGCGCCGGCGGCGAAATCGTAGTCCTGCAGCTTGCCCGCGTTGAACGCCTCGTACGCCGAGAGGTCGAAATGACCGTGGCCGGAGAGGTTGAACAGCACGGTCTTGTCCTCGCCGGCCTCCTTGGCGGCAAGCGCCTCGTCGATAGCGACCCGGATGGCGTGACTGCTCTCGGGCGCCGGCAGGATGCCCTCGGCGCGAGCGAACTGGACCGCCGCTTCGAAGGACGCCACCTGGTGCACGGCAACGGCCTCGACGTCGCCGGAGCGCACGAGCGCGCTCACAAGCGGCGACTCACCGTGGTAGCGCAGGCCGCCGGCGTGGATACCGGCCGGCACAAAATCGTGTCCCAGCGTGTACATCTCCATCTGCGGCGTGAGCTTGGCCTCATCGCCGAAGTCGTAGCGGAACTCGCCAGCGGTAAGCGACGGGCACGCCTTCGGCTCGACAGCCACAAGGCGCGCCTTTGAGCGGCCGTTGAGGCGCCGGTGGTAGTACGGGAAGGCGATGCCGGCGAAGTTGCTGCCGCCGCCCACGCAGCCGATGACCACGTCGGGCTCCTCCTCGGCAAGCTCCATCTGCTTGACGGCCTCAAGGCCGATGATCGTCTGGTGTAGACACACGTGGTTGAGCACCGAGCCGAGCGAGTAGTGCGTGTCGTCGTGCGTTGCCGCGACCTCGACGGCCTCGGAGATCGCGATGCCGAGCGAGCCCGTGCTGTCCGGGTCCATCGACAGCACGTGGCGACCCGCCGCCGTGAGGTTCGTCGGGCTCGCATGCACGCTGGCGCCGTACGTCTCCATAAGCGCGCGGCGGTATGGCTTCTGCTCGTAGGAGACCTTAACCATGAAGACCTCCACGTCGATGCCGAAGAGCGCTCCGGCAATGGAAAGCGCCGAGCCCCACTGGCCCGCGCCGGTCTCGGTCGAAATCTTAGTGATGCCCTCCAGCTTGTTGTAGTACGCCTGCGGAATGGCGGTGTTCGGTTTGTGCGAGCCGGCCGGGCTCACGCCTTCGTACTTGTAGAAGATCTTGACGCCGGCAGGCAGGCCGAGCACCCGCTCCAGCTGCTTGGCGCGGATGACCGGGGAGGGGCGATACGTCTTGAAGACGTCGAGCACCGCACCCGGGATGTCGATGTAGCGCTCCTGGCTTACCTCCTGCATGATGCACTCCATGGGGAAGAGCACCGCGAGCTGCTCCGGTCCCATGGGGTTGCCGTCCGCGTCAAGCGACGGTGCGATGGGTACCGGCAGATCCGCCTGGACGTTGTACCAGGCCGTGGGCATCTCCGTTTCGTCGAGCAAGAATCGCGTCTTATCTGACATCGCCCTTCTCCTTCCTAACGCCAACGAGTTCCGCGAGCACATCTTCCGGAAACGGCGAACGCATGAGCGCCTCGCCGACAAGAACCGCATCCGCACCTGCCGCCGAGGCGGTTTCCACGTCGAACCGCGCCGTGGTGCCGCTCTCGGCCACCACCACAAGGCCGGCCTGCGCCGCGGCACGCACGAGTTCGCGGGCGCGAACGGGGTCGACATGAAGCGTGTACAGGTCGCGGCTGTTCACGCCCACGAGTGAGGCACCTGCTGTGCGCGCCACCGCGAGCTCAGCGGCGTCGTGCACCTCCACAAGCGCTTCAAGCCCGAGGGTCGACGCGAGGTCGAGGTACTCGGCCACGCGCGTGCCAAGCACGCTCACAATGAGCAGCACCGCGTCGGCGCCATGACCGCGCGCCACGAAGAGCTGCACCGGGTCGACCACGAAGTCTTTGCAGAGCACCGGGATCGTAACCGCGTCGCTCACGTCCGAGAGGTCCGTGAAGCTGCCGCCGAAGCTCTCGGGCTCGGTGAGCACGCTTATCGCAGCCGCGCCACCGGCCTCGTAGCCAAGCGCCTGTTTCGACGCTTCGCACGCCGGCGCGATCGGCCCCGCGCTTGGCGAGCACTTCTTCACCTCGGCGATGATGGCGACATCCGGGCGTGTGGCGAGCGCGGCCGCGAACGGGCGCGAGGCGCGACCGCTCAACGCGAGGCGTTCGCGGTCCGCTGCCGAGAGGCTCCCGAACTCCGCGGCGATGCGCGCGGTGCGCCGAGCGACCATGTCGTCGAGGAAGTTCACTGCGACACCTCCTGTCCGAGACGACCGCTCGCGCTCACGAGCAGCTCGAGCGCCTGCGCGGCACGGCCCGAGTCAATCGACTCGCGAGCGCGCACGACGCCCTCGGCGAGGTCCGCTACCTCGCCTGCCGCAAGCAGCGCGGCGGCGGCGTTCACGAGGACGACGTCGCGCTTGGGGCCGTGCTCGCCGCTGAGGATCGCTCGCAGGATCGTGGCGTTCTCGGCAGCGTCGCCGCCGGCGATGTCGGAAAGCGTGCCGCACGCGACGCCCATCTCCTCGGGCAGGACGGTGTAGGTGCGCACGCCGAGCGCCTCGGCATCGAATTCCGAGACGGTGGTCGGGCCGCTCGCGGAGACCTCATCCATACCGGGATGGCCGTGCACGACGAGGACCCGCTCGGCACCGAGGCGTCCGGCGACTTCGGCCATGAGCGGCGCGAGGTTCGCGTCGTACACGCCGAGGAGCTGCCGCTTCGCGCCCGCGGGGTTCGTGAGCGGGCCGAGGATGTTGAAGACGGTGCGGATGCCGATCTCGCGGCGTGTGGGACCCGCGTGGCGCATGCTCGCGTGGAGCGACTGCGCGAAGAGGAAGCCGACGCCGCATTCGTCGATGCAGCGCGCGATCGCGGTGGCGTCGAGGCCGACGTTCACGCCGAGCGCTTCGAGCACATCCGCGCTGCCCGCCGCCGAGGAGACGGCGCGGTTGCCGTGCTTGGCGACCGGCACGCCCGCGCCGGCGACCACGAACGCGGTGGTCGTGGAGATGTTGAAGGTGTGGAGGCCGTCGCCGCCTGTCCCGCAGGTGTCGATGTAGCGCGCGGCCGTGGGGCGCACAGGCGTGGCGTGCTCGCGCATCGCACGCGCGAAGCCGACGATCTCGTCGACGGTCTCGCCCTTCATTCGCATCCCCACCACAAGCGCGCTGATCTGCGCCGGAGTCGTCTCGCCGTCCATGATCGCGTTCATCACGAGCTCGGCCTCGGCCTCGGAAAGCGAATCGCCGCTGCTCACACGCGCGATCGCGCCGCCGATGCCGGTCACCTCGGCAAGCCTTGCCGAGGAGCGCGCCGTGCCGCCGGCCGCCGCGAGCGTGGCTGGAGCACCAGAGACACCAGCGGAAAGCGGCACCTCGCCGCAGATGTCGAGGAAGTTCGCGAGGAGCTTGGTGCCCTCGGGCGTGAGCACGCTTTCGGGGTGGAACTGCACGCCGAAGACCGGATTCACGCGATGCCGCAGGCCCATGATGACGCCGTCGGGCGTGCGCGCCGTGACCTCGAGCGTCGCCGTGGGCACGCTCGTGTCATCCACGCAGAGCGAGTGGTAGCGCGTCGCGGTGAACGGGCTCGGGACGCCCGCGAAGATGCCGCGGCCGTCGTGCGTGATGTCGTCCGTCTTGCCGTGCACCGGCTTCGGCGAGCGACAGACCGCCGCGCCGTACACCTCGGCGATCACCTGATGGCCGAGGCAGACGCCGAGCACCGGCACGCCCGCGGCAACGGCCGCGCGCACAACGTCCGCCGAGACGCCCGCCTCGGCTGGCGTGCCCGGACCCGGCGAGATGACGACGCCGGCAGGCTCGAGCGCGAGGGCGTCGGCGGCGGTGATCGCGTCGTTGCGCTCCACGCGAACCTCGCCGTCAAGCGCCGAGAGGAGCTGCACGAGGTTGTAGGTGAAGCTATCGTAGTTGTCGATGACGAGGATCATGCCGGCACCTCCTCGTACATCCCGGCGGCGAGTTCGAGCGCGCGGTGGAGTGCACGCGCCTTGTGGCGACACTCCTCGTACTCCTTCTCCGGATCCGAGTCCGCCACGATCCCCGCGCCTGACTGCAGGTACGCGCGGCCGTTCGCGAGCACGATCGTGCGGATGGTGATGCACATGTCCATCGCGCCATCGAGGCCGAAGTACCCCACGGTACCGGCGTACGGCCCGCGCGCGGCGGGTTCGAGCTCCGCGATGAGCTCCATCGCGCGGACCTTGGGGGCGCCCGAGACGGTGCCCGCCGGGAATGTCGCCCGCAGCGCGTCAAAGGCGTCCTCGTCCTCGGCAAGCACGCCGGTGACGTTGCTCACGATGTGCATGACGTGGCTGTAGTACTCGACTTCCATGAGTTCGTCGACCTTCACCGTGCCCGGCGCGCTTACCCGGCCGAGGTCGTTACGGCCGAGGTCCACAAGCATGACATGCTCGGCGCGCTCCTTCTCGTCGGCGAGCAGATCGGCGCGCAGGCGTCCGTCCTCGGCGGCATCCACGCCACGCGGGCGCGTGCCCGCGAGCGGGCGTGTGAGCACGGCGCCGTCCTCCACGCGCACGAGCGGCTCGGGGCTCGAGCCCACGAGCGTGACCTCGCGCGTCCGGATGTAGAACATGTACGGGCTCGGGTTGACAGCCCTGAGCACGCGGTAGAGGTCAAGGCCGTCGCCCTCGTACGGTGCCGAGAAGCGCTGCGAGAGCACGATCTGGAAGATGTCGCCCGCCGCGATGTGCTCCTTGCCCGCCTCCACGCTTGCCAAGAACTCCTCACGGGAGACGTGCGCGGTGAGCGGCACCTCGGCTGCCGCGCCCACCGAGCCGAGTTCGGCGCCGCGCGGGCCCTGGTCGATGCGCTTGAGGTAGGTGTCGATGCGCTTGAGCGCCGCGTCGTAGGCGGCTTCTGGTGCGCCGCCGGGGCGTACCGGCGCGATGACCTGCATCACGCGCCGCGCGTGGTCGAAGGCGACCACGATATCGGCGAGCATGAACACCATATCGGGGACGTTCAGCTCGTCGTTCGGGTGGCGCGGCACGCGCTCGAAGCCGGCAGTTGCCTCGTAGCCGAGGAACCCGACCGCGCCGCCCACGAAGAGCGGCAGCCCCGGTACCCGCGCCACGCGACCCGCGTCGAGCTTGCGCGCCACGACCCGCAGCGGGTCTTGCGCGCGCTCGCCGGTGACGCCGCCGTTCTCGACGACCACCTCGTCGCCGCGCGCCGTGATGACCTCGCGGTCGCCCACGCCGAGGAAGCTGTAGCGGCCGAGCCGTTCCCCGCCGATGACGCTCTCGAGCAAAAACGCGTGCTCAGCGCCTTCGGCAAGCGCCATGAAGGCGCTGATCGGCGTGGCGAGGTCGGCGTAGACCTCGCGGGCGACCGGGACCACGTCGTGGTCCTCGGCGAGCCGGACAAACGCTTCCTTGCTTGGGACGATCATGCGTGCGACCTCTTTCTGGCGGACCCGGAGAATACAAAAAGCCCTCGTCCTCGAAGGGACGAGAGCTCAGCTCCCGTGGTGCCACCCTACTTGCCGCAGTGTTGCCGCTGCGGCCTCTTCCTGCAGTACTGCGAAAGTTCTCGCTATACCCGGTCCCTTGTATCGGTGGGCATCCGCCGGGGCTAGTAGGTGTCTCCACCGTTGTCCCGGTGCCTCAGGGGTCCATTCCCGCCAGTCGCACCCGTCGGGTTTCCACCATCCCCGACTCTCTATGCGGTGCTTCCGGAGTACTACTCCCCATCACAGGCGTACTGTGTGGTTGTGGTGCACTCTACCAGCCGAGGACAGATGGCGCAACTATGGCGTCGCGGGTGCCGCTCCTTGCCGGTCTCGGCCGTCCTGCGAGATGCGCGGGGCCACGGGCGCCTCGGCCCACCCCGCCAGGTTCGGCGACGGCCGCGACGCGAGGCCTTCAGCACCCAGCACCTCGCGCAGGCGCGAAACGCGGCGAAACTCGGGGTCGTCTTCCGGCGCGAAGCCAAAGCCCGCCCAGCAGTAGAAGAGCTGGGAGTACGCGTCGCCAGCGCCCGGTACGAAGTTGTCGGCCTTGAGCACGCCCTCAAGCGCGGCCAGCATCGAGCGCGGGTCCTTCAGGAGCAGCATGCCCTCGGCGTCGGCCTTCTCGGACGCCATCCAGGCGGCGTTCCGATGCCACCACGAAAGGAGCTCGGTGACAACGACCACCAAGCCGTAGAAGACGAACCACAGCAAATATCCCTCGCCGCTCTTCTGGCCGCCGGCGGAATTCGTGCTCAAGCGTTTTTCTCGCTCGGCCAAACCGTCGTCACGCGCACGCAGGTCGTGCTCGCGCATCGCCCAGATGGGGCCCATGAGCGCAGAGACGACGGTGGCCAAGAGCGTGTCGAGCGAGCGCACACGCGCCATGAGGTTCGCGAACACGGCGCGCTGCTCGTCGGGGGTCAGCCGCTCGACGAAGCCGCGCGTGACGCCGACCGCGGCAGTCTCGTAGGAGCGGCCCACCGCGAACGCATTCACCGTGTCGATGTCGATGAGGTACAGCGGCGGCGAGTGGTCGAAGCCGACGGCGATCGACATGTCCTTGAGCACGCGCTTGACCTGGGCGATCTCGCCCCGGGCGGTGATGCGCGCGCCGAGCCGTTTGATCAAGAAGCGTTCGGAGCGTGACGCTCGCCATAGGACCCAGCCAAGCGTGCCAAGAAACGACACGACGAAGCTGGCTACAAGCGTCGTCGCAGCGATGCTCACACCCCCGTCCTCGAGGGCAAGGAGCATCCAGACGAAGAAGACCGCGATCGTGACGAGCACCGCGATAGAGCACGCGATCGCCGCAGAGAACACGATCGAGAAGAACGCCACCTTCACGCGATTGCGGTCCACGCGCGTCTGGAGCGGCTCGATCTTCGCCAACCGGACGCCGGGCGGCAGCGTGAGTTCCGTCATTCCTGACCGCGGTCGCATCGTGTGGCTCCTACGTCCGGCGACGCTGAGCAAGCTCCGCGGCCAGGTCGTCGAGGGTGAGGCCTTCTCGCAGCATGACAACCATCACATGGTACATGAGGTCACCGATCTCATAGCGCAGCTGTCCCGCGTCGTGGTCGCGCGCGGCGATGATGACCTCGCTCGCCTCCTCGCCGATCTTCTTGAGGAGCTTGTCTTGCGCTCCGAGCAGCAATTTTGCGGTGTAGCTATCCTCGGGCGATGCGTCCTTGCGCGAGGCAAGGACCTCGAAGAGCTCCTCAAGGACCGCGCCGATCTGTGGCGTGGCAGCCGGCTGTGGCTCGCCGAGCAGGTCAGTCATCATGCGTGCGCTCCTCATCTGTCACGACAGCGGGATGCTATCGGCGCTCTCCTCGGCAGGTCCGGAACCGTGCGGCGGCGCCGGGAACAGCGTGCGGTAAAAGCAGCTTCGCGCGCCGGTGTGACACGCAACACCCGTTTGCTCGACGAGCACAAGCAGTGTGTCGGCGTCGCAGTCGTACCGGATCTCCTTGACGAGCTGCACGTGACCTGAGGACTCGCCCTTGTGCCAGTATGCCTGACGCGAACGGCTCCAGAACCACGTGCTACCGCTCTCGATGGTGCGGCGCAGCGCCTCGGCGTCCATCCACGCCACCATAAGCACCTCGAGCGTGCCGAACTGCTGCACGACCGCGGGAATGAGGCCATGCTCGTCGAAGGCGAGCTTCGGAACCTCCACGTCAGTCTCCCTCCGCATCGGTCGCATGCTGCAACCTTACCGGGATCCCGTGCGCTGCCATCGCCTCTTTGACCTGCCGCACGCTGAAGCGCCTGAAGTGAAACACGCTTGCAGCAAGCACCGCATCGGCGTCAGCCTCGATCACGACCTCGGCGAAGTGCTCCAGCTCGCCCGCACCCCCGCTCGCGATCACGGGCACGTTCACCGCGCGCGTGACCGTACGGGTGAGATCGATGTCGAAGCCGTCTTCGGTTCCGTCGCGGTCCATGCTCGTGAGCAGGACCTCGCCGGCGCCGCGGCGCTCGGCCTCCTCGGCCCACGCCACCGCGTCGAGCCCCGTGTTCGTGCGTCCGCCCGAGACGAAGACCTCCCAGCGGCGAGAACCGGGCACCCGCCGGGCGTCGATCGCGACGACGATGCACTGCGAGCCGAACTGACGGCTCGTCTGTGTGATGAGGCCGGGCGCGGCTACGGCCGCGGAGTTCATCGAGATCTTGTCGCACCCGGCGGCAAGCATCGCGCGGATGTCGGCCGGGGTGCGCATGCCGCCACCGACGGTGTACGGGATGAAGACCTCTTCGGCGGCGCGGCGGGCCACCTCGAGCATGAGCGGGCGCTCCTCGTATGTGGCCGTGATATCGAGGAAGACAAGCTCGTCGGCGCCTTCACGGTCGTAGGCGGCCGCCAGCTCTACCGGATCGCC
Organism: Actinomycetes bacterium; assembly: GCA_021373175.1. Lineage (GTDB taxonomy): Bacteria > Actinomycetota > Coriobacteriia > Anaerosomatales > Anaerosomataceae > UBA2286. Next base: position 13,470 of record JAJFTE010000035.1, read on the forward strand.
CGCATCGCGCAGCTGGACGAAGTTGACGCCCTTGACGACGCGCCCTTCATGGACGTCCAGGCACGGTATGACCCGCTTCATCAGCACGCGCTACACCTGCCCGGCATGGCCGACGCGGATGGCATCGGCCAGGCTGAAGCGCTTTTCGTAGAGCGCTGTGCCGATGATCACGCCCTCCATCTGCGGGCCGAGCGAATACAGGTCGGCGATGTCTTCAAGCGCCGAGACGCCGCCGGAGGCGGTCATCGGGATATCGATCCGCCCGGCAAGCGCACGGTACGCGCCGTAGTTCACGCCGGTCTGCATGCCATCCTTGCTGATATCGGTGTATGCAAGCCGTTTCACACCGAGGAATTCCAGCTCCTGCACCAGCTCCAGCGCGCTGTACTCCGTCCCTTGACGCCAGCCCTGGATGGCGACCTTGCCGTCGCGAGCGTCGATCCCGGCCACGATCGCCCCGCCGAAGCGCTCGCACGCCGCAGCGACGAGCATCGGCTCTGCCACGAGCGCCGTGCCGAGCACCATGCGACGGACGCCGGCGGTCGCGAGTCGCTCGAGCGTCATCATCGACCGCAGGCCGCCTCCCGTTTGGACCGGCGTGCCCAGTGCGACGATGCGCTCAAGGTACTCGATGTTCTTGGCGTCCCCCGTGACGGCACCGTCCAGATCGACGACGTGCAGCCATTCGGCGCCCTGGTCGATCCACTGCCGCGCTTGTTCCACCGGGTCGTCGTTGTAGACGGTGACCGCGTCGAGCTGGCCTTGCAGCAGCCGAACGGCCCTGCCATCGAGTATGTCGATAGCCGGAAAGACGATCATCGCCGGTCCGCCTCGGTAACGATCTTGCCGAAATTCGCGAGCAGCGTAAGGCCCATTGTCGAAGACTTCTCGGGGTGGAACTGTACAGCGCACGCCGAGCCCGTCTCAACCGCGGCCGCAAACGGCACGCCGTACTCCGTCCGGCCGATGATACAAGATGCGTCGTCAGGGAGGAGGTGATACGAATGCACGAAGTAAAAAGCGGTGCCCTCAGGGATGCCGTCGAAAAGACGGCTCGGGCGCGGGTACGAGACCGTGTTCCACCCGATGTGCGGGATCTTCACGCCACCGGGCAGCCGCTGGCACACGCCCGGAACGACCCCGAGCCCTTCCCATTCGCCGTCCTCAAGCCCGATGGTCGCCAGAAGCTGCATTCCCAGGCAGATGCCAAGAAACGGCGTTCCCGCCGCGATGCGCTCTACGATGACGTCCTTCATCCCGCTGCCGGTGAGATTGGCCGCCGCGTCACGAAACGCCCCGACACCCGGAAGCACGATGCCCTCAGCGACGCGCACGACCGCCGGGTCGCCGGTGAGAACGACGTCGGCAACGCCCGCGTGCTCGAAGCCTTTCTGCACACTGCGAAGGTTGCCCATCGCGTAGTCGACGACCGCGATCACAGGACGCCCTTCGTGCTCGGCACGCCACCGGCGCGCGCGTCGCGTGAGACCGCCTCGGCAAGCGCGCGGGCGACCGCCTTAAACGTCGCCTCGATGATGTGGTGCGCGTTGTCGCCGGCGAACGCCAAGACGTGCAGCGTGATGCCGGCGTTGCTGGCAAGCGCGATGAAGAACTCCTTGGCAAGCGTGGTGTCGAACGTCCCGATGACCTCGATCGGTGTCTGGACGTCGTAGTGCAGCTGGCCGCGTCCCGAGACGTCGATGGCCGCGAGTATGAGCGCCTCATCCATCGGCACGACCGCCGAGCCGAACCGCCGGATCCCGGCGCGATCGCCAAGAGCATGCGAGATCGCCTGCCCGAGCACGATGCCCACATCCTCGACCGTGTGGTGCGAGTCCACCGCAAGATCGCCGGTAGCGCTCACCGCAAGGTCGAGCAGCCCGTGACGGCCGAACGCGTCGAGCATGTGGTCGAAGAACGGCACGCCGGTGGCCACGCCGACCGTTCCCGATCCGTCCAGATCGAGCGTGACGGCGATGTCGGTCTCGCGCGTGGTGCGCGCGACGGTCGCTGAGCGTCCCACGCTACGCCTCTTCCTTCGTGTGCCTCGATGCCGTCGCCGCCATGCCGAACAGGTCGCTCGCATGGCGGCGAGACAGAATCTCGTCCATGCCCGCGAGGAAGCGCCCGATCTCTTCTTCGGTCCCGACGCTCACGCGCAAGCAGTCTTCCAGCCCCGGCGCGCGAGAGAAGTCACGCACCAGCACGGAGTGCTCGCGCAACAGGTCGCGCCAGACCATGGAAGCGCCCGCCACCTTGAAGAGTACGAAGTTCGCCTCGGAAGGATAGACGGTGACCTCCCGGAGTGCCGAGAGCCCGTGCACAAGCATGTCGCGGTGACGGAGCAGCTGGCTGATGCCGGCCTCAAAGACCGGTCGCTCGCGAAAGACGAGTTCGGCCGCGAGCTGGGTGAACCGATTCACCGAGTACGGCTGGCGCACCTTGGTGAGCTCGCAGATGACGTCCTCGTGCGCGAGCAGGTAGCCCGCACGCAGGCCCGCGAGCGAGAACGCCTTCGAGAACGTGCGCAGGATGACGAGGTTCTGATGGCGCGACATGTGCGGCCGCATCGTGTGCCGCGAGAACTCGAAGTACGCCTCGTCGACGAGCACGAGCGCGTCGGTGGAATTGAGCACGTCGATGAGGAGCGGTTCCGAGGCAAGCGTGCCGGTCGGGTTGTTCGGATTCGCGATCATCACGATGTCGACATCGCCGGGCTTCAGACGCTCGAGCACGGCATCGCCGTCGATCGAGAAATCGGCGCGGCGCGGCAGCTCGATGACCTCGGTGCCGGTCATCCCGGCATCGATGCCGTACATCGCGAACGTCGGTGGCAGATCGATGAGTTTGCGGCCCGGTCCGCCCCAGGCGAGCAGCAGATCGAAGATAAGCTCGTCCCCGCCGTTACCGACGAGCACGTTATCGGGCTCGAGGCCGTTCGCCTCGGCGATCAGCTCGCGCAGCCTGCCGGCCAGCGGATCGGGATAGCGGTTGTACGGGATGTGCATCGCGCGCTCCGAGAACTTCTGCAAAAGCTCGCCTGGCACGTTGGCGGGGTTCTCGTTGCTCGCGAGCATCACCTCGGCGCGCACGTCCTTCGCTTCGTACGGCGTGAGCGCTTCAAGCTCGGCGCGCGGCGGCCTGAGACGGTCCATGCTCAGTCCCCCTCCTCGTCGTCGATGCCGTACGCCATCGCAAGCCGGATCCCGACGGTGCGAGCGTGCGCCTCAAGGCCCTCGGCCTGCGCGATCGTCATGACCGTCGGGCCGTCCATCTCGAGACCTTCGACCGAGTAGCTCAATACCGAGGACTTCTTCACGAAATCGTCGACCGAAAGCGGGCTCGAAAAGCGCGCGGTCCCGCCGGTTGGCAGCACGTGGTTGGGCCCGGCCACGTAGTCGCCGACGCTCGCCGGCGCCCACGGGCCGAGAAAGATCGCGCCCGCGTTGCGGATGCTGCCGAGCAACTCGAGCGGCTCGGCCATCATGACCTCGAGGTGTTCGGGCGCGACGAGGTTGGCCGCGTCGATCGCGACGTCGACATCCGGGCAGATCACGACAACGCCATTGTCGGTGAGCGAGCGGCGGATCACATCGGCGCGTGCCGAGTCCTCAAGCAGCAGCTCGAGCGCGGCGTCGACCTCGTCGGGCAGCTCGGGATCGGTCGTTACTAGATAGGTGGCGGCCTTCGGGTCGTGCTCCGCCTGGGCCATGAGGTCGATCGCAACGAAGACCGGCTCGGCCGTTTCATCAGCCAGGATGAGGACCTCGCTGGGACCGGCGAGCATGTCGATACCGACCTCCCCCATCACGAGCTTCTTCGCGGCGGTCACATACGCGTTACCAGGACCGGTGATCTTGTCGACGCGCGGGATCGATGCCGTGCCAAGCGCGAGCGCGGCGATCGCCTGCGCGCCGCCCACCTTGTAGATCTCGGTAACGCCCGCCTCTGCCGCGGCAGCGAGCGTGAACGGGTTCACGCGGCCGTCCGGTCCCGGAGGCACGACCATCGCGATCTCCTCCACGCCCGCCACGAACGCCGGTATCGCGTTCATGAGCACGCTCGACGGGTAGCAGGCGCGCCCGCCCGGCACGTAGATGCCCACGCGTGCGATTGGCGTGACCTTCTGCCCGAGGAAGATCCCGCCTTCCTCGGCGCTGAACCAGCTCTGCGGGACCTGACGGCGGTGGAAGTCCTCGATTGCCGCGGCCGCGGCTGAGAGCGCCTCCTTGAAGTCGTCGCCGACAAGCTCGAGCGCCTCGGCCATCTCCTGTTCGCTCACGGCGAGTTCTCCCACGATCGCATGGTCGAACTGCTCGGCATAGTCGCGCAACGCCTCGTCACCGCGCGAGCGCACGTCGTCGATGATGCGCGAGGCCACGTTGAGGACCTCGGCGTCGATGCCGCCCGAGCGCGGTACATCGCTCGCTCGCAGACGCCTGCCACGGGCAAGTTCGATACGTCGCATCATGTCCTCGATCTCCCTCTTCCTACGACAGCGGCACAACGGCCGCGAGCCGGTCCGCAAGATCACGCACGCGCTCTGGTTCGGTCTTCAGGCTCACCGGGTTCGCAACGAAACGCGCAGTGGAAGCAAGCACGTCTTCGACGATGCGCAGCCGATTCTCGGCAAGCGTACGGCCTGTCGCGGTGATGTCAACGATGCGATCCGCCAGCCCGATGAGCGGCGCCAGCTCAATGTTCCCGTACAGCTTCACGATCTCCACCTGCACGCCGCGAGCGGCGAAGTGCGTCTCGGCGATGTGCGGATACTTCGTCGCGACGCGAATCACCCCAAGGTGGCGGTAGAGCTCGTCGATGCTACGCGACGCGTCCTCGGGTTCAGCCACCACGAGGCGGCAGCCGCCAAAGCCCAGATCGACCATCTCGACGATGTCGAGGTCGGACACTACCAGCACGTCTTTGCCGGCGATCGCGACATCCACGCCGCCGTACGCGACGTAGATCGGCACATCGGTTGGTTTCGCGATGATGAACTCGGCGTCACCGGTCCGCACGATAAGGTGGCGTCCGGGATCGGCAAGACCGGACACGTCGACGCCGGCCCGGTCCAGCACGCGCACCGAGTCCGCGAAAAGCGCGCCTTTGGGGATGGCGATCCGCAGCGGCCCCGCCCCGGATGGCCTGCGCACGATCATCGGGCGCCGCCTTTGCGCGCCCACGTCGCTCCCGGAGGCCCCGGTAGCGGACGTTCGAGCGGCACGGCGAGCTCACCGGCGCGATCGAGCCTGACGATCGCCTCGCCCTCGACGATCAGCGCCTCGGCCGCCTCGCGGCGCTCGGCCTCGCGCACAAGCTCGAGTCCGCTGTGGCCGACCGCGAGCAACACACGCCAGCCCGCCGCACGCAACGCGCGCGCCGCCGAGAAGACCGCCACGGCGTCCTCGCCGCCGACGACCGCGTCGAGCCCCCGGACCGTCGGGGTGCGACCCTGCTCGGCAAGCGCGATCATGACGCGCTCCAGCCCCAGCGCGAAACCGGCCGCTGGAGCGGGCGCACCGAACGATGCGAGGAGACGGTCGTAGCGGCCTCCACCGCCGAGCGGCAGGCCGAGGCCGGGCGCGTACGCCTCAAGGACGAAGCCGGTGTAATAGTCGAACGAACGCATGATGCCGAAGTCGACCGTCACGCGGTCGGCATAGCCAAGGCCTTCGAGCACCCGGTACGTCTCGCGAAGACTGCGCAGCGCGGCCCCGCACCCGCAGGCCACGAGCAACGCCTGAGCCGCCTCAAGCGCCTCGGCCCCTCCGCGGATGCGCGGCGCTGTGGCGAGCGCCCGCGCGACTTCCGGGCGCACGTCCGGGACCGCTGCGAGACGATCGAGCTCCACCAGGTTGCGCTCGTGAGCCGCGGCGATGACGGCGGCACCCCAGTCTTCGCCGGCTTGCGAGGCATCGATGAGGTCGCGGAGCACCTCTGCGGTGCCGATCCCTACCATGTATGACTCGAGGCCGGCGGCCTCGAGCGCCTCTACGGCCAGCGCAACGACCTCGGCGTCGGCTTCAGGACCGCCCGTCCCCACCAGCTCGATGCCCGCCTGCGTGAACTGCCGCGCCTGCCCCCGAAGCGAGGCGTGCTCGCGGAAGACCGGCGCGACGTAGGAAACACGATGCGGGCCGGGCTCCTCGGCCAGCCGCGACGCGGCAACGCGAGCGATGGGCACCGTCATCTCGGGCCGCAGTGCGAGCAGGTTGCCGTCCAGGTCGAACAGGCGAAACGCCGTGCCGTCGACAGCGCTGCCAACACCCGCGGCGAGAACCGTGTACTCCTCAACGACCGGCGTTTCCACCGGCGCGTAGCCCCACGCGCCGAACACCACCCCGATGGCGCTCAAAACGGCCTCACGCTCCGCCGCTTCCTGGAAGAGCACGTCCCTGAATCCCCTTGGCGTCACAGGACGCATGTCTGTCACCTTCCGCTACTTTATCAAGCTGTAGTGATAGCGCAGCGCAGTATCGCATGGGGCCGTGTATCCGTCAAGCGTCATTCCTCGCGTACGGAGCCCTCGCCGAGCAACTCCTTGAGCTCCGCGTGCAGCGACGCCGACGCTGCATCAACGTGGAACTCCGCCGGCATCTCGAGCACCTTCGTACCCCCCGAGCCAACGAGCTGGACGTGCACCCGATCGCGCCCCGCATGACGCTTAAGGATCGCCTTGAACGCCGATCCTCTGCCATTGCTGAGCATCGTGGCGTCGGTACGGATAACGAGCGTTCCCGGCGTCTTCTCGAAGCTTCCGCCCTTGCCGAGCGGCTGTACTTCCTGCACCATGAGCTTGGTGCCACGGTCGGAGGACTCCACCTTGGCGCGCACGCGCACGATAGCGTCGACCTTGATGAGGTCGCGGTACTTGTCGTACGTCTGCGGAAACAACACGCCCTCCATCGACCGCTCAAGGTCCTCCATCACGAACGTGCCCATCAGCTTTCCGGCTTTCGTGGCGATTCGCTCGGCTTTGGTGACGATACCCGCGAACCAACCGGTCGTCCCATCCCGGAGCGACTCCGCATCGCCGAGCGAGACGGTGCGCGCTGCCTTGATGGTGTCCGCAATGTCCGACAGCGGATGGTCGGTGGCGTAGATGCCAAGCATCTCCTTCTCGAAAGCGAGTTTCAGGCCCTTGTCCCACTCGACGCCGTTGGGAGGCGGTGTGTTCTCGGCTAGGCCGTGCGCCTCGGGTTCGAACATGTCGAAGATGGACCCCTGCCCGCTCGCACGGTCCTTCTGCCGCTTGGTCGCCCCTTCAACCGCGCTGTCCATGCTCTCCATAAGCTGTTTGCGCGTGTAACCGGTCGAATCGAACGCGCCCGCCTTGATGAGCGCCTCAAGCGTCTTCTTGTTGATAAGCTTCTGGTCGATTCGCTCGCAGAACTCATGGAACGAGGTGAACGCACCGCCTCCCTTGCGTTCGGCCACGATGGTATCGACGATGCCCTCGCCCACGTTCCTGATGCCCGCAAGCCCGAAACGGATCCCGCCCTTCACGGCGGTGAAGTCCCTGCCCGAGGAGTTCACGTCCGGCGGGAGCACCTTGATGCCGGCTGTGTTGCACGCCGCGATGTACTTCACGATCGTCTCGCTCTTACCGGTGAAACTCGTGAGCACCGCGGCCATATACTCGAGCGGGAAGTGCGCCTTGAGGTACGCCGTCTGGTACGAGATGAGCCCGTAGCAGGCAGCGTGACTCTTGTTGAAGGCGTACTCGCCGAACTTGCGCATGTCAGCCCACACGCGCTCGGCCACCTTGCGGTCGTAGCCCCGCTCGGCGGCGCCCGCCATGAACTCGGGCTCAAGGGCGTCGACGATCTCCATCTTCTTCTTGCCCATGCCTTTGCGAAGCTTGTCGGCCTTAGCCGCCGAGAAGCCGCCCATCTCCATCGTGATGAGCATCGCCTGCTCCTGGTAGACGATGGCCCCGTACGTCTCCTCCAAGATGTGCTTGATACGATCGTCGTAGTACGTCACCGCGGTCCGACCGTGCTTGCGTGCGATGAAGTCGTTGATCGAATCCATCGGGCCCGGGCGAAACAGCGCCACAACGGCGACGATGTCCGCGAAGACGGTGGGTTTGAGATCTTTGAGTACGCGCTTCATGCCGGCGGATTCCACCTGAAACACGCCGTCGGTGTTCGCCCGCTGCAGCAAGGCGAAGGTGCCCTTGTCATCCATCGGGATCGCGTCGATGTCGATATCGACGCCGTGGTTCTCCCGGATCGCCTTGACCGCCTTCGCGATCACCGTAAGGGTGCGCAGGCCAAGGAAGTCCATCTTGAGCAATCCAAGCTCGGCGATGACGTTGCCCTCGTACTGCGTGATGACGGCGCCGCCCTTGGTGTCGAGCTTCACGGGCGTGTAGTACGACAGCGGGTCCCGGCAGATGACGACCGCGGCCGCGTGGATGCCCTCGCCGCGAGCGGTGCCTTCGAGCGAGCGGGCCGCATCGACGATGCGCTTGGTGTCGCCGCCGGCGTCGTAATCGGCCTTGAGGTCGGGGTTGGTCGCGAGCGACCCCTCGATGGTGGCCTCCGGGCCTTCCTGGATCTGCTTGGCGATCTTGTCGGGCACGCCGAATGGGTAACCGAGAACGCGTCCGGCGTCGCGTATAGCGGCGCGCGCCTTCATCGTGGAGTACGTCACGACCTGCGCGACTTTGTCCTCGCCGTATTTCTGCCGGACGTACTCGATGACGTCGAGGCGGCGCTCGTCATCGAAGTCGATATCGATATCGGGCATCTCCGTGCGCTCGGGGTTGAGGAAGCGCTCGAACAAGAGGCCGTGCTCGATGGGGTCGAGGCTCGTGATCCCGAGCGCATAGCTGATGATCGAGCCGGCGGCGCTGCCTCGGCCGGGGCCGACGCCGATCTCGTTGCCCTTCGCCCACTTCACGAAGTCGGCGACGATAAGAAAGTACGCCGAGATGCCCTTGTCGGAGATGACCTTGAGTTCGTGCTCGAGGCGCGCCATCGGCTCGTCGGGAATCGGGTCGCCATAGCGCTTCTTGAGGCCTTCGAGGCACTCCTCGCGCAAGTAATCGTCTTCGGTCGAGCCCTGCGGCACCTCGAAGACCGGCAGGATGATCTTGCCGAACTCGAGGTGGACGTCGCAGCGCTCGGCGATATCAAGCGTGCTCGAAAACGCCTGCGGGTACTCGGGAAGCGCGGCTTCCATCTCCTCGGCGGACTTCAAGAAGAACTGGTCCGAGGAGAACTTCATGCGGCTTTCGTCGTCGACGGTCTTGCCGGTCTGGATGCAGACGAGCATGTCCTGCGCCTCGGCGTCTGCCGCATGCACGTAGTGGATGTCGTTGGTGGCGATGATCGGCAGGCCGAGCTCATCGGCAAGGCCCACGATCTCGCGGTTGAGCTCCTTTTGCGAGACGCCGTTTCCCGCGACGATACCCTGCTCCTGGATCTCCAGGTAGAAGTTGCCGTCTCCGAAGATCGACGCGTACGTCTCGGCCCACTGCCGAGCTTCCTCGGGCTGATGATGCTCGAAGGACTTGCTCACGATGCCGCTCATACATGCCGACGTGGCGATGAGTCCCTCGGCGTACTCCCTGAGCAGCTCCTCGTCGACCTGCGGCTTGTAGTAGAAGCCGGTCATCCACGCCTGCGACACCATCGCCATGAGGTTCCGGTAGCCGGTGTCGTTGCGTGCGAGCAGCAGCAAGTGGTTAAGCCGCGGCTTACCATCGCGCTTCTTGCGGGAATCCGGCGTGAAGTAGATCTCGCAGCCGAGCACAGGCTTGATCGGCGCGCGGCCGGTCTTCTCGTTGCCGTTCACGGCGGCCTTGTAGAACTCGACGGCACCGAACATCACGCCATGGTCCGTGAGCGCCAGCGCGGGCATGTCGAGCTCGGCCGCACGATCGAGCAGACCCTCAATCTTCGCGTGGCCATCAAGGAGCGAGTACTCGGAGTGCGTGTGCAGATGGACGAACTGCGGCATCGGGCCTACTCGCCCGCCTTCGCGGCGGCGTCCACGCGGCCGATCACGCGGCTGTATCCATCGGCACCGTAGTTGAGGCAGCGGCTCACGCGGCTGATCGTCGTGGTGGACGCGCCGGTGGCTTCCTGGATGTGCGTGTAGTGCTCACCGGCGGCCAGCATACGCGCAACGGCGAGACGTTGCGCCATGTCCTGAATCTCGCGAATGGTGCACAGGTCTTGGAGCAACGCGTACGCTTCGTCTTCGTTCTCAAGCACGAGCAGCGCCCGCAGAAGGGCCTCGACTTCGGGTGTACGAAGGCGGTCGGAAGACATGAGCGGTTGCTCCCCGAATCGTCACAGACACAACATGATGGGGCAATCCTACCACTGCCAGACGACATCATGGGGCCGCGCGAGCCGAGCGGAGTCGGCTTTCCGACAGGCGGCGGACACCGCTCGCGCGTTCTGAAAGTCATCGTGACCGACGCTACAGGACACCCACCGAGCGCACGACCAAGCCGACGAGCGCATCGGACGGGAAGCGTTGCCGCGCGCGCAGCCTAGACCACCGAGTTGATGAGGCTCCCGACGCCCTCGATGCGAACCTCGACGACGTCGCCTCTCCGCATAGGGCCGACACCCGACGGCGTCCCTGTGAGCACGAGGTCGCCGGGCAGAAGCGTCATGACGCCGCTCACGAAGCTGACGAGCTCGTACGGATCGCGAATCATATCCGAGGTCCTGGCGGATTGCTTGCGCTCGCCGTTCACATACGTCTCAAGCTTCAGATCGAGCGGATCGATGTCGGTCTCCACCCACGGACCGACCGGGCAAAACGTGTCGAACCCCTTTGCCCGGGTCCACTGTCCGTCGACCTTCTGCAGCGAGCGTGCCGTCACGTCGTTCGCGCACAGATACCCGAGAATGCACGCTCGCGCGGCCTGGGACGTGACCTTGTGTGTGCGACGACCGATGACGACCGCCAACTCGCCTTCGTAATCCACGGTTTCCATCGAATCCGGAACGCGGATCTCGCCGTGCGGCCCGTTGACCGCAGTGGGCGGCTTGAGGAAGATGACCGGCTCGGCATTCAGCTTGTGGCCCATCTCCTTCGCGTGTTCCCGGTAGTTGATCCCAACGCATACGATCTTGGTAGGGATGACCGGCGAGATCAGCTGGGCCTGGCTGAGGGGGATAACGCCTTCAGCCTCCCATGCAGCGAACGGCTCGTCCGAGATCAGCGTGACGGTGCTGTCATCGGCCAGCCCGTAGCGAACGTCTTCGTCCTGGTACAAGCGGACGACCCTCATCGGTGCTCCCCGAGTCAGCGAACGACGGTACCTCACTTGTTCAGTTCCACTAATGCTGTTCGTTCTCCTGCCTCGGGCGAAGAAGTCCGTATTCTACAGAGTCGACGAGCGCTTCCCACGATGCCTCGATGATGTTCTCCGAGACGCCCACGGTCCCCCAGCTCTTGTCGCCGTCGGTCGACTCGATGAGCACGCGCGTGACCGCGCCCGTGCCCTTCTTCTCGTCGAGTACCCGCACTTTGAAGTCGGTGAGCTCGATGAGATCGAGCGCCGGATAGAACCGGCCGATGGCGATCCGAAGCGCGCGGTCGAGCGCGTTCACCGGGCCGTTACCCTCGGCGGTGGCGATGAAACGGTGGCCTTCCACATGTACCTTGATGGTCGCCTCGGTCACCACGCGACCGTCCTCGCGCTTCTCCATGATGCAACGGAAGCTCTCGAGCCGGAAGAGCGGCGCGTACGTGCCCGCAGCCTTGCGCAGCATGATCTCGAGGGACGCGTCGGCCGCCTCGAACGAGTAGCCGCGGTACTCCTTATCTTTGATGGAGTCGAGCACGCCCGTGAGGACCGCGTCATTCGCCGAGAGCTCGATGCCCATCTCGGCGGCCTTCATGACGAGGCTCGCGCGGCCCGCAAGCTCGCTCACCACCACGCGCGCAAGGTTGCCGACGGCTGCGGGGTCGACGTGCTCGTACGCCTCGGGCAGCCGCGCAGCCGCGCTCGCGTGCACACCGCCCTTGTGCGCGAACGCGCTCGCGCCCACGTATGGCTGCTGCGGGTAGGGCGACAGGTTCGCCGTCTCGGCGACGAAATGTGAGACCTCGGTGAGAAGGCGCAACTGGTCGTCGGTGACGCACTCCACACCCATCTTGAGCTTGAGCGCCGGAACGATCGACGTGAGGTCGGCGTTGCCGGCACGCTCCCCGTAGCCGTTCATCGTGCCCTGGACGTGCACGCAGCCGGCGTCGATCGCCACGAGCGAGTTCGCCACCGCGCATCCGCCGTCGTTGTGTGCGTGCATGCCGAGAGGAACCGCGAGCTCCTCGGCCATGGCGAGCACGATGCGGTGCACCTGGTGTGGCAGCGTGCCACCGTTGGTGTCGCACAGCACGACCGCGTCAGCACCGGCCTCCTCGGCAGCACGGCAGACTTCGATGGCGTAGCCCGCGTCGTGCAGGTAGCCGTCGAAGAAGTGCTCGGCATCGAAGAAGACGGTGCGGCCTACGGCCTTCAGCAGCGCGACCGAGTCGTGCACCATGCGGACGTTCTCGGCAAGAGTCGTCTGCAGCGTCTCGGTGACATGCACGTCCCATGCCTTGCCGAAGATGCACAGCGTCTCGCAGCCCGTGTCAAGGAGCGCCTTGAGACCGGCGTCCTTCTCAGCGGAAGTGTCTTTTCGGCAGGTGGTGCCGAACGCCGTGATGACGGCGTGCGCAAGCTTCAGCTCGCGCGAGCGCTCGAAGAATTCGCTGTCTTTGGGGTTGCTCCCGGGAAAGCCGCCCTCGATGTAGTCGATGCCGAGGTCGTCCAGACGCACGGCGATGCGCAGCTTGTCCTCCACCGAGAGCGACATGCCCTCGCGCTGGGTCCCGTCTCGAAGCGTGGTGTCGTAGAGGGTGACCACCCTAGACGCGCTCCAGCCAGTCTTCGAAGTCGGACTCCTCGCCATGCACGACGCGGAAGAATGTCCGCTGCAGATCGAGGGTGATCGGGCCGGCGTCGCCGATGACGCGCCCGTCCACCGAGCGAACCGGCACGACCTCAGCAGCGGAGCCTGTCATGAACATCTCGTCGGCGACGTACAGGTCTGTCCGCACGAGCGACTCCTCGATGACCGGGTACTCCAGCGCGTCAGCGATGACCATGATCGAGTCACGCGTGATGCCCTGCAGGATGCCGTCAGAGACCGGCGGCGTGGAGATGACGCCCTCACGCACCACGAACAGATTCTCGCCCGTGCCCTCGCAGACCTTGCCCTCTTCGTTCAGCATGACCGCCTCGTTGTAGCCGTGCTGGTTGGCTTCGATGCGCGCAAGCCCGGAGTTCAGGTAGTTGGCCGAGGCCTTGATCGCCGGCGGCAACGAGTTGATGCCGTGCTTGCGCCAGCTCGATACGCCCACATCCACGCCCTTGACGAGCGCGTCCTCGCCCATGTAGGTGTCCCATGGCCACACGGCGATGACGACCTGCACCGGTGCCGGCATGGGGTCCACACCCATCACGCCGTACCCCCGGAACGCGAGCGGTCGAATGTAGCAGGAGGCGAGCTTGTTGACGCGGATCGTCTCTTTGACGGCCTCGACCAGTTCCTCGACCGTGTAGCCAAGATCCATAAACAGCATGCGAGCCGAACGCTCGAAGCGCAGCATGTGGTCCGTGAGGCGGAACACCGCCGAACCTTCGGGGGTCTCGTAGCATCGAAGGCCCTCAAAAACAGCCGTGCCGTAGTGCAGCGCGTGTGTGAGAACGTGGACCTGGGCTTTGTCCCAATCCACGAGCTCGCCGTCCATCCAGATCTTGTCCACCGCTGACAGTTCCATGACCCTACCCCTTCCGATACATCCCGAGAACCCCGACCCGCGTGACGTGTGCCTATACTACCGCTTCGCGGCCGCAAGCCGCTCGGTAACCAGGTCGCCCATGGCGGCGGTGCCGACCAGTTTCTGCGGCAGTGTCTCCGCGTCCGCGATGTCGCGTGTGCGCCATCCTTCGGCAAGCACGCTCGCGATGCCCGAGGCGAGCGCGTCGGCAGCCTCATGCATGTCAAAGCTGTAGCGGAGCATCATCTCCACCGAAAGCAGCATCGCGAGCGGATTCGCGACGTCCTGGCCGGCGATGTCGGGAGCGGAGCCGTGGCTCGGCTCGTAGAGTGCCGTTCCGTCGCCGAGCGAGGCGCTCGCGAGCATGCCGAGCGAACCGGTGAGCATCGAGGCTTCGTCCGAGAGAATGTCTCCGAACATGTTCTCGGTAACGATCACGTCGAACTGTCCCGGCTGACGGATGAGCTGCATCGCGGTGTTATCGACGAGCTGGTCGATGAGCTCGACGTCGGAGAACTCGGCGTCGTGCAGCCGATGGACGACCTCGCGCCACAGGCGGCTCGATTCAAGGACGTTCGCCTTGTCCACCGAGTGGACCTTCCCGCGACGCTTTCTAGCGGCGTCGAACGCCGTTGCCGCGATGCGCTCGATCTCGAACTCGCGGTACTCCATGGTGTCGTACGCGCGCATGCCGGGACCGCCGCCGCTCGCTGCGCCCGGCACGCCCGTCTCACGCGCCCGCGCCCCGAAGTACAGGCCTCCAGTGAGCTCTCGGACGATGAGCATGTCAACGCCAGCCAGATACGCCGGCTTGAGGGTGGACGCTCCGGCGAGCGCCGAGAAGAGCTTCACCGGCCGCAGGTTCGCGTAGAGCCCGAGCGCCTTGCGTATACCGAGCAGCCCCTGCTCGGGGCGCGGCTTCGCGGGGTCGGTCGTATCCCACTTCGGGCCGCCGATGGCGGCAAGCAGCACGGCGTCGGCCCCGCGCGCTGCCGCAAGCGTCGCCTCGGGAAGCGGCGAGCCGGTCGCGTCGATGGCCGCCCCGCCGAGGAGCGCCTCGGCAAACGTGAACGCCATGCCGAAGCGCTCGCCGATGGCGCCGAGCGCCTTCACGGCCTCGGCGGTGATCTCCGGGCCGATACCGTCGCCCGGAAGAAGGCAGATGTGGCGGGTCGTGCCGCTCATGCGCCCACCTTCTCGCGCGCGGAGGCCACAAGACCACCCTTCTCGATGATGTCTTTGATGAACGGCGGGAACGGCTGTGCTTGGTAGGTCGCGCCAGTCGTCTCGTTCGTGATGACGCCGGAGTCCGCGTCCACCACAACGACGTCGCCGTTGGTGATGCCGTCAACCGCCTCCGGCGCCTCCATGATCGGTAGCCCGGTGTTGATCGCATTGCGGTAGAAGATCCGGGCGAAGCTCTTCGCGATGATCACGCTCACGCCCGCGGCCTTGATGGAGATGGGCGCGTGCTCGCGGCTTGAACCGCAGCCGAAGTTCTCCTCGGCAACGAGGATGTCACCGGGGGCAACGGCGCTCACGAAACCGGCGTCGAGGTCCTCCATGCAGTGCTTCGCGAGCTCCTCGGGCACAGATGTGTTGAGGTAGCGTGCCGGAATGATGACATCGGTGTCGATGTCGCGACCGTACTTGTGGACCGTTCCGCGGAACTTCACGGTGACCTCCTCGGAAGAAACTGCGCGGTGAGAAGTGATTCTATCATTCGAAGCATCATATCGAACCGCGTCCTCCGAGTAGGCTACCGGGCTTCGATGATCGATTGCGCCCGGTCCCAGAGCGCCGTGGCGGGATCAGCCGCGCGTCCTGCGGCAAGCGCACGCTCCACGCTTGGATGGGGCGTCGATGGCGAGATGGCGTCCAGGGCGACAGCCACCTGAATGCTTCCGATCGCACCGTTCGTGTCCCACGAAGTCCGCTCCAATACCTCCGATGCGATCCGACCCGCCGTTTGCGCCGAGGAGGGCAGCTCTGCCAGCGACGCGCGCAGTGCATCCCCGCCGAACGCCGGATCGGGCCAGCGCTCCCATCGAGCCTCGAGCGGCGTCAGACTCGAACCGCCCACGCGCTGGTCGTTCGCCCAGCCGCGCTCAAGCGCCATAAGCGGCGCCCCAGCGACCAAGAGCGCCACGGCGGCGATTGTGATGACGGCGGTCGATGCGATTCGCGCTGGAGTCGGGGGGCGACTGTCCTTCTCACCGCAGAGCAGCGCACCTATGACGAGCGCAGCTGTGATCGCCGAAAGGGGATCGGTCCATGAGGTCAAGAGCGACACCGCCCAGGCACCAACACCGAGCGCCAGCAGCTTCGGCCCCGGCCGCGACGACGCGAGCCGCCGGGCAATCCCCTGGCCCGACAGCAGAAGTGCCGCCACGAACGCGCCCAGTGCGACCACACCACCGCCCAGCAGCCAGTCCAGGAGCACATTGTGCGGACTGTTGGTGGTCTGCCACTGAATCCAGTTGTTGAGCGGTCCCCATGCCACAACGGCCGTAAACCGGTCAGGCCCCTCTCCGAGAAGAAGGTGGCTAGGCACGCGGGCCCAAGCGCTGTGCCAGATCGCGGGCCGGTCGGTCAAGATGATCCCGAGACCGTTCGTGCCGACCGGCCCCAGTGCAGCGATAACGAAGACCCCGACCACTGCAGCGAGAAGCACCACCGCGGTGAGCCCCCACAGCGTATGCCGAACACGATGGTCGAGGCGACTCCCGAGCGTCCAGAGCAAGGCCACCCACACTCCGGCGACGAACGCGATCTCCGCCGACCGTGCGTTCGAAGCAACGAGCGCGAGAACCTCGACGACCGCCATCAGCCCCGCGACGACGCGCACGCTGCGGACCCGCTCCATCAACACAAGAGCGCTTGTCGCGCCAAGCCCAAGCACGAGAACCTGGCCGAGCGAGATCGAGCTGTCCATGAGCCCGGCGACTTCCGGCGAGTAGCGCACGGACTCCACGACGTGCGCAGCGTCAAGAAGACCGAAGACCCCGGCAGCTGACCCCATGATCGCAACGGTCCAGACTGTCGCCCGGAACTGCCGCCCGCGCGCCAGGCGAGTGCCGACCGCGAACCAGAGCGCCGCGACCGCCCACAACAGCCACCCGTTGTGTTGCCCAACGACGCCCAAGATGCTCACGAGCGGTGCATAGCCTGTAAGAGCGCCCGCCAACAATGCGGCTAGCCCAAGGCCAGCGGCGGCGAGAACTGCGCGCGCCTCCGTACCGACGGAGATGCCAGGTACAAGGGTTTGAACGACCAACACCAGTGCTCCAGCGACCAGAGCGGCCAGCACTGCCACTAGCGGCTTGAGCGAGGCTGGCGCAAGCAGGCACGCGAACCACACGAGTGTGAGACTCATCGGAGCGGCAAGGGTCAACACACGCGGGGGTACGGACGTCGAGTTCACCGCAAGAGCCTATGCGGCGAGGTCGGACTATGACACAGGAAGCACAACTGCGCTGGTGCGCCATCTTTGACGTGGCAAGCGCAGCCAGCGTCCCAAGGATTCGTCTTGTGAGACTGCTTCCAATTGGACGGGTGCGCCGTGAACGGTCCGTGGCAACGATAGCACTCTGTGAGCTGGTGACATCTCCAGCAGGCCTGCTTGCGTTCGAATGCGGCGAGCCGCGCATGACCACCGTGGATGAACTGGCCGGAGTGCGGCATCCGAAGACCGTGACACGTGTCGCACTGGCGGGCCTGGTCGTGGCACTTGCCACACTGCTTTGGGTCGATGTCCACAAGCGGATATACGACACTCCCCGATCCGATCGTAGCGGTGGCTGATGCCGAGCCCTGCCCTCCCGACCCGGCCTTGACCGGGCTAGCCAACGGCTGTGTGACATGGCATGTGAGGCAGTCCGAAGAAGCTGACTTCCCGTCGTGGCACACAATGCACGGTGACATCGAGTTGAGACGTGAGCTACCATGCCCGGCCTTCTGATGGCAGCCGGAACAGGTGCGGCCCGCGTTTAACGGCTCGATGTGCGACATCCTAATACCGTTCGTGGTCGCCACGCCCTGCAGAACGCCGCGGTGGCATCTCAAGCATGCGCGAGAATCGACCACCGCACCTTGTGGAGCCGTCCTGCGAAGCCGCGACACGGCCATTGAGGCCCGCCCAAGGAGGTTGCCGGTCATAGAGGCCAGCCCAGGCCGTTCGTGGCATGAAACGCACTTCGCATGATTCAGAGCGGTCGCCTGGATGACCGACTCCTCGTTCACGTGACACGTCCTCGCACAATAGGCGTTCGAGCCCGTGATCACATAGCCCGACACCAGCGCGCCGATGACGATGACGAGCACGCCCCAGGTAGCGATCATCCTGGCCGCGGCGGCAGGGGCCCGAGGCGTCTTGGGCGGCGCCGGCTTCGGCAAAGACAGATCCGGCACGTCGGTGGACGCCGGTGACGCTTCATCCGCCGTGGCCTTGGGCTCTCCAGCCTCTCTCTCCGCGATCCGGTAGCGGCGAACCCTGACAACCTTGCGCTGCCGCGGCTCGAGCAGCATGAGGGCGAGCAGAACGATGATCAGCAAGAGAATGGACGCCATAGACGCGACGAGCAGCGTGCGGGCTGGATCCTGCGTGGGAGTGAGGAGCGTGGCCTGAACGGCGTCGAAGAGCACGCCCAGCTTCTCGAAGATCCCCGAGAACATCAAGGACTCCCGGTCCCGGCAGATGAAGGATTCCTGCCTACACCGGCAAGACCAGGGTGGACATGTGCCACATGACAGCGGTCGCAGGTCTCGCGAGAGTGGCATCGGCGGCAGACTGGCGCTTCAAAGTCTCCGGCAACTGCGGAATGCGTCTTGATGAAACCCGTGGGGTGCGGCATCGCGATGCCGTGGCAGGCATCGCAAAACGACTCGGTTTTATGGCACACAAGACATGCACGCCGGTCAGAGATCGCAAGCAGTCCGTGCTGCGCTCCGAAGGCGGCGTCGTGCGGCACTGCCGTCTTATGGCAACGGGCACAGTAGTCCTTCGGATGGCAGCCCACACACGAGCCGAGTTGCCCCATGCCATGAGTGCGCTCCCAGTTCACGCCATGTGTTACTTGCCACGCGCCGACCGCCACCCGTTGCGCGGTCGACTTCTCCGCATGGCACGCGTCGCACTCAAGAGACGCGCCCCGCATGGTGTGGCACGCGATGCAGCCCTCCATTTGCGCCGAGCGCTTCCAGCGTGTTCGATCGCCATGGGCGACCGTCGAGTGGCAAGCGTCGCACGACGGGTCGAGGGCGCACGTCGAATGATCAATCCGCAGACCGTCTTTCTCCACGACACCCGACCGTACGACCGCGGCGTGGCAGCGGATGCACGCCGCGCGTGGAGTCTCGCTCACCGGCCCCGCGACGCCTCGCCCCATGATCTTGGCCGGTTCCATCGTCAGCACCACTTTGGTCCCGAACTCCAGCCGGCCAGCAATGCCGGGCGCGTGACACGCAAGACACCGGGTGGCCTTATGCGCGGTCTCGCGTTGAGATCGGGCGAAACCGCCATGGCACGCGTTGCAGGCCCATTGCGAAGATCCAGCAAGACCGCCCGCAATGAACACAGCGACAGCCGCAATCAGGGTCGCCACGACGACGGACACAGTGGGGCGATGCTTCATGAACGCCGGAGACTCCTTTGAAGTAGGCGGAACTGTGCGGGGTCCAGTCTAGCAAATGCGAGAAGCACGACACGAATCGTCCATGAATCGTCTCGAACCATTCTGTTGGGTCTCATCAAAGAACGGCCCTCGTCGCCGGAGGCCGTTCTCTTCGAACATCAAAGTCAGCTGTACAGACTAGAAGGTGGTGCCGACCGCGCCATGGCAAAGTAGGCAGTTGCCGTCCGCCGCAGTCTCGATCGGAGCACCGGTATTGCCGATGGTACCGTTAACAGATCCACCGGTAGCGCCCTCGGACAGGAAGTACGGATAGCCGCGGGTGTAGTGCGGGAACGAGTTCCACGACACACCAGACTGGTCCACGCCACCGGCGATATGGCAGGCGCGGCACGAGCCGGAACCGGCAGAAGCGACCTCAACAGCACTGATCGTCACGCCCGAGTTGTGCGTCACAGAGGAGGAGACGACAACATCATTTTCGCCATACTGCGTGGCCGGACCACCGTTGGTAGCTGAGAACGCCGTTGACGGAGCCGACACCATCGAGTGCGACCTGCGTTGGGTGGCGGTGATGGTCACGTCAGCCGAACGGCTGAAGTTCGGGTGGCAGGACGAACAGAATACGCTCTGCTGCTCGTACTTCAGCGTCGAGGCAGTCGCATGAGCCTGGGTATCATACAGACCAGCCGTCGCACCCGAGCCGCCGATGATCTCGGACTGCGGGGATGAGGGACCGAAAACACTGGGCGTTAGGCGGATGATCTTGGAGATGTTGGCACCCTTGTACGTATTGGCGCCGTGGACCGCGTGGCAGTTGGTGCAGGCACTGTGGTTGAGGCCAGAGTGGCCGGGACCCATCCACGTTCCGTAGACGCCGCTCGCGCCACCGTAAAGCTGAACGCCACCGACTGCGGTGTCGATGTGACAGTACTTGCACGACTCAGCAGCGGTGCTACGGAGCAGCAACTCTGTGGAAGTACCTGCCGTCCAGGGAACGCCGCCCGTGGTGCCTTCGAAGCTGGCCCCTGGGGCCGCATGAACCGAGTGGCAGACGGCGCACTTCGTGGTGGCCGTCTGATAGTCAGCGTGCGGGCCGTTGACGTTCGCGCCTGTGCCATCCCATGCAATGTAGGTCGGATTGGGGACATAGGCGAACGCGGTTGCCGCAAAGCCCAGAACGAGCATGGCTGCAAGCGCCATTACGAAGAGAGTTCTCTTCATTACAGACTCCTTATAGTTGGCATACGAAGAAAGATTTGTCATATGAGTAACTCACCTCCTTTCGCGACAGCATGACTCTACACGAAAGCTTCGCAGCAGACACGCCCTTTCTACTCATCGTGTAGATAAATGAATGATAGCCTCGGCGCTGCGTGTTGTACAGGCGACGCGTTGCCTCATAAAGAATGTACTCGAAACCGATTCGATGCCTCAGAAAAGAAGGTACTCGAACCGGCCCTTGCCGGATCGACCGGCGAAGGGCCAAAGAGGATGCCGTTTTCGATGACC
>JAJFTE010000044.1 GCA_021373175.1 Actinomycetes bacterium
AATCGACGACGCGCGTGAGCAAGCAGCGACCCACAAGATCGTGATCTGGCGAGCCAGTCCCCGGATCGGTAAGAACGAAGACCATCCCCTCATCGGTCCCGCAGTCGCTCTCGCGAACGATCACATCCTGGGCGACGTCGACGAGCCGACGCGTCAGGTAGCCCGAGTCGGCGGTGCGCAGTGCTGTGTCGGCAAGACCCTTACGGGCACCGTGCGTGGAGATAAAGTACTCGAGCACCGAAAGACCCTCTCGGAAGTTGGCCTTGATCGGCCGGTCGAGGATCTCGCCTTTTGGGTTCGCCATCAGACCACGCATGCCGGCGAGCTGACGAACCTGTTTGATGTTTCCTCGCGCACCGGAGTTCGCCATCATGAAGATCGGGTTGAACTTGTCGAAGTTCTCCGCCATCGCATCGCCTACATCGTCGGTGGCACGGGTCCACACGTCCACGATCTGACGGTGCCGTTCATCTTTGGTGATGAGCCCGCGGTCGTACTGGCGCTCGATCTCGACGACCTCATGTTCGGATGCGGCGATGATCTCGGCCTTCTTCGGCGGGATCTTCGCGTCGAACACACCGACCGTCACGCCCGCACGGGTCGCGTAATGGAAACCGAGCCGCTTGAGCTCGTCGAGCGTCGCCGCCATCTGCGTGGTGGAGTACGTGTTCGAGCACTCCTCTACGAGCCGGGAGACCTGCTTCTTGTCGACGTCGTGGTTCACGAACGGATGGTCTTCAGGCATCGAGCGATTGAATGTGACACGTCCGACCGTCGTCTCGATACGCTCGCCAGCCTTGCGCTCGCGGTAGCTGACTTTCCCGTCCTCGACATATTCTTCAATCAGATCGTGGTTTAGCCGGACATTCACGAGGGCCTGCAAGTCAAGGTCGGCGCGGTTATCGTATGCCAACAGCGCGTCATTGCCATCTCGGAACGCCCTGCCCTCGCCTGGCGCACCTTCGCGCACAGTCGTGAGGTAATACAGACCGATCACCATGTCCTGAGACGGGACCGTCAAAGGACGGCCGTGCGCCGGAGACTTGATGTTGTTGGTGGAGAGCATGAGCACACGAGCCTCGGCCTGGGCCTCTGCCGACAGAGGAAGGTGAACGGCCATCTGGTCGCCATCGAAGTCCGCGTTGAACGCGGTACACACGAGAGGATGCAGTCGGATGGCTTTGCCCTCAACGAGAATTGGCTCGAATGCCTGGATGCCGAGACGATGCAGCGTAGGAGCACGGTTGAGCATGACGGGGTGGTCGCGGATGACCTCCTCGAGCACGTCCCACACAACGCTCTTCCCACGATCGACCAACCGCTTGGCGCTCTTGATGTTCTGCGCATGGTCGAGATCGACCAAACGCTTCATGACGAAGGGCTTGAACAGTTCGAGCGCCATGACCTTCGGCAGGCCGCACTGGTGAAGCTTCAGTTCCGGTCCGACCACGATAACCGAGCGTCCCGAGTAATCGACGCGCTTACCGAGAAGGTTCTGGCGGAAGCGGCCCTGCTTGCCCTTGAGCATGTCCGAGAGCGACTTCAGAGGACGGTTGCCAGGACCCGTCACGGGTCGGCCGCGACGGCCGTTGTCGAAGAGCGCATCGACCGCCTCCTGGAGCATGCGCTTCTCATTGTTGACGATGATCTCAGGCGCACCAAGATCGAGCAGCCGCTTGAGGCGGTTGTTGCGGTTGATGACGCGACGATACAGGTCGTTCAAGTCAGATGTTGCGAAACGTCCGCCATCGAGCTGCACCATCGGTCGCAGATCCGGGGGAATGACGGGGATAGCGTCAAGGATCATCCACTCGGGACGGTTCTTCGATGCCCTGAAGGCCGCCACCACTTTGAGGCGCTTGATGGCCTTCTGGCGCTTTTGCCCTTTACCGTCACGGATCGTCTCACGAAGCTCGCCCTCTAGAACCTCGAGATCGACGCGGACGAGCAGGTCCTTGATCGCCTCGGCGCCCATGCCACCGCGGAAGTAGTCGCCGTAGCGCAGTTTCATCTCGCGATACAGCGTCTCGTCGTTGACGAGGTCCTTCACGCCCAGCTTCTGGAAACGCTCGAAAGCGTCGTGCAGGATCTCTTTGCGCTCGGCGTATTCCTCGTCAAGATCCTTGAGGTCGCGCTTCGCCTCGGCTTCGAGCTTCTTGATGCGGTCAGCGGGATCGACGTCTTCGTCGAGTTCCTCGCCCTCCCCGGGCTCGATCTCGCCTTTCGCGATGCCCACGAGCCGATCGCGTTCGGCTTCGATAGCCGCACGCTCCTCGGTAGCCTCGGCATCGAGCGCTTCGATGTCGGCCTGGATCTCGTCCTTCAGCATCGGGAGGTCGGCTTCGCGGTCCTCTTCATTCACCGAAGTGATGATCGAGGATGCGAAGTACAGGACCTTCTCCAGGTCCTTCGGCGCGATGTCCAGCAGATAGCCAAGTCGGCTGGGCACACCCTTGAAATACCAAATGTGCGAGACGGGCGCGGCCAGCTCGATGTGACCCATGCGCTCACGACGCACCTTGGCGCGAGTCACCTCCACGCCGCAACGCTCGCAGATGATGCCCTTGAAGCGCACGCGCTTGTACTTGCCGCAGTAGCACTCCCAGTCCTTCGTAGGACCGAAGATCTTCTCGCAGAAGAGTCCGTCCTTCTCAGGCTTGAGCGTGCGATAGTTGATTGTTTCGGGCTTCTTTACCTCGCCCCTCGACCACTGCCGGATCTGCTCGGACGAAGCCAGGCCGATCCGCATTCTATCGAAGTTGTTGACGTCGACGTCGAGCAACGTTCACTCCTCCATCCAGCCGACGCACCTGCGTCGGTGAGTTATCGCGGTGGGTCTACTCCTCGGCCTTTGAATCATCAAGATCGAGGTCCAAATCGAACACCGACGTGTCGAGGTCTCCAAGCGAGACCTCGCCCTCGGGCAGATCGGATGAGCCCGGCTTGGGGCCGTTACCCATACCCGACAGGTCGAGACCTAGTTCCTCGGCAGTCTTGAAGATGTCCTCGTCCTCCTCCTTGAGCTCGATCTCCTCGCCGGACTCCGAGATGACCTCGACATCCAGGCACAGCGACTGCATCTCTTTGACGAGCACCTTGAAGCTTTCCGGGATGCCCGGCTCAGGGATGTTCTCGCCCTTGACGATCGCCTCGTACGCCTTCACGCGGCCGACGACATCGTCCGACTTGATGGTGAGGATCTCCTGAAGGACATATGCGGCGCCGTAGGCATACAACGCCCAGACTTCCATTTCTCCGAATCGCTGGCCACCGAACTGCGCTTTACCACCGAGCGGCTGCTGGGTGATGAGCGAGTACGGCCCGGTCGACCGAGCGTGGATCTTGTCGTCCACCAGGTGGAGCAGCTTGAGGATATAAATCTGACCGATCGTGACGGGCTCTCGGAACGGCTCACCGGTGCGACCGTCGAAGAGCTGCGTCTTGCCGAATTCGTCAACAGTGGGTACGACCTCATCGAGAGACTTGTTCCCGTAACGCTCGGCGGCCTTGAGACGAAGGTTCGCGTCCGCCTTGTTAAGCGTCTCCGAGATCTCGTACTCACGGGCACCGTCGAATACCGGCGTCGCCACGTGAATCGGGCCCTGAACGGCCTTCGTCGGATTCTCTTCGTCGCTCCAGCCCACATGCGCGGCCCAGCCCAGATGCGTCTCCAGCAGCTGGCCGATGTTCATACGGCTTGGAACGCCGAGGGGATTCAGGATGATATCCACCGGGGTGCCATCGGCCAAGAACGGCATGTCCTCGATCGGGTTGATCTTGGAGATGACGCCCTTGTTGCCATGGCGGCCGGCGAGCTTGTCCCCTTCGTTGATCTTGCGCTTCTGCGCCACATACACGCGGACGAGCTCGTTCACGCCGGGCGACAGATCGTCGCCCGCGTCACGGGAGAACTTATGAACCGAGATCACGCGGCCGGTCTCGCCATGCGGAACCTTGAGCGAGGTATCGCGGACTTCGCGGGCCTTCTCGCCAAAGATGGCACGCAGCAGACGTTCCTCGGCGGTCAGCTCGGTCTCGCCCTTCGGGGTGACCTTGCCGACGAGCACGTCGCCAGGGAAGACCTCAGCGCCCACGCGGATAATGCCATCCTCATCCAGGTTCGCAAGGATGTCCTCACCGACGTTCGGGATCTCGCGGGTGATCTCTTCCGGGCCGAGCTTCGTATCACGGGCCTCCACCTCGTATTCCTCGATGTGAATCGAGGTGAGCAGATCATCTTTGACAACGCGCTCCGAGAGGATGATGGCGTCTTCGTAGTTGTAACCCTCCCACGGCATGAAAGCGACGAGGAGGTTCTGGCCGAGCGCCAGCTCGCCGGCTTCGGTCGAAGGGCCATCGGCGAGCACATCGCCGATGGCGACCTCCTGGCCAGGCGAGACGATCGGATGGTGGTTGATGCAGGTGCCCTGGTTCGAGCGCTGGAACTTGGGCAGCACGTACGTGTCGGTGTCACCGTCGTCAGTGCGCACGACCACCTTACGAGAGTCCACGAATTCGATGGTGCCAGCACGCTTCGCGAGAATGATCTCACCGGTATCGACCGCCGCGCGGCGTTCCATTCCCGTGCCGATGAGTGGGGCCGACGGCCTCAGCAGCGGCACCGCCTGACGCTGCATGTTCGAACCCATGAGGGCGCGGTTCGCGTCGTCATGCTCGAGGAACGGGATGAGCGCGGTCGCGACCGACACCATCTGGCGCGGCGAGACATCCATGAAATCGACGTCGGCAGGAATACGCTCCTCCGGATCGCCGCCCTTTACCCGGCACAGAACCGTCTCCCGGTCGAACGTGCGGGTCTTCGCGTTGAAGGTTTCATTCGCCTGTGCGATGACGTGCCGCTCCTCGACGTCAGCCGTGAGGTATTCGATATCGTCCGTGACCTTGCCGTTCACGACTTTGCGGTATGGCGTCTCAATGAAGCCGTAGGGGTTGATGCGAGCGAAGGTGGCAAGCGAGCCGATGAGCCCGATGTTCGGGCCCTCAGGAGTCTCAATCGGACACATGCGACCGTAGTGTGACGGATGCACGTCTCGTACTTCGAAGCCAGCGCGCTCTCGAGACAGGCCACCGGGACCCAGCGCGGACACGCGGCGCTTGTGGGTGAGGCCGCCCAGTGGGTTCGTCTGGTCCATGAACTGCGAAAGCTGCGACGACCCGAAGAACTCCTTGATCGCGGCGACGATCGGCCGGATGTTGATGAGCGACTGCGGGGTGATTTGCTCCACGTCTTGTGTTGTCATACGCTCGCGGACGACGCGCTCCATGCGCGCGAGTCCGATGCGGAACTGGTTCTGGATGAGCTCGCCCACCGAGCGGACGCGGCGGTTGCCGAAGTGGTCGATGTCGTCCACATCGTAGCCGTCGACATCTTCCCAGAGCTTGACCAGGTACTCCACGCAGGCAAGGATGTCTTCGTTGGTAAGCGTCGACTGAGAATCCGGAAGGTCGAGTTCGAGCTTCTTGTTCAGCTTGTAGCGACCGACCTTCGCAAGATCGTAGCGTTGCGGGTTGAAGAACAGGCCATCGAGCAGCGAACGGGCAGAGTCCACGGTTGGCGGCTCTCCCGGGCGCAGGCGCTTGTATATCTCGATCAGAGCCTCTTCGCGCGTCTCGGTGAAGTCCTTCTCGAGCGTGCGCTTGATGCACTCCGCGTCCCCGAACAGCGCGAGGATCTCTTCTTTTGTCTCGGCAATGCCGAGTGCCTTGAGCAGCACCGTGACCGGCTGCTTGCGCTTCCGGTCGATTCGCACCGAGACGATATCGCGCTTATCGGTTTCCAGCTCAAGCCAGGCGCCTCGCGCGGGAATGACCTTCGTTGTATAGATCGCCTTGTCTGTCGTCTTGTCGCGCTCCTCGGCATAGTAGACACCCGGCGAGCGGACAAGTTGCGAAACGACAACGCGCTCCGTACCGTTGATGATGAAGGTGCCTCGGTCGGTCATGAGCGGGAAATCGCCCATGAACACCGACTGCTCCTTCATCTCTCCGGTCTCTTTGTTGATAAATCGAACATCGACGAAGAGGGGCGCCTGGAAGGACATGTCCTTCTCTTTGCACTCCTCTACCGAATACTTGGCATCCCCGAACTCGTGACCGCCGAATTCAACGGCAAGATTGCCGGTGAAGTCTTCGATCGGTGAAATGTCCTGGAACGTCTCGCGCAGACCTTCGTCGAGAAACCACTTGAAAGAATCGGTCTGGATTGCGATAAGATTCGGTACATCGAGGATTTCCGGGATCTTGGCGAACGTGCGGCGCTGGCGCAAACCAGCGGGAGCGGGGGAACCTGCTTCACGGCGCACCAGGTGATTCCTCCTTATGAAACGGCGTTAGCGTACGAGAGTCGCAAACTATCAGTTTACACAAGCTCTATTACTGGGTCAATGACTTTTGCTCGAAAAACGCGATGCTGCGCTGGCCGACGGTCGTCATGACCGTCGGCCAGCGCTGTTACGGCTGCGAAAAGACCGTGTGGAGCGTCGAACTACTTGAGCTCGACGCTGGCACCAGCTTCCTCGAGCTTGGTCTTTGCCTCCTCTGCCTTGTCCTTGTTGACACCCTCAAGAACGGCCTTGGGGGCACCGTCCACGACGTCCTTGGCCTCCTTGAGGCCCAGGCTGGTCAGTTCGCGTACGACCTTGATGACCTGGATCTTCTTGTCACCGGCAGCGGTGATGACGACATCAAAGCTGTCCTTAACTTCATCGACGACGGCCTCGGCGTCAGCGCCAGCGACCGCCGCGACAGCGACAGGGGCGGCGGCGGACACGCCGAAGACGTCCTCAAGCTCTTTCACGAGTTCAGAGAGCTGCAGCGCAGGCATCTCCTTGATCGCTTCGATGATCTCATCCTTGCTGATAGCCATATCTCTCTACTCCTTGTTCATCCGCGACACGGACTCGTTCCGGCCGCCTGTCGGTTTCCCACACACAAACGACCTCTATGCCGCGGATGCGGCCTTCTGGTCGGCGACTGCCCGAAGCGCACGCGCGAACGCGGCGGCCGGGCCGTTGAGCACTCGCACGAAGCCTGAAGCAGGCGCCTGAAGCGTCCCAAGAAGCTTGGCGATGAGCACCTCGCGAGCCGGGAGCGACGCGATCGCTTTCACGCTCTCGGCATTGACCACCGCGTGCTCGATGAAACCGCCCTTCACTTCGAGCAGCTTGTGCTCCTTCGCGAAGTCCATGACCGCCTTCGCCGGCGCGACCGGGTCGCCTTCAAGAAAGATGATGGCGGTCGGGCCCGTCAGTAACGCGTCCATGGACGGCATCGCGAGTTCGCGAATGGCAAGCTCCGCCAGCGTGTTCTTGTAAATCTTGACCTCACCGCCAACGCTTCGCACGTTCGTGCGAAGCGTGCGCATCTCCTTAACGCTCAAACCGCGGTAGTCGGCGACGATAACGCCGGCGGAAGCGGCGAAACGTTCCTTGATCTCGGCGACGATCGCCTTCTTATCGACTGTGGGCATCCTATCCCCTCCTTTCCTACGCGCACTCACCGCCTGAATCACTAGAGAAGCTCTCTGTATGGCGGGCCTCGTCCAACGCGGATCCCTGCAACATCCGCGAGAGAAAGGACATGGCCCCCGCCGGTTTCGGCGGAGGCCACGAGTGTGCGCGGGAAGCGACAGTTCGTATACCATCCACCTCGGCGGGCGAGACCGCGATCGGTCTCCTTCGGCCCGGAGTCGTCCGGGCACCGGCTGTCTTCGGCAGCAGGTCGTGCGGCGTGTTTTCAATAGTGCAACGGCGGTTATTATGCGCGCCAACCCCGACTGGCGCAAGAGCGCTATTCGTCGAGCAGGCCCCGGGTCTTCAGCGTGTCAACCGAAATGCCAGGACCCATCGTCGTCGTGATCGTGATCGACTTGACGTACTTGCCCTTCGACGAAGACGGCTTCGCGCGAAGGATCTCGTCGAGCACGGCCGCATAATTCTCTGCGAGCGCCGTATCCGAGAACGACTTCTTGCCGATACCGACGTGTGCGATCCCGAACTTGTCGGCACGGTATTCGACCTTGCCTGCCTTGAGCTCCTTGACGACGCGAGCGATGTCCATGGTGACGGTCCCAAGCTTCGGGTTCGGCATCAGGCCACGCGTACCAAGGATTCTGCCGAGACGGCCGACCTTGCCCATCATGTCGGGCGTCGCGACGGTCGCGTCGAACTCGAGAAAGCCTCCGGAGATCTTCTCGATGAGATCGTCATCGCCAACGACATCCGCGCCGGCGTCTTCGGCTTCGCGGGCCTTGTCGCCCTGTGCGAAGACCGCGACCCGCACCTTCTTACCGGTGCCGTGCGGTAGAACGACGGACCCGCGCACCTGCTGGTCGGCCTGCCGAGTGTCGATACCCAGGCGGAAATGCGCCTCAACAGTCTCGTCGAACTTGGCGGGAGCCACCTCCTGGGCCAGGCGGATCGCCTGGAGCGGCGTGTAGAGCCTACCGGCTTCGACCTTGGCCGCTGCCGCGGTCAGCTTCTTGCCTCGCTTCATCGTTACCTCCTCGTGGTCAGCGGGTCGCGAGGGACCCTCCCACATCGATACCGCTTGAGCGGCATTCCAGACGCCGGGACGATCAGCGCTCGACGATGAAACCCATCGAACGAGCGGTGCCTTCGATGATCTTCATACCAGCCTCGACATCGTTAGCGTTAAGGTCTGGCATCTTGAGTTCAGCGATCTCGCGCACCTGGGCACGCGTCACCGTCGCGACCTTCGTACGATTCGGGGTGCCAGAACCCTTGTCGACACCGGCGGCCTGCTTTAGCAGGACAGCGGCCGGAGGCGTCTTGAGAATGAACGTGAACGAGCGGTCCTCGTAGACCGTGATCTCGACCGGGATGATCGTGCCGATCTTGTCCTGCGTCGCGGCGTTGAACGCCTGGCAGAACTGCATGATGTTGACCTGGTGCTGACCGAGCGCGGGACCGACCGGCGGAGCCGGGTTGGCCTGCCCGCCCGGAATCTGCAATTTGATGAAGCCGACAACTTTCTTCGCCATCTTCGTTCCGTCCTCACTTGCGGCAGACGTGCCGCGTCCGTCCGTGTATCTACGACAGCCGTCCTGTGCCGAGAAGGCCCGGGGGTCCACTCCCCGGCGGCACGGTTCGCCTGATCATTGCCACGCTTAGAGCTTCGCCACCTGATCGAAGCCTAGCTCAACCGGAGTCTCTCGGCCAAAGATCGAGACCATCACTTTGAGCTTACCCTGATCAGCGTTCACTTCCGAGATGGTCCCGTCAAACTCAGCGAGCGGACCTGAGGTCACCTTGACCGACATGCCCTCTGTGAAGTCGGTGAGCGTCTTGGGCTTCGCCGCCGCGGAGACGCGACCCTGGATCCGATCGAATTCCTTGCGGGACAGCGGAACCGGCTTGCCCTGCGAGCCGACGAAACCGGTCACGCCGGGGGTATTACGCACCACGTACCAGGAATCGTCGTCGAGTTCCATCTGCACCAGGATGTAGCCGGGGAATACCTTCTTCTCCTGCGTGACCTTGCGTCCACCCGTCTTGAGGTCGGTGACGGTCTCCTTCGGGATGAAGACATCGAAGATCTTGTCGTGCATGCCCATCGACTCGATGCGATGGAAAAGGTTAGCTTTGACCTTGTTCTCGTACCCCGAATAGGTGTGGATGACGTACCACTTCTTCGCCATTCGACTACCGGCCGATCTTGCCGAGAAGGTCGATGAACAACCACGAGGAGATGTTGTCCACGATGAACGTGAACGCGATGAAGAAGAGCAGCGTCAGGATGACGACGACGCTCGAGCTGATGACCTCCGAACGGCTTGGCCACACGACACGCTTCATCTCGATGCGAACACCGTTCAAGCTCTTGGAGATGCGAGCGAAAATACTGGGCTTCGCCGCTTTAGCCTTCTGAGCCATCCTTCACCCATCCTCATCTGCCGAACGGATCTCCGGCACGTGTATCACAGCCGCAAAGCGGCGATCGTTCTTGGCAGGGCAGGAGGGATTCGAACCCCCAACATCCGGTTTTGGAGACCGGCGCTCTACCGTTGGAGCTACTGCCCTACATTGTAAGCCAGGCTCAACGCCTAGCGCGTCTCCTTGTGTACCGTGTGACAGCGGCACCACTTGCAGTACTTCTTGAGTTCGATACGTTCAGGATTGCTCTGCTTGTTCTTCTTTGTGGTGTAATTGCGGCGTTTGCACTCTGTGCATGCCAGCGTTACGAGCGTCCTCATTCGTCCTCCTCGGCGGCCTGAAACCTACGGTCCGGTGCCCGGGAATCGGTCGACCGCACGGTAGCGTAATCTAACACCCCGCTTTGAGGGGTGTCAAACAGCGACAACCCCGCCAAGCGAGCAAAACGGGACCCGGCCTCATGCCGGGCCCCGTCATTTCCGGAGCGGGTGAACGCCCTACTTCAGGATCTTCGTGACACGCCCCGAGCCGACGGTGCGGCCGCCTTCGCGGATAGCGAAGCGCAGGCCCTCCTCCATCGCGATCGGGTTGATGAGCTCGCCGCGGACCTCGACGTTGTCGCCGGGCATGACCATCTCG
>JAJFTE010000045.1 GCA_021373175.1 Actinomycetes bacterium
CGAGATGGTCATGCCCGGCGACAACGTCGAGGTCCGCGGCGAGCTCATCAACCCGATCGCGATGGAGGAGGGCCTGCGCTTCGCTATCCGCGAAGGCGGCCGCACCGTCGGCTCGGGGCGTGTCACGAAGATCCTGAAGTAACGACCGTCGACGGAGGGTTGAGAGTTGGCGAACCAGAAGATACGAATCCGGCTCAAGGCGTATGACCACGAGATCGTGGATCAATCCACGAAGCTCATCGTGGAGACGGCGCAGAAGACGGGCGCCAAGGTGGCGGGTCCGATCCCGCTGCCGACCGAGCGCAATCTGTACTGCGTGATTCGGTCTCCGCACGCGAACAAGGACAGCCGTGAGCACTTCGAGATGAAGACGCACAAGCGCCTTATCGACATCCTGGAGCCGACCCCCAAGACGGTCGATTCGCTGATGCGCCTCGATCTGCCTGCGGGTGTCGACATCGAGATCAAGCTGTAGCCGATAGCAGGGTCGCGAGTGGCAGACCGGCGACGACCCGTCAGCGTGAGGACGCGGTCCTCTGGGAGCGGCACGAATGTGCCGAATGGGTCCCAAGACCGCACGAGGCAGAAGGTGAGTGGTATGGCGAAGACGATTCTCGGCAGGAAGCTGGGCATGACCCAGCTCTGGAGCGGTGACGACAAACTGATTCCGTGCACCGTCATCGAGGCTGGTCCCTGTGTGGTCGCGATGATCCGCACGGAGAAGCGCGACGGCTATCGTGCCGTCCAGCTCGGCTACGGCGACATCAAAGAATCGAAGGTCAACAAGCCGCAGGCGGGCCACTTCAAGAAGGCAGGAGTGGCGCCCAAGCGTTACCTGGCCGAGGTGCGTCTGGAGGACGGCGAGGAGTTCAAGCTCGGCGACACGGTGACAGTCGAAGGATTCCAGCCCGGGTCGCATGTTCACGTGACCGGCACCAGCAAGGGCAAGGGATTCGCTGGCGTCATGAAGCGGCACAACTTCCACGGTGGTCCCGGTGGCCACGGTTCGCACTTCCACCGTGCGCCGGGTTCCGTGGGGATGTGCGCCAGCCCGTCGCGTGTGCTTAGGGGCGTCGGCATGCCGGGCCACATGGGCGATGAGACCGTGACGGTGCGCAACCTCGAGGTCGTAAGGACCGACGCCGAGCAGAACCTGCTCATCGTCAAGGGCGCAGTGCCCGGCGGCAAGGACGGCTTTCTGACGATCCGACTCGCCTGATCACCGCAGCAAGCGGCGGGCTGTTTCAAGGAGTGAACGATGGCAACTGTTGAAGTAAGGGACATGAATGGCAAGAAGGTGGGGACGGCGGATCTCGCCGACACCGTCTTCTCCATCGTACCGAACACATTCGCGGTACACCAGGTGGTGCGTAGCCAGATGGCTGCTCGTCGCCAGGGGACACACAGCACCAAGGGACGCAGCGAAGTCTCTGGCGGTGGCGCGAAGCCGTGGCGGCAGAAGGGCACGGGTCGCGCCCGTCAAGGCAGCATTCGCTCCGGACAGTGGAGGGGTGGCGGTGTGATCTTTGGGCCGACACCTCGCAGCTACGCGTTCAAGGTGCCGAACAAGGTGGTCAAACTCGCCATGAGAAGCGTCCTCTCGGCGAAGAACTCCGACGGTGAGCTTTATGTCGTAGACGGATTCGGCATCAACGAGCCGTCTACCAAGCAGGCAGCCTCGATCCTGAAGGCGCTGGGCATCGACAAGCGCGTGACCGTGGTCGTTGCGAATGACGATGTGAACACCATCCTGTCATTCCGAAACCTGCCCAAGGCGCGCATCATCACCGCGTCCGAGGCGAACACGTACGATCTCGTGGACAATACGTCGGTGCTCTTCACCCGGCCGGCGCTCGAGTGGCTCGAGGGGGTGCTGAAGTAATGTACGACGCACGCGATATCATCATTCGTCCCATCGTGTCCGAGAAGTCATATGCGCTGATGGAGCTCAATCGCTATACGTTCGAAGTGGACAAGCGCGCGAGCAAACCGCATATCGCGCAGGCCATTGAGGAGATCTTTGGTGTGTCTGTGACCGGCGTGAATACCATGAATGTCCCGGGCAAACCGCGCCGCCAGCGTTACAGCAAAGGCATCACGCGTACGTGGAAGAAGGCGATCGTCACGCTCAAGGATGGCGAGAAGATCGACCTGTTCGAGGGTCGCTAGCGCACCGTGGTTTGATGATGGTCGCCGGTTGGAGCTTCGTAATGGAGTCGCCCGGCACCGTGGTAGGTCCGGCGTCGAGTCGCCGAGCGTCTGGAAGGCGCTCAGTCCCAGGTGATTCGGCCATCGGACGGAAGGAGAGGACATGGGACTGAAGAAGTACAAGCCGACCTCACCGGGTCGCCGTTTCCAGACGGTCTCTGACTTTGCGGAGATCACCAGATCAACCCCGGAGAAGTCGCTGTTGGAGCCGCTGTCAAAGAATGGTGGCCGAAACAACAACGGTCGTATCACGACACGCCATCAGGGTGGTGGGCATAAGCGCCGCTACCGCAAGATCGACTTCAAGCGCAATAAGGACGGCATTCCCGCCAAGGTCGCGACGATCGAGTACGACCCGAACCGCTCGGCCCGCATAGCACTGCTTCACTACGCTGACGGCGAGAAGCGCTACATCCTGTGCCCACAGAAGCTGTCGGTCGGCGACATCGTGTCGTCCGGTGCGGACGCGGACATCAAGCCCGGAAATGCACTGCCGCTCGAGAAGATCCCGACCGGTACGGTCGTGCACGCTATCGAGCTGCAGCCGGGTCGCGGGGCGGCGATCGCTCGCTCGGCTGGCACGTCTGCTCAGCTCATGGCAAAAGAAGGTCCATACGCGATCCTGCGCATGCCTTCCTCGGAAATGCGTATGGTTCCGCTCGTTTGTCGTGCGACGGTCGGCGTAGTCGGCAACCCCGAGCATGAGGGCATCACGGTCGGCAAGGCAGGCCGCAAGCGGTGGGCCGGCGTGCGCCCGACCGTCCGCGGCACGGCAATGAACCCGGTCGACCATCCGCACGGTGGTGGCGAGGGCAAGAACAAGACCGCTGGCCGTCATCCGGTGACGCCGTGGGGTGTGCCTACCAAGGGTCACCGCACTCGTTCCAAGAAGAAGGCGTCCAACCAGATGATCATCCGTCGCCGCAAGAAGTAGCGCGAGCCGTAGAGGAGCTGGAGTTCAAAGCCATGAGCAGAAGCCTTAAGAAGGGACCGTACGTCGAGCCGCGTCTGCTGCAGCGGATTCACGCGATGAACGAGGCTGGCGAGAAGAAGGTCATCAAGACGTGGTCGCGGGCGTCCACCATTTTCCCGGAGATGGTTGGGCACACGATCGCCGTTCACGACGGCCGGAAGCACGTTCCTGTGTACGTCACCGAGTCCATGGTCGGTCACAAGCTCGGCGAGTTCTCGCCGACCCGCACGTTCCGCGGGCACGCCGCTGACCGCAAGGGCAAGCGATAGGGTCGATCGGTCGTCACCCGGTCATCCGCGCGGGAGCGCGCAAGCCGGTCGTAGTCGGAGGTTCGAGTAGATGGAAGCCAAAGCAACAGCGAGATTCGTGAGGGTGGCGCCGCGCAAAGCGCGGCTCGTCATCGACCTCGTGCGCGGAAAGTCAGTCACCGACGCAGAGGCCATCCTCAAGTTCTCGGACCGCAGCGCAGCTGAGATCGTCGCCAAGGTCGTTCACAGCGCTGCAGCAAATGCCGCGAAGAACCTGAAGGTCAAGCCGGAGACGCTCTATGTTTCGCAGGCATTCGTGGACGAGGGTCCGACGCTTAAGCGCATCAGGCCCCGTGCCATGGGCCGTGCGTTCCGCATCAATAAGCGCACCAGCCACATCACTATCGTCGTCAAGCAGCGAGAGGAGGCGTAGGCCGCCATGGGTCAGAAAGTCTATCCCACCGGGTTCAGACTCGGCATCACCGAGAACTGGCGCTCGCGCTGGTTCCAGGCGAAGGGCTACGACACGGTTCTCGCCGAGGATCTCGCGATTCGAAAGTACCTGAAGCTAAAGCTCCGCCGCGCAGCGGTGTCGCGTGTTGACATAGAGCGCAAAGGCGACAAGGTGATCACCGAGATCTGGACCGCGCGTCCCGGAATCGTCATCGGTAAGAAGGGTGCCGAGGTCGACGTGCTCCGCAAAGAACTTGAGACGCTGGCCGGTCGTCCCGTCGCTATCAATATCATCGAGATCAAGCGACCCGAGCTCGACGCCGTGCTCATCGCACAGAGCGTTGCCGAGCAGCTCGTGGCCCGCGTCTCATTTCGCCGGGCGATGAAGAAGGCGGTCACGAGCGCTATGAAGAGCGGAGCCCTCGGCATCCGCATCCAGTGTTCGGGTCGTCTCGGCGGCTCCGAGATGGGTCGTCGCGAATGGTATCGCGAGGGTCGAGTGCCGCTGCACACCCTGCGCGCGAAGATCGATTACGGCGCAGTGGACGCCGTGACCACGTACGGCGTCATCGGTGTGAAGGTGTGGGTCTACCGGGGCGACAAGCTCCCGGGTCAGGAGATGGTCGACGAGCGCACCACCGAGCGTCCGCGCTCGGAACGGGAGCGCCCGAGCGGTCGCGGCCGCCGGCGCGAGGGCGAAGGGAGAGCGTAGAGATGCTTTTGCCTAAGCGAGTGAAGCACCGCAAGGTTCAGCGCGGTCATATGAAGGGCACAGCCAAGGGCGGCACCCAGGTCAACTTCGGCGACTACGGCCTGAAGGCGTTGGAAGGCGCCTGGGTCACGAACCGTCAGATCGAAGCTGCCCGTGTTGCGATGACCCGCTACATGAAGCGTGGCGGTAAGGTCTGGATCAACATCTTTCCGGACAAGCCCGTCACCCAGAAGCCGGCCGAGACCCGCATGGGGTCCGGCAAAGGCAACCCCGAGAAGTGGGTCGCTGTCGTGAAACCCGGCCGCGTGATGTTCGAAGTGGCTGGAGTGAGTGAAGAGGTCGCCAAGGAGGCCATGCGCCTCGCGGCCCAGAAGCTCCCGATTAAGTGCAAGTTCGTGACCAGAGCCGAATCTGGCGGTGAAGTATAGATGAATCCTGTAGAGATCAAAGGTCTTGCTGACCAGGAGCTCACACAGAAGCTGAAGGACACTCGTACCGAGCTGTTCAACCTTCGCTTTCAGCTTGCCACGGGTCAGCTAGACAACCCGGGCCGGATCAAGGCCGTCAAGAAGGATATCGCCCGTCTGCACACCGAGCTGCGTGCCCGCGAGATCGCGGTCGCTCGCAGCCAGGCGTCTTAAGACGGCAAGGAAGGGATGACGGATGACTACCGATCGTAACCGCCGCAAGGAACGCCAGGGCCTTGTTGTCTCGGCAAGCGGCGACAAGACGTGTGTTGTGCTTGTCGAGGACCGCAAGAAGCACCCCTTCTACGGCAAGATGATCACCCGCAGCAACAAGCTCCACGCTCATGACGAGGAGAACGCCGCCCAGGTCGGCGATCGTGTTCGCATCATGGAGACGCGCCCCATCTCCAAGCTCAAGCGGTGGCGTCTTGTAGAGATTGTGGAGAAGGCCAAGTAGCACCGGTCCGCTCGGCCGCTCAGCGCGGCGTGATGACCGGGTAGGCAAGACGGAGGAACAGATGATCCAGCAGGAGACACGGCTCAAGGTCGCCGACAACTCCGGTGCCCGCAAGGTAGCGTGCATCAAGGTGCTCGGCGGCTCGAAGCGCCGGTATGCGTACGTCGGTGACACGATCGTGTGCGCCGTGAAAGAGGCGACGCCGAACGGCAACGTCAAGA
Organism: Actinomycetes bacterium; assembly: GCA_021373175.1. Classification (GTDB taxonomy): domain Bacteria; phylum Actinomycetota; class Coriobacteriia; order Anaerosomatales; family Anaerosomataceae; genus UBA2286. The sequence continues at coordinate 5,740 of JAJFTE010000045.1, forward strand.
AGGGCGATGTCGTCAAGGCGGTCGTTGTACGCTGCAAGAAGGAAGTGCGCCGTCCGGATGGCAGCTACATCAAGTTCGACGAGAATGCCGCAGTCATCATCGACGCAGCCGGCAATCCTCGGGGAACCCGTATCTTCGGCCCGGTAGCGCGAGAGCTTCGTGAGCGCAAGTTCATGAAGATCGTCTCGCTCGCTCCCGAAGTCCTGTAAGAGGTGACGCAGCAGTGGCAAAGTCAATGACCGTTCGCAAGGGCGACAAGGTTCGCGTCATCGCCGGCAAGGACAAGGGCAAAGAGGGCAAAGTCCTCCGGTCCATGCCTGAGAAGCAGCGTATCGTGGTTGAGGACGTCGCCATGATGAAGAAGGCGACCCGGCCCAGCCAAAGGAATCAGCAGGGTGGCATCATCGAGATGGAGGGTACTATCCACGTCTCGAATGTGATGCTCGTGTGCCCGAGCTGCAGCGAACCGACGCGCGCGGGCCGCCGTCGGGAAAACGGTACGCGTATCCGCGTGTGCAAGAAGTGCGGCAAAGACATCGACAAGTAGCTGACTTCCGGTGCATCCGCACCGGGGTGGCAAGTCCCACCGGGTCGGAAATCCGGTGGGCGCGGAACATGGAGGTAGGAACCAGGTGACACCCAGGCTGAAAGACAGATACCGAGCGGAGATTGTGCCGACGCTGATGGAGCGCAGGCAATACGGCAACGTGCACCAGGTACCGCGCCTTGAGAAGATCGTTCTCAACATGGGCGTCGGTGCGGCAGTCCAGGATCCGAAGCAACTCGACGCCGCCATGGCTGATCTCGCCCTTATCACGGGCCAGAAGCCGGCTGTGACGCGCGCGAAGAAGTCGGTCGCTGCCTTCAAGGTGCGCCAGGGCATGCCGATCGGCGCCAAGGTAACGCTTCGAGGCGATCGCATGTGGGAGTTCATAGACCGCCTACTTTCGACTGCGCTTCCGCGAATTCGCGATTTTCGCGGAATCAGCGCAACAGCCTTCGACGGCCGCGGCAACTACTCGCTTGGCGTGAGCGAGCAGCTCATCTTCCCGGAAGTGGACTACGACAAAGTCGACCGGGTACGCGGAATGGATATCACGTTCGTCACCAGCTCGAAGACAGACGAGGAATGCCGGGCTCTTCTCGACGAGTTCGGGTTCCCGTTCAAGCGATAGATAAGCGCGGATCGCACGTCCTGAGGGCGGGCGGTCCTGGCAAGGAGGTCACTCAGTGGCAAAGAAGTCGATGATCGCCAAGGCCAAGCGCACGCCGAAGTTCAGCGTGCGTGCGGTGAACCGGTGCACGCGTTGCGGTCGCCCGCGCGCGTACTACCGAAAGTTCGGCCTCTGCCGAATCTGTGTTCGTGAACTCGCCAGCCGTGGCGAGCTTCCCGGCGTTCGCAAGGCGAGCTGGTAGGCCCTGGCGGCATTCGAGGCTCGGCAGGCGTCTACGTCATGGGCGCGGATGAACCGACGAGCTTGAAGCGTCCAAACCATAGGAGGTACGACGAATGAGCATGACAGACCCGATCGCCGACATGTTGACTCGCGTTCGCAACGCGAATTCGGCGTTTCAGTCCTCGGTCTCCATGCCCTCATCCAACAAGCTCGTGGAGATCGCGCGCATCATGAAGGATGAAGGCTACGTCGAGGAATACGTCGTAAAGCCGGGCGAGCCGCAGGCGACGCTCGAGATTACGCTGAAGTATGGCCCCAAGAAGCAGCGGACGATCACCGGTATCCGTCGTATCAGCAAGCCCGGTCTGCGCGTTTACACCAAGAAGGACGAGTTGCCTCGTGTCCTTGGCGGGCTCGGCATCGCCGTGATCTCCACCTCGAACGGCGTTATGACCGAGAAGCAGGCCCGTTCGGCTGGTGTCGGCGGCGAAGTGATCGCGTACATCTGGTAACCGGTGGACTGAGAAAGGAGCAACAGCCGTGTCTCGAATCGGCAAGCAGCCCATCCCGGTCCCGTTCGGGGTCGAGGTGACGATCAATGGGTCCGAAGTCGTGGTGAAGGGCCCGAAGGGCACCCTCTCCTCGGTGTTCGACAAGGATATGATCCTTGAGATAGAGGACGGCGCTGTCGTCGTCCGCCGTCCTACTGACGAGCGGCGTCATCGCTCGCTGCATGGTCTGACCCGTAGCCTGATCGCGAACATGGTGATCGGCGTGTCCGAGGGCTTCAAGAAAGACCTCGAGATCGTGGGCGTTGGTTACCGCGCGGTTCTCAAGGACGACAACCTGGATCTGAGCCTCGGGTTCAGCCATCCTGTCGTCGTCACCGCCGAGCCGGGGATCACCTTCGAGGTGCCGGCACCGACCAAGATCAGCGTCAGCGGCATCGACAAGCAACGCGTCGGCCAGGTGGCCGCCGAGATCCGCAAGATCCGGCCGCCGGAGCCTTACAAGGGCAAGGGCGTGCGTTACGCAGGCGAGAAGGTTCGCCGTAAGCTCGGCAAGGCTGCCAAGTAGAGCATCGATCGCCGCGCCGCGTACGTCGGCGCGACATGAGGAGAGTGGAACGGAACGATGGATAAGACCAAGGCAAAGGCAGCAGCGCTGGCCCGCCGACAGCGTCGCGTTCGCGGCAAGGTGAGCGGTTCCGCCGAGCGCCCTCGCCTGAGGGTGACCAGGTCGAATGCGAATATCTATGCGCAAGTCATCGATGACGGCACGGGGCGGACGCTCGTTTCCGCCTCTACGCTCGATGCCGAGCTGAAAGGCGTGCTGGAGTCGAGCTCGAATACTGACGCCGCGAAGGCCGTTGGAGAGCTCGTCGCACGTCGGGCAGTCGACGCAGGCATCTCGCAGGTTGTGTTCGACCGCGGTGGTCGCCTCTATCACGGCCGAGTCAAGTCCCTCGCCGAGGGTGCCCGTGGCGCCGGCCTGACGTTCTAAGAGGAGGATTTTGATGGCACGCGAACGCGAGACCGCAGCGGTTTCCGAACTGCAAGAGAAGGTCGTCTACATCAACCGGGTTTCCAAGGTCGTCAAGGGAGGCCGGCGCTTTTCGCTGACGGCGCTGGTGGTCGTCGGCGACGGTAAAGGCCGTGTGGGCGTCGGCATGGGCAAGTCCGCAGAAGTACCGGTAGCGATCAAGAAGGGCGTCGAGGACGCGAAGAAGAACATGTTCAGCTTTCCGCTTGCCGGAACCACCATTCCGCATGTCATCCTCGGCGAGTACGGTGCAGGTAAGGTCCTGCTGAAGCCGGCGGCACCGGGCACCGGTGTCATCGCCGGTGGTCCTGTTCGCGCGCTTCTTGAACTCGGCGGTGTGACCGACGTGCTGTCGAAGTCGCTCGGGACGAACAACGCACTGAACATGGTGAAGGCTGCGGCGAAGGGCCTCCAGGACCTATCGAGCGCAGAGGACATCGCTAGGCGTCGCGGAAAGACCGTGGCGCAGGTCTACGGCAAGGAGGGCTAAGCATCATGGCAAGAGGACATAAGGCGGCCATGCTGCGAATCACCCAGGTAAAGAGCACCATCGGCACGCCAGCAGACCAGCGGGGAACCATCCGGGCGCTCGGCCTGAAGCGGATCAACGACACCGTCGAGCAGGCGGACACGCCCGTGATTCGCGGCATGGTATTCAAGGTGAAGCATCTCGTGCAGGTCGAGGAGCTGTCGTAGGCGAGCAATCGCCGAACTGATAGTCAGCCGGCGGCGAGCGGCCGGCACCGGAGCGATCTTCGGTAGCGATGAAAAGGAGCGATACTAGCTATGCAGATCAACGACCTCTTCCCGGCACCGGGCTCACGCAAGGACCGCAAACGGGTTGGTCGTGGCCACGGAAGTGGTCACGGCGGCACCTCCGGTCGCGGTGACAAGGGCCAGAACTCCCGCTCCGGCGGCGGCAAAGGTCCCGGCTTCGAGGGTGGACAGAACCCGCTTGCGATGCGCCTGCCGAAACTCCCGGGCTTCAAGAACCGCAACCGCGTCGAGTACGCGGTGGTGAACGTATCCAGGCTCGACAGTCTTTACGCTGCGGGCGACGTCGTCGATATCGACTCCCTGTTCGCCAAGAGAGTCATCAAGTCCAAGACGGTGCCGGTCAAGGTGCTTGGAGACGGGGATATCACGAAGGCTTTGAGCGTCAAGGTCGACAAGATATCCGATGCAGCAAAGACCAAGATCGAGGCAGCGGGAGGGACGGTCGAACAGCCGTGATCGAGGCACTTGTCAACGCATTCAGGATTCCGGATCTGCGTAAGAAGATCCTCTTCACGCTCGGAATGATCGCCCTGTACCGCGTTGGGGCGCACATTCCCGTACCAGGCGTCGACCCGGGATCTGTCAAGAACCTCGTTCAGTCGGGGTCGGCGCTTGGCCTGCTGAACCTGTTCGCGGGCGGCGCGCTGGAGAACTTTGCGATCTTTTCGCTTGGAATCATGCCGTACATCACGTCTTCGATCATCATGCAGTTGCTGCAAGCGGTCATCCCGACGCTCGAGCGCTGGTCCAAGGAAGGCGAGGCGGGGCAGCGGAAGATCACGCAGACGACCCGCTATCTCACGCTCGCGATTGGGCTCGTCGAGTCTGTGGGTCTGCTTTCTGTGTTCCAGGCGCCTCAGACGAGCGGCGGGTTGGGAATCTCCTTCGGCCTCCTCAATCAGGTCATCATCGTGATCAGTCTGCTTGCCGGCACTGCGTTCATCATGTGGATGGGTGAGCTCATCACGCAGCGAGGTGTCGGCAACGGCATGTCGCTGCTCATCTTCGCGAGCATCGTGTCCCGTTTCCCGGTGACGATCATCAACTCGATTCAGATCCAGGACTGGTACGCGACGGTCATCCTCCTGGCGATGTCGCTTGTGGTAGTAGCAGCAGTCATCTTCATGGAGCGCGGACAGCGTCGCATTCCTGTCCAGTACGCGAAGCGGGTGGTCGGCCGGCGCGTTTATGGCGGGCAGGGGACGTATATCCCCCTGAAGGTCAATGGCGCCAACGTCATACCCATCATCTTCGCCTCGTCGATTCTGCTCTTCCCGGCAACCCTCGCGCAGTTCTTCCCGAAGGTCGCTTGGCTGAAGAGCCTCTCGAACATTCTGTCGGGCGGCACGGTGCACATCATCCTGTATGCGGTGCTCATCGTGTTCTTCACGTACTTCTATACTGCTCTCGTCTTCAACCCGATCGACCTTGCCGACAACCTTCGCAAGAACGGCGGGTTCATCCCGGGCGTGCGCCCGGGAAAGCAGACCGTGACGTACATCGAGAACGTTCTCAATCGGATCACGCTGCCAGGTGCGCTGTTCCTCGCGGCTATCGCCGTGCTGCCGCAGATACTGTTCGAGCTCCAGTCGACGGCGTCTCCGCTGCTGAAGTCCTTCGGAGGCACCTCGATCCTCATCATGGTGGGCGTCGCCCTTGAGACGATGACGCAGCTAGAGAGCCAGCTGAAGATGCGTCACTACGATGGCTTCTTCAAGTAAGGAGAGACGCGGATGAACATCATGCTGCTCGGCGCACCCGGCGCCGGTAAAGGAACGCAGGCTGCCAAGCTTGTGGACGCCTATGGGTTCGCGCACATCTCTACCGGCGACATTCTACGCAAGGCGGTCGCAAACCAAACGCCGCTCGGGCTGGCCGCCAAGAAGTATATCGACGCCGGTGAACTGGTTCCCGACATGGTGGTCATCGGTCTTGTCAAGGCGCGTCTTCAGGAACCTGATGCCGAGAAGGGCTTCATACTCGACGGCTTTCCACGCACGGTCATCCAGGCCGACGCGCTGGGCAGAGCACTGCAGGAGCTCCACAAGAAACTCGACGCCGTGATCAGCATAGACGTTGACAAGGGCGTGCTCATCAAGCGTCTGACGGGCCGGCGCATGTGCGCGCAGTGTGGCGCCATCTTCAACGTGGTCTCGCAGCCCGAAACCGGCAACGGCGTGTGTCCCGCATGTGGTGGCTCACTGATGCAACGCGACGACGACACGGTCACGACCGTGACGAATCGTTTGGATGTCTACGAGCGGTCCACCGCTCCCCTGATCGCGTACTACCGCGACAAAGGGGTGCTGCGCCGCGTGGACGGCAATCGCCCGGCGGAGAGCGTATTCTCGGATGTTCGTGCGATAGTGGAAGGTTAACGCCTCGTGATCGTGCTGAAGTCTCCGGTGGAGATCGAGATGATGCGTGAAGCCGGTCGCGTGACCGCAGTGACGCTTCGCCTTGTCGGCGAAGCGGTTCGACCGGGCATCACGACTCGCGAACTCGACCAGATCGCCGAGGAGTACATCCGATCGCAGCATGGGAAGCCGGCGTTTCTCGGGTACAACGGTTTTCCGGCGACACTGTGCACGTCCATCAACGAGCAGGTCGTTCATGGGATTCCCGGGAAGCGCGTTCTCAGAGAAGGCGACATCCTCTCGGTGGATTGCGGAGCTGTCATAGATGGCTTCTACGGTGATTCGGCAATGACGTTCCCGGTTGGGCATGTCAGCGGCGTGGCGCGATCCCTCATGGAGGCCACGCGCAGGTCGCTTGAGGCGGGCATCGCAAAGATGCGGCCAGGCATGCGGCTGTATGACATCGGCGCGGCCGTGCAGCAGGTTGCGGAGGCTGCTGGGTTCTCTGTTGTCAGGGAGTATGTGGGTCACGGCATCGGACGGGCGATGCACGAGGATCCGCAGGTTCCGAACTTCGGACAACCTGGCAAAGGCGTGCAATTGAAGCCGGGTATGGTTCTGGCGGTCGAGCCCATGGTGAACGCCGGTGGGTACGCTGTTCGCTCGCTTGATGACGGCTGGACGGTCGTGACGGCTGACGGCGCGATGTCCGCGCATTTTGAGCATTCGGTCGCTATCACTGAGGAAGGACCGCTGATTCTGACGGTCGAGTAAGGTATGGGTGGACTGAGCCGCGCTAAATGAGATATACTCCACGTTTGCGGCTTCTCAGTGGTGAAGGAGAGGTGTAGTTGGGAAAGCGCGATGACGCCATCGAGATGGAGGGGACAGTAACTGAGCCCCTGCCGAATGCCATGTTCCGGGTCGAGTTGGAAAACGGACATAAGATACTTGCGCACATCTCGGGCAAGATGCGTATGCATTACATCAGGATCCTTCCCGGTGACAAGGTCACCGTCGAACTTTCCCCGTACGATCTGACCAGGGGGAGAATCACGTACCGGTTCAAGTGACTGCGACGTGATTGGTCATAGAGACACCCGGCACCGTGGGTGTGCCTCTTCCAGGACGAGAAATGAGACACCTGCGGCTGGGTGTGCAGATAGAGCGACACGCATGATCCGAAAGGACCATTTCGATGAAGGTACGCCCCTCAGTTAAGAAGATGTGTGAGAAGTGCAAGATCGTCCGCCGTCACGGGCGGGTGCTCGTGATTTGTGAGAACCCCCGCCACAAGCAGCGTCAGGGTTAGGTAGGAGGGACCACGTGGCACGTATCGCAGGCGTCGACCTCCCGCGCGAAAAGCGCGTCGAGATCGGATTGACCTACATTTTCGGTATTGGGCTCACCACGAGCCAGCATATCCTCCGGGAGACCGGAATCGATCCGAACACACGCGTTCGCAACCTCACTGAAGAAGAGGTCGTGCGACTTCGCGAGTACATCGACCGGAGCCTGAAGGTCGAGGGTGACCTTCGCCGTGAGGTCGGGCAGAACATCAAGCGTCTGATGGAGATCGGCTGTTACCGGGGACTCCGTCACCGCAAGGGTCTGCCGGTCCGCGGCCAGCGCACGCATACCAATGCGCGCACTCGCAAGGGCCCCCGCCGTCAAATCGGTGCGAAGAAGAAGGGCAAGTAGTCCATGGTCGCCAAGAAGAAGAACGTCAAGACCCGTCTGAAGCGCAGCGAGCGCAAGAACATCGCCGTTGGCCAGGCGCACATCAAGAGCACCTTCAACAACACGATCATCACTATCACTGATCCCTCGGGCAACGTGATCTCCTGGCAGTCCGCCGGCACGGTGGGCTTCAAGGGTTCGCGCAAGTCCACGCCGTTCGCGGCGCAGCTGGCGGCCGAATCGTGCGCGAAGATGGCGCAGGAGCACGGCCTTCGCAAGGTGTCGGTATTCGTCAAGGGCCCGGGCTCGGGCCGCGAGACCGCGATCCGCTCGCTGCAGGCCGCTGGCCTGGAAATCGCGAGCATCCAGGATTGCACCCCTGTCCCACACAATGGTTGTCGGCCGCGCAAGCGCCGCCGCGTGTAACTTCGGGAGGACCACCCCTATGGCACGCTATTCCGGGGCGGACTGCAGATTGTGCCGCCGAGAAGGTATCAAGCTCTTCCTCAAGGGCGATCGCTGCTACAGCGATAAGTGCGCGATCGAGCGCCGCCCGTATCCGCCTGGCATGGCGGGAAAGAAACGCCCTCGCGACAGCGAGTATCGCATTCAGCTTCGTGAGAAGCAGAAGGCGAAGAGGATCTACGGGATCCTCGAGAAGCAGTTCCGCAACTACTACAAGCTGGCGAGCCGAACGAAGGGCATCACCGGCGAGAACCTGCTGCGGCTGCTTGAGAGCCGTCTGGACAATGTCGTGTACCGCCTCGGGTTTGCGGCATCACGCGATGAGGCTCGTCAGAACGTGCGTCACGGCCACTTCCTGGTGGACGGTCGTCGGGTCGATATCCCGTCGTACCGCGTGAAACCGGGCCAGGTAGTCGCGGTTGCAGACAAAGCCAAGGAGCTGACCGTCGTCAAGGCCGCCATCATCTCGTCTTCAAAAGTCGAGATCCCGGGCTGGCTTGAGGTCGACGTCGAGAAGCTGCAGGGCAAAGTACTTTCGCTTCCGTCGCGTGAACAGATCGACGCGCCGGTTCGCGAACAGCTCATCGTCGAGCTGTACTCCAAGTAAGACGCACTGATCGAGGCCAAGGAGGCTCTCTCTATGACCGAGTTTATGAGGCCGCAGGTTGAAGTCGATGTCATCGACGAGCGGACAGCTCGCTACGTCGTTGAGCCGCTTGAGCGCGGCTACGGCTACACCCTCGGTAACTCGATGCGCCGTGTGCTCCTGAGTTCCCTTCAGGGCGCCGCGGCTACCTCGATCCGCATTGAAGGCAAGCAGCATGAGTTCTCGAGCATCGAGGGTGTCCGCGAGGACGTCACCGATATCGTTCTCAATGTCAAAGGCCTGGTGTTCCGCGAGACCGGGATCGGCAGTGGCGACGGTGTCGCCACGCTGAGCGCCTCCGGTCCTGGCGAGGTCACCGGCGCGGATCTCAAAGTCCCCGCGGAGTTCGAGCTCGTCACTCCCGAGCAAGTCATAGCGACCCTCGAGAAGGGCGCCAAGCTCGAGATGAGCATTCGCATCGGCGTGGGTCGTGGCTATGTCACGGCTGATCGTAACAAGCGCCCCGAGGATCCTCTCGGCGTTATCACCGTCGATTCGCTCTTCAGCCCGGTCGCTCGTTGCACGTACGTCGTGCAGAACACCCGGGTCGGTCAGCGCACCGACTACGATCGCCTGGTCCTCGAGGTCGAGACCAACGGCGCCGTCGATCCGAGCGACGCCGTCGCGCGGGCCGCACTCATCATCAACGAGCATATGGCGCTCTTCGCCGACCAGGCCATCACCGCCATCAGCGAAGACGGCATCTTCACGGCGGCGCTTGACGAGAACGAGGGTGTTCTCGATACGCCGATCGAGGAGCTCGACCTTTCCGTGCGGTCGTACAACTGTCTTAAGCGTCAGGGCGTGAACACGATCGGCCAGCTCACCGAGTGCTCTGAGACCGATCTGCTGAACATCCGGAACTTCGGCGCCAAGTCCATCGAGGAAGTCAAGGACAAGCTGCAGGCGATCGGCCTGAGCCTGGCTGGGTAGGAGAAGCACGCTATGAGACACGCCAAGCAGGGACGCAAGCTCGGTACGGACGCCAGCCACACCAAGGCGATGCTCCGTGGTCTTGCGCGCGCCCTTTTCCTGAACGAGCGGATCAAGACTACCGAGACCCGCGCCAAGGAGGTCCGCATGCTTGCCGAGCGGATCATCACCTGGGGCAAGGCCGGCGACGTGCACTCTCGTCGCCTGGCGCTTGCCGAGCTCGGCGATCGCGAGCTCGTGCATAAGATCTTCGCGGACATCGCACCGCGTTACACCGAGCGCGAGGGCGGCTATACCCGCATCCTCAAGCTTGGGCCGCGCAAGGGCGACGCCGCTCCGATGGTCATCCTGGAACTGGTCGAGTAGCAGGCACGAAGTCCGGGAACTGCCGGGTTCGATCTCACATCGAGGGCCTCGCCGGAAGGCGGGCCCTCCTTTGTATGCTGGAGGTCATGAAGTTCGCATGATCGTCTTCGAGGATGTGACCTATAGCTATCCGGCCGCCGACGTTCCGGCGCTTGACCGTGTGTCCGTCGCACTGGCGCACGGCTCGTGGACGGCGGTCGTCGGCGCGAACGGCTCGGGAAAGTCCACGCTCGCTCGGCTGGCGAACGGGTTGCTGCTTCCCTCGGCAGGTCGCGTGCTTGTGGACGGGATGGACACGGCAGACGAGGGACATGCATGGGAGGTCCGGTCCAGCGTGGGGCTGGTACTCCAGAATCCGGACAACCAGATCGTCGGGACGGTCGTAGAAGAGGACGTCGCGTTCGGACCTGAGAATCTCGGCGTGCCGCGCGAGGAACTCCGTCTGCGGGTCGATGGGGCGCTTGCGGCCGTAGGGCTGACCGGCCTCGAGCGACGGGAGCCGCACCTGCTCTCGGAAGGCCAGAAGCAGCGTCTCGCGATTGCGGGCGCCCTGGCGATGAAACCCGGGTGCCTCGTGCTGGACGAACCGACAGCGATGCTCGACGTCGAGGGGCGCGGCGAGGTGCTGGCCGTGCTCGCTGAGCTTCGCTCGGCCGGGACTGCGATCATCGATATCACGCACGACTTGGCCGAGGCGCTGTGCGCGCAGCGCGTGATCGCGCTCGATCACGGGCGGGTCGCCTACGATGGGCCGGTGCCGGAACTCCTGGCGAACGAGGGCGTGATGTGCTCGCTCGGCCTGGAACCGCCGCCGCTCTTCAGGCTCGCCGCCGCATTGCGCGCGCGGGGTTTCGCCATAGCCGAGGCACGCAGCGCCGAGGACGTCGTGGAGGCGTTGTGGCCCTCGTAGCAGACACGCTCACGTACACGTACGGCGCTAGCACCGCGTTCGCGGCGCCGGCGCTCAAGGGCGTCTCTCTCACGCTCGAGCCGGGTGGCCTGCTGCTTGTCGTCGGCGCTACCGGCTCGGGCAAGTCGACGCTGCTTCGCGTGCTCTCGGGCCTGCTCGCGCCTGACTCGGGCAGCGTGCTCGTCGACGGGGAAGCGCCGGGAGAGCCCGGCCGGGTCGGCATCGTCTTCCAGAATCCGGAGACGCAGTTCTTCGCGGAGACGGTGCTCGAAGACGTCCTCTTCGGTCCGAAGAACCTCCGCTTTCCCGATGCCGGGCAAGCGGCGCGCGACGCGCTCGCGAGCGTTGCGCTAGCCGACGCCGAGTTCGCCGGACGCTCGCCGTTCACGCTTTCTGGTGGCGAGGCCCGCAGGGTGGCGGTGGCGGGCGTGCTTGCCATGCGCCCGGCGTAACTTCTGCTCGACGAGCCCACCGCCGGTCTCGATCGCGATGGCCGAGAAGCGATCATGGCAGCGATAGCCACCGTGCGCGAGCGCGCCGGCGTGCTGGTGGTCACGCACGATCCCGAGCAGTTCCTGCCCGCCGCGACGCAGCTTCTCGCGCTCGCTTCGGGCTCGACGGTGTTCGACGGCAGCGTGCCGCAGCTGTTGGCCGACCCGGAGCCGTACGAACGCGTGGGGCTGGTCTTGCCCGACGTTGTCCGGGCCCAGCTGCTCGCGCGGCGGCGTGGCGCGGCGATCGGGTGGATCGCGCTCGACCCCGAGGAGGCGGCGGAGATACTGGCGGCCGCGGCAGGAGCCACGCGATGAGAGCGCCGGTCGCATTCGGGCAGTACGTGCCCGCCGATTCACCGGTGCATGCCCTCGACGCCAGGACGAAGATGGGACTCGTCGCCGCGTTCACGGTCTCGCTGTTCCTCATGCACGACCTCGCCGGTCTTGCGGTCGCCGGAGTGCTCGTGGCGCTCGTGGTCAGGGTCTCGCAGGTGCCGTGGCGAATCGCCCTGCGCGGCACCAAAGCCGTAACCGTCATTCTCGTGATCACGCTGGCGGCGCACGCGCTGCGCTGGAATCCCGCGACCGTGAGCCTCGTGCGCCTGGGCCCGCTCGCGGTTGACGGTCCGGGCCTGGTGACGGGCATCTTCTTCGCCTTTCGTATCGTGCTCTTGGTGGTGGGCACCTCGCTTCTCACACTTACGACGTCGCCGGTCGCGCTGACAGACGGCCTCGAGACGCTCATGCGCCCGCTCGAGCGTCTGCGCTTTCCGGCGAGCGAAGTCGCGATGATGCTCACCATCGCGCTCCGCTTCATCCCCACGACCGCCCAGGAGGCCGAGAAGATCCTCGTCGCTCAGACCGCACGCGGCGCGCGCTTCGACGAGAGCGGACCGATACGGCGCGCGAAGGCTTTCGGACCGGTCCTCGTGCCTTTGTTCGTGAACCTGTTCCGTCGGGCCGACGACCTTGCCACGGCGATGGAGGCGCGCTGCTACCGGGGCGGGATCGGCCGGACCCGACTGCACGAGTCGGTCATGCGGTCCTCGGACTGGGCGGTGCTATGCTTGGGCACGTTCGGGCTCATCGCACTTGGCCTGGTGCTCTAGGAGGTCGTGTTGCCGGACGTCATCGTGCTCAGCGTGTCTTACGACGGCACCGATCTGTCCGGCTTTGCTCGCCAGCCGACGAGCGACACCGTGCAGGGCCGGCTCGAGGCGGCGCTCGCGACCATTCTGCGCGCTCCCGTCGAGACCGTCGGCGCCGGGCGAACCGATGCCGGCGTGCATGCCCTCGGTCAGCTCGTCACGTACGAAGCCACCGGTGCCGAGCCGGACGCTCGCGCCTTCATGCGCTCGCTCAACGCGCTGTGCGGCCCTGATGTGGTCGTGACCGGCATCCGAAAAGCCGCGCCCGGCTTCAGCGCGCGCTTCTCGGCGGTTGGCCGAGAGTATCGCTACCGCATCGTTCCCGGTCCGGTGGCGCCGCTCTTCCTCAAGCGGTACGCCTGGTGGACGCCGACGGCGCTCAACCTCGGGGCGATGCGCGAGGCGGCGGGGTGCCTGCTCGGCGAACACGACTTCCGGTCGTTTTGCGCGGCCTCCTCGGCAATCGGCAAGCGCACGGTGCGGCGAGTCGAGGCCATCGAGGTGGTTCCCGCACGCGAGATGGGGGAGCATTGCATCGTCGTGCGGATCGTAGGAAACGCGTTCTTGCACTCGATGGTGCGCATCATCGTGGGTAGTCTCGTAGAGGTCGGCCGAGGCAAGCATTCCGCGTTGTGGATGAAGGACGCGCTTGAGGCATGCGACCGCTCGGCCGCGGGTCCGACCGCGCCGCCGCAGGGCCTCACGCTGTGGCAAGTCGACTATCCCGAAGAGTGCTGGCTGTAGCGTGACGGAGGAATGGACACGCCCGGGGGCGTTTGTTGACTATCTGAACTGCCGCAGCTAAAGTGTAAGGGTTCGTTTCCTGAGCCCCGTGAACTCACGAAAACGACACCATTGTCCCAGTGTGCGGAGGAGTAAGTGAAGACCTACTACGCCAAGCCGGGCGAGATCGAGCAAGAGTGGCTGCTCGTCGACGCTACCGGCATTCCGCTCGGCCGTTTGGCCAGCGAGGTCGCGCAGATACTGAAGGGTAAGCGAAAGCCGCAGTATACCCCTCACGTCGACACCGGCGATTTTGTCATCGTCATAAACGCGTCCAAGATCAAGCTCACCGGAAAGAAGCTCACCGACAAGAAGAAGTACCATCACTCAGGGTATCCGGGCGGGCTCAAGATGATCACCACCGGCGACATGCTGGCCAAGCGGCCCGAGCGTGTCATCGAGATGGCGGTCAAGGGCATGCTTCCGAAGAACACCCTCGGGCGCGCCATGGGCATGAAGCTCAAGGTGTACGGCGGTCCCGAGCACCCGCACCAGGCCCAGAAGCCGCGTCAGATCACGCTGGAGGTTTAGCGCATGGCCGAGAACAAGGCAGTCTACTGGGGTACCGGGCGTCGCAAGACGTCTGTGGCCCGTGTGCGCATCACCCCCGGCACCGGTGTCTACACGGTGAACGGGCGTGACTTCGATTCGTACTTCGGTCGTCCGGAACTCAAGGGCTTCGTCGACCAGCCGTTCAAGGTCACCGAGACCCTCGGTCACTTCGACGTCATCGCGAACATCAAAGGCGGTGGCATCTCGGGTCAGCTTGGCGCGCTGCGTCACGGCATCTCGCGCGCCCTGCTCCAAGCTGGCGACAACTACCGTGGCGAGCTCAAGCGTGCAGGGTTCCTGCGTCGCGACCCCCGGATGGTCGAGCGCAAGAAGTACGGCCTGAAGAAGGCCCGCAAGAAGCCGCAGTTCTCCAAACGCTAGAACTGCGAGGCCGGATTCGTACGAAGGGCCCGCCCCCGCGGCGGGCCCTTCTTTGTTCCTCAGGAGGCCAGATGTCCCGACTCTTCGGCACCGACGGCGTGCGTGGCGTCGCGAACGACGACCTGCCCCCCGAACTCGCGTTCAAGCTGGGCGAGGCTGCTGCGCACTTCCTCGGCGAAAAGGGCGGAGGGAGCATCGTCGTGGGGATGGACACGCGACGCAGCGGCGACATGCTGGAGGCCGCGATCGTCGCGGGCATCTGCGCGGGGGGAGCCGACGCGTACCGGGTGGGCATCGTGCCAACGCCGGCCGTGGCGTTCCTCGCTCGGACGCTTGGCGCCGATGGTGGGGTGGTGATCTCGGCATCGCACAATCCTGCTGAGTACAACGGCATCAAGTTCTTCGATCGCGACGGTTTCAAGCTCCCGGACGAGGTCGAGGACGAGATGGAGGAGTTCCTGGTCTCGGAGGTGCCACGCACGCGGCCGGTCGGTGCTGGCGTGGGACGCTCGGTCGTCGTCACGGACGCTGTGGAGCGCTATGTCTCGCACGCCGTCGACAGCGTGCGCGGAGACCTCGTTGGGCTTACGATCGCCGTTGATTGCGGGCACGGGGCGGCATGGCGAACGACCGTCAAGGCGCTCAAGGACCTGGGGGCGCGGGTGCACGCTATCAACTGCGACTACAACGGGATGGACATCAACGAGGCGAGCGGATCGACGCACCTTGAGGTGATAGCCGACCTCGTGCAGGCGCACGAGGTCGACTTCGGCATTGCGCACGACGGCGACGCCGACCGCGTGCTGGCTGTGGACGAGACCGGCGCCGAGCTTGATGGTGACGTGATCATGGCGATCTGCGCAGCGCATATGAAAGAGCGCGGCGAGCTTGCCGGCGACACCGTGGTAACGACCGTCATGAGCAACCTCGGCTTCGAGCGGGCCATGCGGGAGCGCGGCATCAACGTCATCAAGACCAAGGTGGGCGACCGCTACGTGCTCGACCAGATGCGCACCTCAGGCGCCCTGCTTGGGGGAGAGCAGTCCGGGCATCTCATCTTTCTGCAACACACGACGACCGGCGACGGTCTCATCACCGCGCTGCAGCTGGCCGCCATCGTCCGCGAGTCGGACATGCCGCTCTCGGAGCTTCGGCGGGTCATGCGCCGGTATCCGCAGGTGCTTGAGAACGTCCGCGTGGCCGACAAGGGCCTGCTCTCGGGCAGCTCGGAGGTGCACGATGCCGTCCGCGATGCCGAGTCGGAGCTTGGCCAGAACGGTCGCGTGCTGGTGCGCGCCTCCGGCACCGAGCCGCTTGTGCGCGTGATGGTGGAGGCAGTAGATGCCGAGACGGCCCGGGAGATCGTCGACCGCATCGCGGCGGTAGTGCGGCGCGAGATGACATAGGGGACCGCGCTGCCGACGAAGACCGGCAAGGCTGTCTCGTGAGTGCACCGGGTCGTCTCTCCGTCACCCGTAACCCTCCCGACACCCTCGCACTGATATAATCCTCGGCAGGATAGGGACGAGCGCCGAGGAGGGATGCCCCACGCACCTGAATGCGAGCGCCAGGACTGGCAGCGAGACGCGCAGCGGGAGACACGATCTTCCGCGCCAGTTGACGAGGTGAGGGCTTATCGAAAGACTCGGCGGATGGCCCTCCGGCTTCTGGAGTCGAAACGGCGAAGACAAAGCCCCCGGGCGATCGGGAGACAAAGCGACGTCGATCCAGATTACGCAAACACACGCGGGCATACCCCGCACGGGGGATTCATCGTGCCTGCATCGGCGTTAGCACCCCTGCGCGCCCTGACCAGTTACCTCGCGAGAGGATGAACCTATGTGTGGGATCGTTGGATACGCAGGCCCGCGCCAGGCAAGTGTCGTCTTGCTCGGCGGATTGGCACGTCTTGAGTACCGCGGCTACGACTCGGCCGGCGTTGCGATCGTGAGCGACTCGACGCTTGCGGTCACGCGGTGCGTCGGCAAGCTCGTGAACCTGAGAGAGGCGCTTGCCGAGAACCCCGTAGTGGGCAGCGTCGGCATCGGCCACACGCGGTGGGCTACGCACGGCGCGCCGAACGAGACGAACGCGCACCCGCACACCGACTGCACCGGGAAGATCGCGGTCGTCCACAACGGCATCATCGAGAACTACGGTGAGCTGCGCGAAGAGCTCGCGGCGGCAGCGCACGTGCTGCGCTCGGAGACCGACACTGAGACCGTCGCGCATCTGGTGGAGGCGTACTACCAGGGCGATTTGGCCGACGCGGTCGCGCACGCGGTGCGCCGTCTCGAGGGCAGCTACGCGCTTGCGGTGGTGCACCTCGACGATCCCGGCACGATCGTGGCGGCCCGCAAGGACTCGCCGCTCATCATCGGCATCGGCAAGGGCGAGAACATCGTCGCGAGCGATATCCCCGCCGTGCTCGAGTACACACGCGAGATCCTCGTGCTGCACGATGGCGACGTCGCGACCGTGACCGCCGACGGCGTGACGGTCATCGACGCCTTCGGCGAGGCGACCATCCCCGAGATGATGCATGTGGAGTGGGACCTCGACGCCGCCGAGAAGGGCGGCTACGAGGACTTCATGCTCAAGGAGATCTTCGAGCAGCCCAAGGCGATCCGAGAGACGTTGCGCGGCCGCATGGGCGAGGGCGGCATCATCCAGCTCTCGGAGCTGCAGATGACCGACGCCGAGCTCTCCGCGATCGATCGCGTGTTCATCGTCGCCTGTGGCACCTCGTTCCATGCGGGCGTGGTCGCCAAGCACCTCATCGAGCAGTGGGCGCGCATCCCCGTGCAGGTGGAGGTCTCAAGCGAGTTCCGCTACGGCGACCCCATCGTGGATGCCGAGACGCTCGTGGTGGCCATCACGCAATCGGGTGAGACTGCCGACACGCTCGCGGGCGTGCGCGAGGCGCGCCAGCGAGGCGCCAAGGTCTTCGCGATCACCAACGTGGTCGGCTCGCGCGTGACGCGCGAGAGCGACGGCGTCATCTATACGCACGCGGGTCCCGAGATCGGCGTCGCGGCCACCAAGACGTTCACCGCGCAGATCGCAGCGCTCAGTGTGCTGGCTCTCAAGCTCGCGCAGACCAAAGGCACGCTCGAGCATGAGCGTATCGCTTCGCTGTGGGGAGAACTCGCGCGTACGCCGGAGGTCGTCGAGGCGATTCTCGGCGATTCTAATGACGTGGAGTCGTGCGCAGCGGTCTACAAAGACGCGGTCTCCTCGCTCTTCCTCGGCAGGGGGGTGGGCGTGCCGGTGGCCATGGAAGGCGCGCTCAAGCTCAAGGAGATCAGCTACATCCACGCCGAGGCCTACGCCGCCGGCGAGATGAAGCACGGCCCCATCGCGCTCATCACGCCCGAGGTGCCGGTGGTGGTCATCGCAACGCAGGGACATACGTACGAGAAGGTCGTGAGCAACATCCAGGAGGTGCGCGCCCGGGGCGCGAAGGTGATCGCGGTCGCAACGTACGGCGACACCGAGATCGCGCGTCATGCGGAGCATGTGCTGTACGTGCCCGAGGTGAGCGAGATCCTCTCGGCGATAGCCGCGACCGTGCCGCTGCAGCTGCTGGCGTACCATATCGCTAAGCTCAGAGGCTGCAATGTGGACCAGCCGCGCAACCTCGCCAAATCGGTCACGGTGGAGTAGATGACGGAGGAACGGCCGATGATGAGCGGCCTTGGCGTCGACATCGTGGAGATCGAGCGCATGCGTTTGGCCCTCGAGCGGCATCCGCGTATACGAGAGCGGATCTTCTCGGCCGAGGAACGCGTGTACTGCGACAAGCGCAACAGGCCGGTGGTCCACTACGCGATGCGCTTCGCCGCGAAAGAGGCGGTCTTGAAGGCACTGGGCACCGGCTTCAGCAACGGCATCCGCTTCACCGACGTGGAGGTCCTGCGCGACGATCGGGGCCGCCCTGTGCCCAAGCTCTCCGGCCGTGCGGGGGAACTCGCGCGTGAGGCCGGCGTGGTGGAGCTGCACCTGTCGCTGTCGTTCACGCATACGAACGCCGTTGCCTCCGCTGTCGCCATCACCGACGACATGCGGCCGAGGAAGCCTGACGCGGAGCCAACGCAGGTAGAGCGGCTCGCCGCGAGCTTCAAGGACGCGCGCGGGCTGCTCGACGAGGTTGGGAACGAAGCGTGATAGGCGAGACCGGACGGGCCGCGCGAGCAGCCCGTCGTGTTGCGGGGGGGAGTACGCCATGCAGTACGCGACTGGTGCTCGGGGGATGCGCTTAGCCGAGGAGACCGCAGTCGAGCGCGGGGACGCGACGATCGGCGGGCTCATGGCGCGCGCGGGAGCGGCGCTTGCTGACGAGGTCGCGCGAACGGTGCCCGTGGGCACGATCGCGGTCGTGGCCGGCAAGGGCAACAACGGCGGCGATGGTTGGGAGGCCGCGCGCGTGCTCGCGGCGCTCGGGCGCGATGTGCGCGTGCTCGCGCTTGCGCCTCCGGACGCGCTTGCGGGCGAGGCGGCCGAGGCTGCGGCGGCCGCGCTCAGGGCGGGCGTGCCCTGGCAGCCTGCGGGAGACGCCTCAGCGATGGCCGGGCAGTTGACAGGAGCCGCGGTGATCGTCGACGCGGTCTTCGGGACGGGGTTCACCGGCGCGGCCAAGGGCTCCGCGGCCGCGGCGATCGA
>JAJFTE010000065.1 GCA_021373175.1 Actinomycetes bacterium
AAGGCGATCGGCGTTCCGCTTGCGAAGGTGGCTGCGCGTGTGATGACGGGCGAGATGCTCGCCGATCTTGCGCTGCCTGCCGAGAACCGCGAGTTCTCGCGCTTCTGCGTGAAAGAAGCGGTCATGCCGTTCGGGAGATTCCCGGGCGCCGATTCGGTCCTGGGCCCGGAGATGAAGTCGACCGGCGAGGTCATGGGCCTGGCCACTGATTTCCCGGCCGCATACGCGAAGAGCCAGCTGGCCATCGACTACTCGCTCCCGAGCGAAGGCACGGCGTTCGTGTCGGTGTGTGATCGCGACAAGCGTGCGATCGTGGGTGTGGCGCGTCACCTCAACCAGCTCAACTTCCAGCTGCTCTCGACATCCGGCACTGCCAAGGCGCTGCGCGCCGCCGGGATCCCCGTCACACAGGTGCTGAAGGTCCATGAGGGCCGTCCCAATATCGTGGACGCCATGACGAACGATGAAGTGCAGCTCGTGATCAACACGCCGTTCGGGCGCGAGACTCGAAGCGACGGGTATCAGATCCGGGCCGCAGCCATCAGGCACGGCATCACGAACATCACGACCATTGAGGCCGCGCAGGCTGCCGTTCAGGCGATTGAGGCGATCAAAGAGCAGCGGCTTGGCGTGAGCGCGTTGCAGGACTTCGAACAGTGGGTGCCCCCGAGGTCGCGAGACCGGGCGTCGACGTGAGCGGTGCGTGCTCGCATGAAGCGGGGCACCCGCTTCTCGAGAACGTGATCGTGCTGTCGAACGATCGCGTGGCCGAGGGCGTTGGCGTCATCGTCCTTCAGTCGCCACGCGTGGCGGCCGCGGTTCGGCCTGGCCAGTTCGTGCACCTGCGTATCGCCGAAGGCAGCGACTTTATCCTTCGTCGTCCCTTTTCGGTCCATCGCGCCGAGGAGGGCCGTATTCACATCCTTTATCAGGTGCTCGGTCCCGGCACGCGCGTGCTTTCGGAAAAGTGGCAGGGCGATAAGATGGACCTCATCGGTCCTCTCGGCCATGGGTGGCAGGTTCCAAACGGGGTGGCGCATGCGCTGCTCGTGGCAGGCGGTCTTGGCGCCGCGCCTCTCGGCATGCTTGCCGAGGAGCTCGCTCGGCGCGGTATAGCGGTCACGGTCGCCCATGGCGCCCCCACTGCGTCGCGCCTGGTGGGCCGAGATGTGTTCGAAGCGACTGCGCGTCGCGTGATGACCTCGACCGATGACGGGAGTGCTGGCGAACGCGGCCTCGTGACCACGCTCGTAGAGCGGGCGCTTGACGCCGAGCGGCCTGACGTCGTGTACGCATGCGGTCCGGAGGCGATGGCGCGTATCGTGGCGGCGCACGCGGCTGGTGCCGATGTTCCCTGTCAGGTGTCGCTCGAACGCCTCATGGCGTGCGGTGTGGGCGCGTGCCTGTCGTGTGTTGTGGCGACGACCGAGGGCCAACGCCGGGCATGCGTTGAGGGTCCGGTATTCGATGCGGAGCGCGTGATCTGGGACGCGACCGGGATTCCGCCGAAGCACGAGGAGTCTGCGTGGCACCTGTGAACCGTAGCATGAACGTAGACATGACGGTGAGGCTCGGCTCTCTGGAGCTGCGTAACCCGGTGATGACCGCGTCGGGTACCTTCGCGTCCGGCCGCGAGTATGCCGAGTTCGTGGATCTTGAGCGGCTCGGCGCAGTAGTGACGAAAGGCGTGAGCATGACTGCGTGGGCAGGCAACGCCAGTCCCCGGATCGCGGAGACCCCGAGCGGCATGCTGAACTCGATCGGTTTGCAGAACCCAGGCGTCGAGGCGTTCTGCCAAACCGACCTTCCGTGGCTGGCAGCACGAGACGTTCCCATCGTGGTGAACGTGTCCGGTCACAGCATCGCCGAGTACGTGGCGGTGGCCGGGCGACTCGATGCCGAACCCGATGTCGATGCTCTCGAGGTCAACATCTCGTGCCCGAACGTCGACGAAGGTGGTATGACCTTTGGCACGACATGCGCCGCAGCAGGCGATGTCACGCGAGCCGTGCGTGCCGCCACAAGCAAGACCCTCATCGTGAAGTTGAGCCCGAATGTCACCGACATAACAGAGATAGCGCGTGCGGTCGAAGCAGAAGGAGCCGACGCAGTGAGCCTCATCAACACGCTTCTGGGGATGGCTATCGACACTGACACCTGGCGGCCCAAGCTCGCACGCGGGGCCGGTGGGCTTTCCGGCCCGGCGATACGGCCGGTCGCCGTCCGCATGGTGTGGCAGGTCGCCTCGGCCGTGGCAGTGCCGGTCGTGGGCATGGGCGGCATCATGAACGCCCGGGATGCCGCTGAGTTCATGCTGGCGGGAGCGACGGCCGTGGCCGTGGGCACGGCCAACTTCGTCGACCCGACGACGACGGTTCGTGTTCTCGACGGCCTGGAACAGTACTGTCAGGAGCGCGGGATCGCGCAGGTCTCGGCGCTCACGGGCGCGCTGAAGGCGTGAGGGGGAGCGGCTTGTGACCGAGCAGAACGTGCCTTGGGAGGACAGGCCATCCGGGGCGCGGGTGCCGGGGCCGCTTCCATTGCGGTTGGCGAGGAGTGGGACGGGCAGGCATACGCTACCGCGACGGTCCGGTGCCGCAGGAGTGGGTGGAGCTCACACGCAGCGATATCCATGGCGGGAACCGGGAAACCGTGTGGCAAGGCCTGAAGTCTGACGTGAACACCGATTAGACCCGCTGGAGCGAAAGGACACGTATGCGAGACAAGATCATCGTGGCGCTCGACCTGCCGGACGAGGCGGCGGCTCTTGCGGTCGCCCGTTCGCTCAAGGGCCAGGCAGCGTGGGTGAAAGTGGGTATGACGCTCTTTTATGCCGAAGGGCCCCAAATCGTTCGTGAGCTTCGCGCCCTCGGATTTAAGGTGTTCGTCGATCTTAAGCTCAACGACATTCCGCACCAGGTGCGTGGCGCGTGCCGCACGCTCGTGCGTCAGGGCGCCGATATGATCACCGTGCATGCGACCGGCGGACGTGCGATGCTTTCCGTCGCCGCCGAGGAGGTCGCCAGTGCCGCCGAGCGGTTCAGGGTGCGCAAGCCGGTGCTTGTGGCGGTGACGGTGCTCACCAGTCTCGATGACGCCGCGCTCGCCGAGATAGGCTGCCTGACCACGGTCTCCGAGCAGGTCTCGAAGCTCGCGGTGCTGGCGCGAGATTGCCGCTGCGACGGCGTGGTGTGCGCTCCGGGCGAAGCTGCGGCGATGCGTGCCCTGCTCGGCAATGAGGCGTACGTCGTGACGCCTGGTGTTCGCCCGGCGTGGGCCGAGGCCCAGGACCAGGCGCGCGTCGCGACGCCGCGGGAGGCTATTGACGCAGGTGCCTCGCACCTGGTCATCGGGCGTCCGATCACCGGTGCGGCGGATCCGGCAGCGGCGCTGCTGCGGATCGTGGAAGGGGAGTAGACGATGGCAGCGATGAGCGAACCCGAGGTGCTCGCAGCGCTGACGGAAGCGAGGGCGATACTGTCGGGACATTTTCAGCTGACGAGCGGACGGCACTCTGATACGTACGTCCAATGTGCGCGCGTGCTTGAGGATCCCGCTCTGACGATGCGCCTTGCGGCAGCGATGGTGGATAGAATCGGCGAGCGGCGAATCGATCTCGTCATCTCGCCAGCGGTCGGCGGAATCATCATCGGGTTCGCTGTTGCGCAGATCCTCGGTGTGAGGTTCATCTTCACGGAGCGACTCGGTGGAGCCATGGTCTTGCGCCGGGGATTCGAGATCGCGGCTGGTGCCCGCGTGCTTGTGGTGGAAGACGTGGTCACGACGGGTGGATCGGTTGCCGAAGTCATCGGTCTTGTCCGTGCGGCGGGGGCAGAACCCATGGCCGTGGCGTCGCTCATCGACCGCGGGGGCCCCAAGGCGTTCGACGTTGAGCTTGTGCCTCTACTTGTCCTTGAGGTTGAGTCATGGGAGGCCGAGTCGTGCGGTCTTTGTTTGGCCGGCAAGCCGTTCTACTCGCCGGGGAGCCGTCGACTTTCCGAGTAAGGGTTGGCATATACGCAGGTCAAGGGTAGTATCAACGTTGCTGTCACGTGTAGGTAACACATGCCATGGGGCACGCACCAGGTAGACCGACACGCATATGCACCGCCGCCGGGAGTGGAGAACGAGGAGGAACCATGGCTCTGCCGAACCTGTCTGAGGCCGATCGCACGGCCGCTCTGAAGAAAGCTGCCGAGGCGCGTCAGAAGCGTGCCGCGCTGCGTCAGGAGATCAAGAGCGGTAAGGTCGATTTCGCTACCGTCATGAAGCGGTCCGAGGATCCGATCGTCGCGCGTATGAAGGTCGCGACGCTCCTCGAGAGCCTGCCAGGCTTCGGCAAGGCGAAGGCGGCCAAGATCATGGAAGAGCTGGAGATTTCTGAGAGCCGTCGGGTTCAGGGGCTTGGCACCCGACAGCTCGAGATGCTCATGCAGCGTCTCGGTTAGTCGTTACCGGCGGATGCGCACTGGCAATCTGATCATCATCTCCGGGCCTTCGGGCGCGGGCAAAGGAACGTTGGTCAAGCGCCTTGCGAGCAGAGTCCCCGAGGTGTGGGTCTCGGTCTCTGCGACGACGCGTGCGCCCCGACCGGACGAGATCGATGGCCGCGACTACATCTTCCTCTCAGAAGAGGAGTTTGACCGTCGCGTGAATGCAGGCGACTTCCTCGAGTGGGCGACCGTCCATGGCAATCGCTATGGGACGCTGCGTGCTACAGTAGAAGAGAAGATCGGCGAGGGTCGCCAGGTGATTCTTGAGATCGATCCGCAGGGTGCCGCGCAGGTGAAGGCGTTCATGCCGCACGCAGTGCTCATCTTCATCCTCGCTCCCTCGATGAAGGAGCTCGAACGCCGGATTCGGGAGCGCGGAGCTGAGACCGATGAACAGGTCGCCATGCGGCTTGCGACGGCGGTCCGCGAGTTGGAACTTGTGGGTACATACGATTATGTGGTAGAAAACGACGACGTGCTCCGCACCACGGACGAACTTGCGGAGATCGTCTCATCCCTCGGCGGTTAGGAATTCCTGATGGTCATCAAGCCCGATATCGACCTGCTGCTTGCTAAGGTCGACTCCAAGTACACGCTATGCATCGTCGCCGCTCGTCGCGCGCGACAGATCAACGACATGGTGCATGGTGTC
Source organism: Actinomycetes bacterium (assembly GCA_021373175.1). Lineage (GTDB taxonomy): Bacteria > Actinomycetota > Coriobacteriia > Anaerosomatales > Anaerosomataceae > UBA2286. Next base: position 5,146 of record JAJFTE010000065.1, read on the forward strand.
CGCGACCAGGCGTTGCTCACCATGGCCGCGTCGCAGATCGCGCAGATCACGAGCACGAAGCCTCTGACGTTGGCGCTCGATGAGATCGCAAGCGGAGACATCGGTTACGAGCGCACGGCCGAATCGTACAAGTAGCGCGGCCGACCGGCAGCATATGATGTGCCCCGCGGCCGGAAACGGCGCGGGGCACATTCCTTTTCGGGGGTGAGCGTGTGTTCGAGCGGGCGGTCCTGGTGCATTACCACGAGATTGGGCTCAAAGGCCGGAACCGCGGACGCTTCGAGCGGCAGCTGCAGGACAACCTCGCGACCGCGGTGGGCACGCTCGCCTCGGCCGGAGTCCAGCGCGTGGCCAGCCGTCTTGTGATACCGGTGCCAGCCTCCCTTGCCGATGCGACGCTCGCTCGCGTCGCGGCCGTGCCTGGGGTCTCTTCGGCCTCGATCGCTTTCGTGACCTCGCGCGATCCACGCGAGATGGAACAAGCGGCCGTGCTGGCGGTGCGTGAGGCGGCGCCTGGCGCGCGCACGTTTGCGATAGCAGCCAGGCGCTCGGCCACCGATCACGCGGAGCGCAGCCTTGATATGAACCGCCGGATCGGCGCCGCTGTGCAAGCCGAGACCGGCCTTCGCGTGAACCTCGACGCGCCTGACGTGCTGTGTCGGGTGGAGGTGGTTCAGGGCGAGGTCTACACCTTCGCACAGCGCGCCGAGGGACCCGGCGGGCTGCCCGTGGGCACCTCGGGCAAGGTGGTCTCGCTCCTCTCGGCAGGAATCGACTCGCCAGTCGCCACATGGCGTATGATCCGCAGGGGTGCCGTCGCCGTGGGCGTGCATTTCTCCGGCAGGCCGCAGACCGATGACCTCTCGGAGCGCATCGCGGGCGAGATCGCCACAGTCCTTGAACGGACCGGTGGGTTTGCGCGTCTCTATGTTGTGCCGTTTGGCGATCTGCAGCGTGAGATGTCGCTTGCGGCTCCACCTGATCTGCGTATCTTGCTCTACCGGAGATTGATGGTGAGAGTCTCCGAGGCGATTGCCGAGCAGGAGCGGGCCGGGGCGCTCGTGACTGGAGAGAGTCTCGGCCAGGTGGCCTCACAGACGCTTGAAAACATCGCCGTCGTGGACGCTGCCGCGACGCTGCCTGTGCTTCGTCCCCTCGTGGGCAACGATAAGCAGGAGATCATCACCGAAGCGCGCAGGATCGGCACGTACGAACTGTCGATCCAGCCGCATGCCGACTGCTGCACTTTGTTCATGCCGCGGACGCCAGAGACGCATGCTACGCTCACGCAGGTACAGCGTGGCGAGGAGGGCCTTGACGTCTCACGCATGGTGGATGACGCGCTCGCGTCGCTGTCCTGGACAGACTATGCGTGTGTTGCGTATCACGCTCCGAAACGCTGGCCCAGTAACTTCACGCGCTAAGTGCGCGGGCGTGCTTCCGGAACCCGAGGGGATGCAGGCGATGAAGCGGAGGGTATTGGTCCTGGAGCCATACTACGGCGGCTCGCACAAAGCCGTTCTGGATGCGCTCCTTCCGGTGCCGGGGTGGGGGTTCGACCTGCTGACGCTGCCAGCCCGCAAATGGAAATGGCGCATGCGGGGAGCCGCGATCACGATGGCCGATGAGGTGCGGCGGCTGTATGCGGCCGGCGCACGATGGGATCTGGTGTTTGCGAGCACGTTCCTCAATCTGGCTGAGTTCAAAGGCCTCGCCGGCAGCGTCGTTGCCGACGTGCCCGCGGCCGTCTACTTCCACGAGAACCAGCTGGTGTATCCCGTGCGCCATGAAGCCGAATGGGACGTGCAGTTCCCGCTGACGAACATAACGAGCGCGCTTGCAGCGGATGCCTGCCTGTTCAACACGCAGTGGAATCTGGATTCCTTCAGGGAAGAGATCCCAGCGTTCTTGCTGCGGTTTCCCGACCACCATCCCGTTAGAGTCGCCGAGCGCATCGCGGCGAAGTCCCAGGTCCTGGCACCGCCGTTCGACCCCGCGCCGTTCTCGGCGCGCGCTGTCCGCGGACCGCGCGCGCGCATCGTCTGGCCGCATCGGTGGGAGCACGACAAGGACCCTGAAGCCTTCTTCTCGGCCATGCGTACGCTTGCGGCCGAGGGGCTGGACTTCGAGGTCGTCGTTGCCGGGGCCGCGTTCCGCGAGACGAAAGCGCTCGTCGAAGCAGCTGCCGGTGCTCTTGGCGAGCGGCTCGTGCACCTGGGCGAGCCCGAGGGGAGGGGAGCGTACGCCGCGCTCTTAGGCAGCTGTGACATCGCCGTGTCGACGGCCGTGAACGAGTTCTTCGGCCTCGCGATGCTGGAGGCGTGCTACGCAGGCTGCATGCCGGTCGTGCCTGACCGTCTGGCGTACCCTGAGCTCTATCCGGAGAAGTACCGATACTCCAGCGCCGAGGGTCTCGTGGCCAGGGTGCGCTCGCACATCCTCGATCGCCCCCGGCCCGGTGCGGCCCGCGAGCTCGCCGAGCCGTACACAGCCGAACGGCTTCGTGAAGCGTATCGCGCCACGTTCGACCGCATCGCGAATGCGCACTAAACAGGGCGCGGGATTCTCCAGGTACCTTACACGGCAGTGTAGAGTGTGATACAAGGTAGCCGGTGAGGCCATCTGGTACCGGAGGGAAGGCCGTCGGCATGGCGTGACCTGTCCTCGGCCATCGATTCACTGCTGCAAGGAGTTGATTCGCGTGGCTGATCCGCTCGATGTCAAGGCGTGTCTCGCCGAGGTCCGCTCGGCGCTGATCGGGCTCCCGACCGCAGAGCGGGACGAGGCGGTCGCAGATCTCGGGGCGCTCGGCGTGGATTCGCTCTCCCCGCAACCTCAGGGCCGCGTGCTCGGCAAGCCGTACGAGTTTCGCTCGCCGCCTGCGGGCCGGGTGATGGAGCGCATCTGGAACCCGGTCGATCCGCGGATCATGATGCCCCGAACATGGGGTATCGGGTGGACGATCAACTTCGGCGCGATCGCCGTGAGACTCGGCCTCGTGCGGCCGGACGATCTCGAAGAGCAGCCGTTCGAGAACCTCAGCAACGCGGCTGTCTCGGCAGCCGTCGCGTACCGTTCTTCTTCGGGCTTGTGGCCGCGGGTCTTGGCCTCGCGTTCTTCTCGCGGCTGCCTGCGCGGGTCCCAGTGCATTTCACTGGCGCCGGTCTTGTGGGGGCCCAAGACGCTGGCGATCGGTCTGCCGGTTCTCGTACTGGTGTGGCGGATGGTGCCGGGCTTATCTCGCGGCACGATCGCGGGCCGGTGGCTTGCGCTGCTGATCCCGACGACGCTCGCCGTTCCCGCCGCGATGTTCTACGGCCTTGCACGTGCCAGTCTGAAGAAGGAATGGAGGGCCGCGCCTGCGGCTATCAAGCGCAAGGAGATGCCGAGATGAACACCGCCACACAGCTCAGCGATCTTCCGGCGTGGGCGGTTGTGGTTCTTGGCCTGCTGGCGCTCACGGAGCTTGCGCTCGACATCTACGCGCTCGTGAGACTGGCGCGTACGCCCGACGAGCGGCTCGTCTTCGGCAAGAAGTGGCCGTGGGTCCTGCTCATCCTGCTCGTCAACCTCATCGGTGCGATCCTGTTCCTTGTGGTCGGGCGCAAGCCGGAAGTTGTCGCTGACCCGCTGCGCGAGACGCCGGATTCGCCGGTCGGGAGCGGGAGTGTGAAGCATGCCGCGGACGTGCTGTACGGTCCGAGGGATGGCGAATGACGTGAGCGCCCATCCGATCGAGCTTACGGGGCTGACGAAGGTATACGGGTCGAGCAAGGCGCTCGACGGCATCGATCTCGTTGTGTCCGAGGGCTCGGTCTACGGCTTCCTCGGACCTAACGGCGCGGGCAAGACGACCACACTGCGCATCCTGAGCGGCCTGGCGCGGCCGACCACCGGAAGAGCGCGCGTCTTGGGCGTGGATGTGGGGGCGGCCGGCAACGATATCCGCGCCCGCATCGGCTTTTTGCCCGACGTCCCCGGCTTCTATGAGTGGATGACCGCCGAGGAGTTCCTTCGCTTCGCCGGCAGGCTCTTCGGCCTGCCGGCCGCGGTCCTTGACGAACGCGTGGAAGCGCTCCTCGACCTGGCGGGACTTACCGGCGTCACCACGAAGGTGGGCGCGTACTCGCGAGGCATGAAGCAACGTCTCGGTGTCGCCCAGGCGCTCATCAACGCGCCGGCGCTTCTCATGCTCGACGAGCCCACATCGGCGCTCGATCCGATCGGCCGCAAGGAAGTGCTCGACATGATCGCCTCGCTTGCTGGTCGCACGACGGTCTTCTTCTCCACGCACATCCTGTCGGACGTGGAGCGTGTGTGCGACACGGTCGCGATCCTCGACCGCGGACGCGTCGTCGTACAGGCGCCCGTCGAGGAGCTCAAGAACCGCTACGGTGCGCGAAAGGTCATCCTCGAAGTGACCTGCGGTACCGAAGCGCTGTCGCGGCGGTTCTCGGCGGAGTCGTGGGTGACGGCTGTTGCATGCGAGAGCCGTACTCTCACGCTGACGGTGAGCGATATAGAAGCGGCACGGCTCGCGATCCCTGCCGCCGTGGTGGCCGAGAAGGCCGGGCTCGTCCGGCTCGAAGGTGGCGAAGTCTCCCTTGAGGAGGTCTTCGTCGGGCTGGTCGGGGGTGCGCAGTGATGCGCGGCTTCGGTGTGTTTCTCGGCAAAGAGGCTCGTGAGATACTTCGCACCTGGCGCATCTGGGCGCTTCCCGGTCTTGTTGTGTTTCTTGCGCTTACGGGGCCGGTGATCGCGAAGCTCACACCCGAGCTCTTGAAGTCGATGTCCGGTACCGCGGGCATGGGCGGGGTGGTGGTCACGCTGCCCAAGCCGACGTGGCAAGACGCCTACCTCCAGTGGAGCAAGAACCTCACGCAGATGATCACGTGGGTGCTCGTCGTGATGGCGGGCGGTATGGTCTCGGGCGAACGGAAGAGCGGAACAGCGGTTCTCGTGCTCACGAAGCCGATAAGCCGCTCGGCCTTCCTGCTGGCGAAGTTCATCTCGAACGCAGGGCTCGTGGCGCTGGCGGCGGTTCTGGGTGCGTTCAGCACGTGGGCGGTCACCCTCGGCGTCTTCGGCGAAGCGCCGGTTCGCATTATGGTCGAGGCCACTGCAGTGTGGCTAACCTTCGCGATCGTGCTGGTGGCCGTGCTGACGTTGTTTTCAGCGGTGGTCGATTCGCGGCTTGGCGCGACGTTTTTGGGGTTCGGGGTGTTGGTGGCCTTCACGATCGCGTCGCTGTGGGGGCCTGCCGCCGATCTCAGTCCGGCCGGTCTCGTGAACGCGCCGAACGCGGTGATCTCGGGCACCGGCGGCCGCCTGCTCTGGCCGCTCGTTACGAGCGCCGTTGCGACGTTGCTCTTCGTGGCTGGCGGCATGTGCGCGTTCAGCCGCAAGGAGCTTTAGCGAAAGCCGTCGCTTGGCCCGCCGTCTACCGCGTCACACGTAGGTCAAGGCCAGGTCGTCGAGGGTGATGTGGTCGGCCTCCACCGCGCTGACCGCGTTGAAGACTTCGATGACCCGCAGGCTCGTAGCCCGGGCCGCGAAGTTCGCATACAGCGTCGTGGCGCGGTTCTCCCGGGCAAGCGATTCGGCGATGTCGCTTGTCCACGAGCCCGTGGTCTCCCCGGGTTCCAGCAGGTCCGCCGGCTTCGGAACCCCAGCAAGCTTGCAGAACAGCGAGCAGTGCTCGGCCTCCACATTGGCAAGCCGCTTGTATGCCGAGCGGAGCGTGTCGTTGTCTTTGCGCTCGGCCATGCCGAGGTAGAAGCGGGTGTTCGAGCGCTCAAGCTCGATTGACATCTCAAGATCGCCACGCTCTACCTCGGTGAGCTCCACATTGTTGACGCTCGCATCGTACTGCTCCGGAGGAGTCAGGAAGGCCACGTGCGCGCCACAGAACGGGCAGTTTGCGGGCGCCTCATAGCCGAGATACGTCTCACCGCAGATGCGGCAACGGAACATCTTGAGCTTCATGATGTCTCCTTCGGTGGCCATGAATGTCGGCCGTGTTAGTCGATAGCGTGCAATACGAAGCCCCCACTATATACTACCCGTGTCCGGTCGACTGCCGCGTCGTCTCCACCGCATGAGCGAACGAGAGGGGTCGAACGCATGGGAGGAACGCGCTTGTCTGACCAGCCACTCGAAGCTGCCGGTTGCCGTGGCCGCCGACCACGACCGCGAACATCGCCATGACGGCGAACGTGCCGCCAAGCGCCGGGAGACGCTTGCCGCCGTTGGTGCTCATGACAAGCGTCTCTTTGACCGGACACGCGTTCGCGCATTCGTTGCAGTTGATGCACGTTGCGGCATGACAGCGTCTAGCGGGATCACGCTCGAAAGCGCAAGGCGCTTTGAGCGGCAAGCCGCTTCTCTCCAGAGCGTGAAGGAGCCTCTACCGGTTGGCTCGGATGAACTGGATCACACCAACGCGGTCGTCGAGGTGCTCCACGATGTGGTTATGCAGCCGGCCGGCTTCGTCGTATTGCTTCGCGAGGGCATTTCGTTGTGCGACCGCCTCGTTGTAGTCGCTTGCGGCAGCGTTGTAAGCGGGGACAAGCTCGTTGTATCCCGCCGCGTCGCTGGCGGCCGCCAGCGCGTCCAGCCGTGCCGAGAGATTCCGCGTCTTGATTTCGAGTGACGCGAGCCCGGCGTCGGCCGCCTTCACGCGCGGGGCGAGGTCAGCCGCGGCGCGCGCGGCGGCGTCGGCGGCCGCCAGGATCTCGGTGACCTGTGCGGCGGCACCGTACGCCGCAGACCCATCGCCAAGTCTGAAGACCTGCGGCGTGCTTGCGAGCCGCTCGCCGTTGCCAAGCGATTCGGGCGGCATGCCCACGAATCCCTGCGTCGTGGTCTCGATGTAGGCGTATCCTGTGCCGCTGTAGCCCGGGCCGTCCGCCCTGATGCCGAGAGCGACATGCTGCTCCGGGCCGAAGAGTAAGATCGCCACATCGTAGCCCTCCCGGGCGAGCATCGCGCCGAGAAGGAGCGCCTTGTCGTCGCAGTCTCCGGCACGCTCGGCAGCTGTTTCGACCGGGAACTTCGGCGACAGGTTCACGGCGTCGGTCTTGTATGCGAGCGACTGCACGTACGCCGTCATGAGCTCGACGTACCGGTCGGAATCGAGACCGTCGGCATCGCGTATCGCACGGAACTGTCCGATCAGTGCCGAGAAGAACGCCTCTTGGTGTTTCTCGAAGACGAACGCGGGATAATACTCCTCGATCCAGTCGTTCTCGCGTGCCTTCCCGAAGCGGATGACGCTCTTCTCGGCGTGCTTGGCTCCGGCATAGACCTCACCGTCGACGAGCACGCTGACCGTGCGAGACGCGCCTTCGAAGCGAAAGGTCTGGTTGACGGTGAGGTCGGCGGTACCGGCGGCTGGTTCGATCGAGGGGTAAACGACTCCGGTGGGCAGCTTGAGGGTGCCGTCGGCGTTGCAGCCAGCGAGCAGGCCGAGCACGATGGCAGGTGCCAGTAACAGAGCTAACACACGGGCGCGCACGGAACCTCCTCGGCGGTCTGAGGGTGCCCGGCTTTCAGCAAGCATGGTGCCGAGGATACCGCGAAGTGAGGTTTGACGCTCTCGGAGCGTCGTGATACAAGCAGCATTCGTGCCGCCGCGGTTCGCGCCGTTCATGCGAATTTCGGCACTCTAGACCCGCATTTCAGGTACGCTCGCACTGTCGGAACACCAAGGAGGCCGTGGATGGAAGCTCGTTTCGGGTTTGTGCCGGTCGCGTCGGTGCTCGTGGACGGCGCCGAGCAGCTCGATCACATCGTTGGCTCATACGTGGAAGCCCTTCGTGCCGTCGGTGGTGAGATGATCGCTGCCGAGGACGTCGCGCAAGACATGCCGGTGTTCTTCCTGATCGTGAGCGGCGGGACCGAGGGAATCGTGCTCGAACTGTGCGAACGGCGTCAGAAGGCGGTTCCGCGCGAGCCCGTGTTTCTCATAGCGCATCCCGGCAACAACTCGCTTCCAGCGGCACTCGAAGTGCTGGCGCGCCTACAGCAAGACGGACTGTCAGGTCGCATCCTTTACCTTCGCAGCCCCGAGGACGCAACAGCGCTTGCTACCGTATCGAATGCGTCGAGAGACCTCGGTGTGCGTCGCACATTGCATGCGGCCAGAGTCGGACTTGTCGGCGCACCGTCGGATTGGCTTGTCGCGAGCATGCCCGCGAGCAAGACGGTGTATGAGGTCTGGGGTCCCGAGGTGATCCCGGTGAATCTTGGCGATCTCGTGGGCAGGATCGCGGCCGTGCCCGAAGAAGCGGCAGCGGCTGCCGCAGACGCGCTCGTGGCCGGAGCGACCAGCTGCGTGGAGCCTACGCGCGAGGACCTTCTCGACGTGGCCCGCGTGAGTCTCGCGCTGAAGCGTCTTGTGGTCGACCGCAGGCTTAATGCGCTCACGGTGCGCTGTTTCGACCTGGTGCTCAGCATGAAGACGACCGGCTGCTTCGCGCTTGCCGAGCTCACCGATGCGGGTGTGATCGCCGGATGCGAGGGCGACATCGTGACGACCATCGGACTCATGTGGGCGCGACTGATGACGGGAGAGACGCCGTGGATGGCGAACCCAGCTCAGCTCGATGAAGCTGCTAAGACGCTGTGGCTCGCGCACTGCACGATACCGCGCAGTATGGTGAACAGCTACCGCTTGCGCTCGCACTTCGAGTCGGGCCTTGGGGTGGGAATCCAGGGTGTGCTGCCCGCGAGCCCGGTCACGCTCGTGCGCATCGGGGGAGCGCACATGGAGCGCGTGTGGATCGCCGAGGGTGCGATCGTGCGCTCGGGCGACGCCGAGAACCTGTGCCGCACGCAGGCGCTCATCGAACTCTCAGACGGACACGTCTCGGAGCTTCTGGAAGCACCGCTCGGCAACCATGTCGTGCTCGTGCCCGGACACCATGCCGCCCGTTTGCGATCGTGGTGGGAGACGATGATCTAGCGTCGCTGCCAGGCACGAGGAGGCACGAGCGGGAGTCATCGATGGGGTATGTACAGCATGAGCGATGGTTCGATCATTCAGAAGGAGTGGGCGAGTATGGCAGACGAGCGCAGCAAGGTAACGGACGACACGGACGAGGTCGGGTTGGTGGAGAAGGCGTTTCTCGTTGGGCTCGGGGCCGCAACCATGGCCAAGGAGAAGGCGCAGGAGCTCGCCGAGGACCTGGTGGCCCGGGGGAAGATGAGTCGCGACCAGTCGGAGGGTTTTGTGAACCGGTTGCTCGACCGGACCAGCCAGGCCGCCGGGACGATGGGATTCGCTTCGAAGAAGGACCTCGATGCGATGCACGAAGAGCTCACAGAGATGAAGGCGCTCATTGCGTCGCTTCGCCCGATGAATGAGACACCCAAAGAGCCGTGAGGCCACCTCGGCGTCCCGCGGTCTTGCCAGCCAAGCATCTCGACAGGTATCGGCAGATAGCTTCGGTTCTGGCTGACGAAGGGCTGCGTGCCATCATCGACGCGGCGGGACTCGCGGCGTTCGTTCCGGGGTCCCGCCGTAGCCCGCGCCCGGATGGTGTCCGTCTCGCTCCCGAAGTTCGACTGCGGCAGGCTATAGAACGTCTCGGCGTGACGTTCATCAAGGTGGGTCAGGTGATATCGACCCGCACCGACATCGTCCCGCCGACGTTCGCGCTGGAGCTGCGCAAGCTGCAAGACGACGTGGCGCCGGAGCCCTTCGCCGCCGTGCGGAGCACCGTTGAACACGAGCTCGAACAGTCGTTGGAGGAAGCGTTCGCGTCGTTCGACCGCGAGCCGATCGCGGCAGCCTCGATCGGGCAGGTGCATGGTGCCACGCTTCATGACGGGACGTCCGTGGCCGTGAAGGTACAACGTCCCGGCGTGCGCGAGCAAGTAGAAGTCGACCTGGACATCGCGCTCACGCAGGTCAGGTGGGCGACGGCGCACGTTGAAGCGGTCGCCGAACTGAACCTTGTAGCGGTCGCCGACGAGTTCGCCGAGGCTGTGAAGGCGGAACTCGACTACACCGGCGAAGGCCGTAATGCCGAGCGCTTCTGGAGGACCTTCCGAGACGACCAGACGGTCGCATTCCCGAAGGTGTACTGGTCGCACACGACCTCTCGCGTGCTCACGATGGAGCGGTTCGAGGGTGTGCGCATGAACCGGCTGGACGCGCTTGATGCTTCAGGATGCGACCGGTCGCTCCTCGCTAAGCGCGGCATCGAATGCTATCTGCGGCAAATCTTTGAAGTGGGTGTGTTCCACGCCGACCCTCACCCCGGGAACTTCATCGCGCTACCCGGCGACCGCGTGGCCTTCACCGACTTCGGCCGCGTCGGGACGCTGTCCGCCGAGTCCCGGGAGCGCTTCACAGATTTGTTGTTGGCTGCAGTGAACCGCGATTCGGCGCTGGCGGTGGACACCTTCCTCGCCGTATCGCACGGCAAGGATATCGATGAGGCGGCGCTCGAGCGCGATATCACGCGGCTGATCGACAAGTACTACGGTCGAGCGTTGGCACGCGTGGACCCGACCGAGCTCTTTGCTGAGGTCTCGGGTTTGATCAGAGACCATCATCTGGGAGTGGCGAGCGACTTCGCGCTCGCGATCGCCACGCTCGGCATGTTGGAAGGCGTCGGGACCGCCCTTGATCCTGACTTTGACTTCGTATCGGTTGCCAAGCCCGTCGCGGCACGCATCATCAGGGAACGCTCGCGTCCCGAGGTGCTGCTCGAGCGTTTCGCGCGAGGAGTGGCGCGGAGCGGGCGCGTCATCGAGGCCCTGCCGGTCACCGCCGAGCGGTTCCTGCGTCGGCTCACGCGCGAGGACTTCCGTATCCCGGTGGCCCCGACCGGCTACGATGCGCTCAGTGACCACGCACGCGGGTCCGTGAATCGGCTTGCATTCGCACTGGTCACCTCGGCGCTCATCGTCGCATGCGCGCTGCTCGTCGGCGAGCCGGACGCGCCGCAGTGGCTCAGGACCTCAGCGCAGGCCGGTCTCATCGCCGGGTTCGCGGCCTGCGGCTGGTTCTTCGTCTCGGTCATCCGGCAGAAGCGCTAGCCTCCGAACGCCGCGATCGTGGCCGAGATGTCCCGAGGTGCCTCGGCATGCTGCCACATCGGTCGGTCGAGCTGCGGTAGGCCGTCCTGGTAGGTGAACGAATCCGGCTCCTCGAAGAAGATGCCCACAGGGATCTTGCACTCGTCGGGCGCGCAGGTGAGTTCGTGGAACGTGGACATCGACAGATCGAACGCCTTGGTGCGGTCGGTCGGGTCGTAATCCGGCAGCTCCTCTATGCGGTAGACGCGGTCGCGGAACCACGTGAAGGTGTTGACCTTGTTCCAGGTCACGCATGGCTGATAGACGTCCACCACCGAGAAACCCTCATGCTGGATGGCGCGTTTATAGATCTCCTTCAGGTGTGGGATGTCGCCGGCAAACGCGCGCGCGACAAACGTGGCGCCCTGCGCTACAGCGACGCCGACCGGGTTCACCGGCTCCTCGACGACGCCGCCAGGGGTGCTCGGCGTCTTCATGAACTGGTCCGAGGTCGGGGAGGCCTGGCCAGTGGTCAGGCCGTAGATCTGGTTGTTGTGGAAGATGGCGGTCATGTCGATATTACGCCGCACCGAGTGGATGAAGTGGTTGCCGCCGATGCCGTAGCCGTCGCCGTCGCCCATCTGTACGATGATCTTCAGGTCGGGGCGCGTGAGCGCAAGCCCGGTTGCCACCGGAAGCGCGCGGCCGTGCAGGCCATGGAAGCCCTGTACGTTTTAGAAGTCGGCGCCATTGCCATGACAGCCGATGCCCCACACCATCATGAGTTCCTCGGCAGGGATGGCCAGTTCCTCGAGTGCCTCCTTGAGCGCGCGGAACATGCCGAAGTTGCCGCATCCGGGGCACCACGTGGGCTTCATGCCGCTCTCAAGCTCTGCTGCGGTGGGCATCTTTAGAGCACCTCCTTCACGGCGCGAACGATCTGCTCCGGCGAGAACGGCCGCCCGTCGTAACGGTGCAGCCGGTGTTCGATCGGCAGCAGGCATTCCTGGCGCACGAGACCTTCAAGCTGTCCGGTGAAGTTGCCTTCCACGAGCAGCACCTTGGGTACAGCGCCCAGAAACGCCGCGACCTTCTCAGCGGGGAAGGGGAAGACGGTCACGACCTGCATGAGCGCGGCACGCACACCCTCGCTCTCAAGCATGCGAGCGGCTTCGCGGGCAGGGCCCTTCGTGGTGCCGAAGAACAGCAACCCAATGTCGGCCTCTTCCGGCGGCGCGCCGAAGTACGCGGGCGGGGGAGCAAGGGACGCCGCCACCTCCATCTTGCGCATGCGCTTTTCGTTCTGCGCGACGCGCATCGCCGCAGGCTCGCCAGCCGCGCCGAAGCCGTACTCGTCGTGCTCGTAGGAATTGCCGAGCTGATTGGCCCCTTTGACGCCCGGCAGCGCACGGGCCGACACGCCGTTCTCGGTCACCTTGTAGCGCAGGTAGCGACCGTCCTCGTCGAGCGCTTCCGGGTGCCCGGCGATGTCGCCCTCCGCTACGAGCTTGCCGCGATCGATCGTGACCTTTGAAAGGTCGTACGCGGGCGTCGACTGCCGGTTGTCGGAGAGATAGGTGTCGCCGAGGATGACGACCGGCGTCTGCAACTGGTCGGCGAAGTTGAACGCCTTCCACGTGAGCTCGAAGGCGTCTTCGCGATCGCCTGGCGCAAGGATCATGCGGGGAAACTCGCCCTGGGCGGCGTGGATGACGTAGCGCAGGTCGCTCTGCTCGGTCCAAGTGGGAAGCCCGGTCGCGGGGCCTGGGCGTGTGAGCACGCCGACGACGACCGCGCTTTCGCTAACACCGGCCATACCGAACGCCTCGACCATGAGCGCGAAGCCGCCTCCGGCCGTCGCGCACATGGCGCGCGTGCCGCCGAAGGCCGCGCCGACCACCATGTTCATGGCCGCGATCTCGTCTTCCGTGTGCTTGACGACGACGCCGTACTCGCGGTCGTGCGCTGCCATGAAGTGCAGCAGTGACGAAGCGGGCGTCATCGGATAGGCGGCGTAGAAGCCGATCCCGGCAGCAAGCGCGCCCATCCCAAGCGCCTCGTTGCCGTCCACGAGCATGCGCTTCGGCGCGCCCTCGACGGGCGCGAGCTGCACGAAGAAGCCGGAGTCTTCGGCACGCGCGGCGTCGTAGCCCGCCTGGGCTGCGGCGACGTTGCTTTCGGCAACCGCGGGCGCTTTCTTCGCGAACTGGGTGTGGAGCGAGTCGGTCAGGTACGTGAGCGGGAACCCGACGATGCCGAGAAGCGCGCCGAGCGCTACGGTGTTGCGCATGATCTTGCCACCGGCGTCGCGTGCGATGCCGGTGAGCGGCACGGGCACGCCGCGCAGCCGAGAGGGGATGTCACCGGCGGCGAAGTCGGCGGGGTCGAAGATGACCGCCCCGCCATCGACGAGCTCGTGGTGGTGGAGGTCGAGCGTCTCCCGGTTAAGGCAGATGAGCGCGTCGACCGGCTCCACATGCGAGTACACCGGTTGTGTGCTCACGCGGAGCAGGTAGGTGTTATGGCCGCCGCGGATGAGCGAGGGGTACTCGGTGAGATCGAACGTCTCAAGCCCGGCGTCGACGAAGGAGCGGGCGAGCATCTGGCCTGCGGCCTTGATGCCGAAGCCGGCCTCGCCGCCGATACGGACGCGGAGTTCGGTGGGTGCCTCGGGCATGCGTGCCTCCTCAGAACGTGTGCGAGCGTACGTGGAGGTTATTCCCAACCGACGGCGGCGTCGGCGCGGCATGGCCGTCGCGGTGTATCCTTATCGCCTGAGGAGGAACACATGAGCCCGAAGCGTGAGCAGCAGACGATCGTCGTCGGCGTGACCGGCGGCATCGGGGCGTACAAGGCGTGCGAGCTTGTCCGCGATGTGATGCGTCGCGGCTTCCGCGTGAAGGTCGTGATGACCGAGTCCGCCACGCGCTTCGTCACGCCGCTCACGTTCCGCACGCTCACCGGCGAGCCCGTCGCGGTTTCGCTGTGGGCCGACGAGCCCGACGCCAAGGTGCACCACATCTCCCTTGCCGAGGCGGCCGACGTCGTCGTCATCGCGCCGTGCACCGCGAACGTCATCGCCAAACTCGCGCACGGACGCGCTGACGACATGCTCACCACTACCGTTCTTGCCACCGAGGCGCCCGTGATCGTGGCGCCCGCGATGAACACGCACATGTGGCGCAAGGAGGTCACGCAGGCGAACGTCTCGGCGCTGCGTGCCCGCGGGTACGCGTTCGTCGAGCCCGGGCACGGCGCGCTCGCGTGCGGGGACGTGGGCGAGGGGAGGCTCGCGGAGCCGGCGCTCATCGCCGATGCAGCGCAGGCCGAGGCCTGCCGTGCGCGCGATCTTGCGGGCGTGCACGTGCTCGTGACCGCGGGTCCCACGCACGAGCCGATCGACCCCGTGCGCTTCATCGGCAACCGCTCCTCCGGCAAGACCGGCTTCGCCATCGCCGAGGAGGCCGCCCGCCGCGGCGCCCGCGTCTCGCTCGTGACCGGGCCCGTCTCGCTGCCCGATCCCTTCGGCGTGGAGGTCGTCCGCGTCACGACCGCGCTCCAGATGCGGGCGGCCGTGCTCGCACGCTTCGACAGCAGCGACGTCGTGATCGCCTCGGCAGCCGTCGCCGACTTCCGGCCCGCCACCTTCGCAAGCGGCAAGATCAAGACGGCCGACGCTCCCGACGCGGTCGTGCTTGCGCGCAACCCGGATATCCTTGCGGAGCTTGGCGAAGCCAACGGCGGCCGCGCCGTCCTCGTGGGGTTCGCCGCCGAGACAAGCGACGTCGTCACCTACGCTCGTGAGAAGCTCGCCGGCAAGCGCCTCGACCTTGTGGTCGCCAACGACGTGTCCGGTGAACTCGGGTTCGAGACCGACGAGAACCGCGTGATGTTCGTCTCGGCAGACGCCGCCGAGGAGCTCCCGGTGCTTGACAAGCGTGTCATCGCGCGCGAGCTGCTGGATCGCATTGCCGCGCTGGTCGACGCTCGCAAGAGCCTCTAGCGGCGCTCGTACCCACACACCATCCGCACAGCCTCACACCGGGTTTGGCACCCCGTTTGCGTAGCCGGTGCCTTGTGCCCACTCTCCGGGACGTCATCCGGAGGTGTTCAGGGCAGTCCTGTACCCGGCCTACGGAGGCTTATGAGCACGATCACGCGGCGCTTTGCGCCGACCATCGCTGCGGCGCTCACGCTCGCCGCACTCACGTTGCCTGTAAACGTCCCGGCTGCCACAGCGCAGCCGGCGCTCACCATCTTCAGCGTGTCAGACGCGACGACGCGTCTCTCCTCGGCAGAAGCATCCCTCACCACCGCTGGCGCTCGTGTTGCCAACCTCCAGGCGGACATCGCGGAGCTGTCGCTTGCGATCTCGCATGCCGAGGCGCTCCAGCCGCAAACCCCGGTCGACGGTCTTGTCCAGGTGCTCAAGGCATACGCCGCGCCGTTCTCGGACTCGCTCATGGCGGACACCGAGAAGACGCTCGATGCGGGCCTGCAGCTCGATTCGCTGCGCGATCGTCGCACCGAGGCCACAGCCACCCTCGACGTCGCCGCAGCCGAAGCGCACGCGCGCTCTGAGGCCGTGAACGCTGCTATCGCCGACCTCCAGACGGCGAAGCAGATTGAAGCCGAGCGTGTGGGCGCCGAGAAAGCCGCGAAGGCGGCCCAACGAGCTGCGCTTGCCGCCAAGGTCGGGATCCTGCCGGTGGCCGGCCCCAACAGCTACATCGACAGCTGGGGCTTCGCCAGGAGTGGTGGTCGTCAGCACAAGGGCACCGACATCATGGCCAAGCGCGGGACGCCGGTCGTGGCTGTCAAAGACGGCGTGGTGCGCGTGAGCACCAACTCGCTCGGTGGTCTGTGCGTGTACCTCACGGCCGACGACGGCACCGAGTACTACTACGCGCACCTCGACACCGTCGTTCGCAGCAGCGGCCGGGTGGACGCAGGGCAGAAGATCGCGACCGTCGGCAACTCCGGCAATGCTGCAGGCGGACCGACCCACGTGCACTTCGAGGTCCATCCTGGCGGAGGCTCGCCGGTCGACCCGTACCCGATCTTGCAGAAGATGGTTGTCTAGCGCGACTTGAACCAGCCCCCGGGTAGCCTTAGTATGGTGACTCGCTGCTCCTCAGGGTGGCGGTGTACGGGCTGTGGCGCAGCTTGGTAGCGCACTTGACTGGGGGTCAAGGGGTCGCAGGTTCAAATCCTGTCAGCCCGACCAGGTAATGAGAACGGGGTCCCGAAAGGGCCCCCGTTTCGTTTCTTGGCTTGTGACATCCACGCGTCCCTCGCCAGCACTATTGCACGTCGTCTGCGCGTCGAGGTGCAGTCTCCCGTTTCGCACGTGCTTGGGACATGCTCGGCCATCAGATGGCGGGAGGATCTGCCGTCCGAGATCCTGGCCTCCGCGTTCTCATCGCGCGCGCTTCTCTCAGCGCCCGTCCTCGGAAAGCTCTCAGACCGGCTCGGCCGGAAGCCTGTGCTGTTCGTGAGCCTGCTTGGCTCGCCAATCGGTGGGCCGCTCGGCGCGTGGCTCGGCCCGTCCGCGCCGATGTACTTCGCAGCAGCCATCACGGCAGTCACTGCGTTGCTCAGTCTCGTCGTTGTGCCCGAGAGCCTGAGCGTCGAGAACCTTCGCGCGGTTCGCGCTCTACGGACGTCGAGCTGCGTTCGGGCTTGAGAGCGAGGGTCCCAAGCGGCCCACCGTCATCGCGACCACCGCGCCGATCGCCGCGACGCCCGACGCCACGAAGAAGCCGATGGAGAGCGCTTTGAACGTGACCTCGTTCGCGCCAGGCGACACGCCGTGCAGCACGGTCGTGAACACCGCGCCCGCAAGCGCGACGCCAAGCACCATACCGACGTTGCGGGCCTCGGCGAGGATCCCTGAGGCGATGCCTCGGTGATGCGGCGGTGCGGTGCCCATGAGCGCACTCGTGTTGGGCGAGACGAACACGCCAACGCCAAGACCCAGCACCGCCAGCACGAGTCCCACGAGCGGCAGCGGCGCCGTCGGGCCGAGCATCCCCAGCGCGAAGAGACTGCCGGCAAGGATCACCATCCCCGCGATGACGGGCGCCCGCGTGCCGATGCGATCGGAGAGCGCGCCGGA
Source organism: Actinomycetes bacterium (assembly GCA_021373175.1). Taxonomy (GTDB): domain Bacteria; phylum Actinomycetota; class Coriobacteriia; order Anaerosomatales; family Anaerosomataceae; genus UBA2286. The sequence continues at coordinate 22,292 of JAJFTE010000065.1, forward strand.
GATGGGCGCCGTGATCGCCATGACGAGCGGCATCGCCATGAGCAGCAGCCCCGCCTGCGGTAGGGAGAGTCCGCGCCCCTGCTCCAGGTAGGACGGCATCAGGAAGGTGACTGTGTACACACCGATGTAGTTCATGAGCGCGGTGACCGTCGAGACCGTGAATGTCCGGTTCCCGAAGAGCGAGAGGTCCATGAGCGGACTCTCTGTGTGACGCTCGATGGCGATGAAGGCAGCGAGCATGGCGACGGCGATCACAAGCAGCGCCAGAATCGGCGCCGACGTCCAGCCCCATTTGGAGCCGCTGTTAAGCGCGAGCACGAGGGCCACGAGACCGACCAGGAACGTCGCCGCCCCAGGCAAGTCGAATCGCTCACCCTTGCCGGCGCCTGCGTCCTTGGGGATGAAGCGCCACGACAGGAAGATGGCGATGAGCCCTACCGGGACATTGATGTAGAAGATGGCCGGCCAGCCGAACTTGTCGGCGAGAAAGGCACCGAGCGGCGGACCAACGGTCAAGCCGAGGTAGGTGAATGTGCCCTGCAGTCCGAGCACCTGACCGCGCCGCTGGGGCGGGAAGTTCGTTGTCAGGATTGCCGGCGCGGCCGCGAACAGCATGGCCGCGCCGAGCGCCTGGAAGCCGCGAAACGCGACGAGCACGTACTGGTTGGGCGAGAGCCCGCACAGTGCCGAGCCCGCCACGAACAGAGCGAACCCGCTTACATAGGTTGCCTTGTATCCGCGCAGATCGCCGATCCGGCCGAAGATCAAAAGCGTGCCGCTTACCACGAGCAGATAGATGATGACGACCCATTGAATGGCCGCGACGCTCGCGTGCATCTGCTCGGCCATCATCGGCCACACGACGTTCACCACGCTGCCGTCGAGCGCTGACATGAACGTGCCTACGGCGATTGTGACGAAGATCCACCAGGTGCCCGGGGCTATCGTCACGGATGAGGCGTCGGAGCCGGTGGCGGCGGATGGTGGGGGCGGCATCGTTTCCATTGATGTGAGGCCTTCTCGACGGGGGTTGGCGGTGTCGTACCGCCGGCACGCTACGGCTCGACACACTGCATAGAGTATGCCGACTCTATAGCTATGGTGACACCAAGGCCTCACAGAGTCGACGAACGCCGTCTGGGCCGGTGTTATCGATCGAGTCGCCCCTCTGGCGCTGTGTGTGTGTTGGTCCGAAAGCGGCATCCGAAGCACGGGTGGACGTTCGACGAGCTCCTCGCTGGTATAGTCAGCACGTGCCGCCCCAAAAGACCCAAGGAGCCCAAATGTCTCACCTGCTCGAACCGCTGACTATCCGTACTCTCACGCTCCGCAACCGCCTCGTGTTGGCGCCGATGGCGACATCGAAGGCGCGTCCGGACGGCAGCATAAGCGACGAGCTGCTCGCGTACTACGACGAGAAGTCGCGCGGCGGAGCCCTCGGCCTTGCAATAACCGAGCACTGCTTCGTGAGCGAGCAGGGGCGCAATCGCATCGGGCAGCCGTCGGTGGCAGACGACGCGATGGTTGACGGGCTTTCGGCTCTCGCCGAGGTCTTCCACGGCAACGGCGTCCCGGCAGTCGTGCAAATCAGCCATGCGGGCGCCGCCGCCGTCGAGCCCGAAAAGCGGCTCGTCGGTCCCTCCGGCGTCGCCACCCCGACAGGGAGCGGTCGGGTGGCTCGTGCCCTCATGCCTGAAGAAGTCGCGGACATTCCCCGCCAGTTCGCGGCGGCTGCCAGACGCGTGAAGGAAGCAGGCTTCGACGGAGTGGAGATCCACGCCGCCCATGGCTACCTGCTGAACCAGTTCCTCTCGCCGCTTACCAATCACCGCACCGATCGGTACGGTGGCGCGCTCAAGAATCGCATCCGGCTTCACATCCAGGTGATCCACGCGGTGCGAGACGAGGTTGGGTCGGATTTCTTGCTGCTGCTTCGGCTCGGTGCTCACGACTATCTCGAGGGTGGGACCGTCATCGGGGAGGGCGTCGAAGCCGCTCTCGCCTTCGAGGAAGCGGGCGTCGACGTGCTGGATATCAGTGGCGGGCTCACGGGATACGGTCGTCCCGGCACCGTCGAGCCGGGTTACTTCTCGGAACTGTCAGCTCCCATCAAGGCGGTAGTCTCGGTGCCCGTTATCCTCACGGGGGGCGTCACCGAGCCGGATCAGGCCGAGCGCCTTCTTGCGCAGGGGGCAGCGGACCTGATCGGCGTGGGCCGAGCGATGCTGCGGGATTCAGCATGGGCAGTCAAGGCGGTTCGAACGTCGCAGTAGCCCGAAGCGGACAGGGTCCACATCCGAGCCGCCGACGACTACAGGATGCTGGACGCGAGTCGGCTCGCGGAGTTCCTGAAGCGCCGGAACGTGCTCCACGATTCGATGTCCTCAAGTGTCACTTCCACGCACTTGCCGAGGTCGGCCTGAAACACTTCTTCCTGGCGGTGCGCATAGCCTTCGTCGTAGATCCACACCATGAGTTCTTTGTTGAGTCTGAGGCTCCGGATGTCGAGATTCATCGTCCCCACAGCGCAGATCTGCCCGTCGACGACGATCGTCTTGGCGTGCATGAATCCGGCCATGTAGAGGTAGATGTGGCCTCCGGCCTTGATCACCGGTTCCCAGTACGATTGCGCGGCGTTGTAGGTGAGCTTCCTGTCCGGCCAGCCGGTCATCATGAATCTCAGGTCAATCCCCGACAACGCAGCATTCATGAACACGTCCAGCATCGTCGGGTCGGGCACCCAGTAGGGCGACTGGATGAAGACTCGCTTCTCGGCACCCGAGATGGCGATCTCGTGGGCACGGCTCGACGATGACCAGAACTCCTCGGCGCCCTGTGCGACGATATGGGTCATGACCGGGCTCTCGACGACCGGAATGTCGACGGGCGGAAAGTACGTCTGGTCGAAGAGGCTCTCCTTGAAGACCTCGTACCAGCGTTCGGCGAAGAGCTTCTGAAGTTCGGCCACGGCCGGACCGGTCAATCGCATGCCGGTGTCGCGCCAGCTTGGGTACCTGCTCCCGCCGTCGATGTACTCCTGGCCTATGTTGAAGCCGCCGCTATGGCCCGTCACGCCGTCAATCACCGTGATCTTGCGGTGGTTCCGGTAGTTGGGTCTGCCAAGCTGAGTCACGTCCGAGCCGACGTGCGCGCCAACCGCCTTGAGGGCGCTGAGCTGGTCCTTCTTGTACTTCATGCAGCCGAGGAAGTCATTGAGGATGCGTACTTCGACGCCCGCCCTGACGCGTTCCGCGAGCGCATCGCAGATCTTGGCTGTCAGCTCGTCTTGCTCCCATTCGTAGTACTGCATGTGAATGAAGCGCTGTGCCTTCGAGATGTCGTCGATCAGAAGAGGGAAGTACGCCTCGCCGCTCGAGCAGACCGCGAACTCATTGGCCGGGAGGGGGTCATTCCCGCGTTCCGTGGAGATCGCACGAATCAGGCGCTCCGTTGGCGTGCCGGCATGCTTCGCACGGGTTGCTTTCGCATACTCACGGTATCGGGCGTAGATGGGCTCCATGAACGGCTCTTGGAGTGCACGAAAATCTCTGACCCATTGCCGCTTTGCGTGAATCCCTTTCCAGTTCCGGCCCCCGAACAGATAGATGAGCAGACCCACGCCGGGCAGGAGCCCGAGGATGAGGATCCACGATAGCGACACAGAAGGCTCGCGGTCCTGGGCGACGATCGCCACGACAACCGCGATCCAGTACAGCGCAAGCACGATCATGCCAAGCCAGTAGACCGTGATCGACATAGAACGGGTCTCCTTCAGCATCGTCGCTTCGCACGTGTATTCCCGGTCAGCAGAGCTTCTCGGACAGCTCCACCCATTCGTCCTCGAGGTCAGCGATCTGTCGCTCGGCGCTCTGGAGCCGTGCCTGGACATCCCCGAGAGCGACATAGTCGGAAGGGTCCGCTGCCTTCATCTCGGCGCGGATCGTGTCAGCCTTCTTGCCGAGGGTGACCAGCTTACGCTCGGTAGCTGCGAGCTCCTTCTTCAGGCTACGTTCTTCGGCGCTCGACAAGGCGGGTGTGTTCTCGCGGCTCAGCTGGCTGGCGCTGCTTTCCTTGCGTCTTAACTCCTCGGATTCGGCTTCCGCGACCTCGTCGCTGCGTTCGTCCAAAAGCCGCAGGTACTCATCGACGCCGCCTGGGACATGGCGGATCTTCCCGTCGATAAGGGCGAACTGATCGTCGGTGACGCGTTCCATCAGGTAACGGTCATGGGTGATGAGAAGAAGCGTGCCGGGCCAGCTGTCCAAGAGACTCTCTACGACCGCGAGCATGTCGATATCCAGGTCGTTGTCCGGCTCGTCCAGTATCAGCACGTTCGGCTTGTCCAAGAGGATGAGCATCAGCTGGAGACGGCGCTTCTGGCCGCCAGACAGGTCGGATACGACCGCGGAGAGCTGAGCTGCCTCGAATCCGAGACGCTCCAGGAGCTGGGTCGGGGTCAGTTCTTTGCCGTCGAATTCGTAGCGTGTCTTGTAGCGCGAGAGAACCTCGCGGAGGCGGCGGCTTCCCAGCTCGTTCAACTCACTCAGATGTTGCGACAGGACAGCGAACTTGACGCTCTTGCCGATCTTCACATGGCCCGAGGTCGGTTCGAGCGCTCCCTGGATGATACTCAGGAGCGTGGTCTTGCCCGATCCGTTCTCACCCAGGATGCCGAACCTGTCTCCCGGGCCAATGAGCCAGGTGACGTTGTCGATGACCGTCTTATCGCCGAATCGCTTGCTCACGCCAACAAGGTCGACAACCTGTTTGCCCAAACGCGAGACCGCTGTCCGCTTCAGCTCGAGGGCGTTGCGTACGGGCGGTTCGTCAGCGATGAGCGCGCGCGCCTCCTCGATGTGGAACTTCGGCTTGGTGGATCGGGCGCGAGCGCCCCGTGAGAGCCATGCAAGTTCCTTGCGCATGAGGTTCCTGTGCTTCTGCTCGGCCGTCTGGGCAGCCTCCGCACGTTCGACGCGTCGGAGCACATAGGCCGAATAGCCGCCTCCGAACTGGTCGACCTGCCCGTCGTGCACCTCCCACATCCCCAGGCAGACTTCATCGAGGAACCAGCGGTCATGTGTGACGACGAGGAGCGCGCCTGACTTCGTCGGCCAACGGTTCTTGAGGTGGTCGGCCAGCCACGCGATGGCGTGAACATCGAGATGGTTGGTGGGCTCGTCGAGCAGGAGCACATCGCAGTCCGCAATGAGCACGCGGGCAAGGTCCACACGACGCCGCTGCCCGCCGGAGAGTTCACCGATTCGGCTATCCCAGGCGATGTCCGCGATAAGCCCGCGGATGATCTTGCGGATTCGGCCATTTGCCGCCCACACGTATTCGGGCGAGTCAGCGACCAACGCAAAGCCGACGGTTGCTTCCGGATCGAGGGAGTCGGTCTGCTCAAGCATTCGGATGGTGGCCCGGCCGCGCCGCATGATGCGGCCGTCATCGGGCTGGACTGAACCCGCAAGCAGCGAGAGGAGCGATGACTTGCCACCGCCGTTGCCGCCGATGATGCCGATGCGGTCGCCCTCGTTGATTCCGAGCGTGACGGAGTCGAAGACCTTCTTCGTCGGATACTCCAGATGGACGTTCTCACATCCAAGCAGATAGGCCACTCGGCGAACCTCGATCCTCGCAGAGCCAGTGAGCACGAACGACATCATCGCATTGCGTCAGCACACAGGATACCTGCCTCGTCACCTCGGTGGCTGCAACCAGCCGAGGTGCTCGGCGGACGTGTCGTTGCCTCACAAAGCGCGTTCGCCGAACGGCACCTCTCGGCTGTCGTGCTCGTCCAACGCCAGCGCCGCCGCCCCGAGCACGCCCGCGTCGTTGCCGAGCAACGCCTGCACTACCGTGACATCGCGCCGGCCTGCGAGCGCCTTGGCCCCCACCACGTCGGCGGCGCGAGCGACGAGCATGTCAGCTGAACCGGCAATCCCGCCACCGATCACGACGAGCCGCGGGTTGAGCAGGTTGACGATGCCGACCAGCGCCTCGCCGAGGATTTCCCCGGCCTCGAGCAGTATGCCGCACGCGACACTGTCGCCTGCGAGGGCGGCCTGGACGACATGCTCCGCGGTCACGGCGTCCGGATCACCGCCGGCTCGGGTGCGGAGAGCCCCGCCGCGGCTGATGCGAGCAGCGTCTCTGCCCCGCGCCGCGATTGCCGGGCGGCCGAGGTACGACTCGAGATGTCCCAGGCCGCCACAGGAGCATTGAGGGCCGCCAAGGCGCACGACCATGTGTCCGATCTCACCGGCGAATCCTCGAGAGCCGCGGTACAGCGCGCCGTTGAGCAGCAGCGCGCCGCCGACGCCGGTGCCAAGGGTGATCATCACGAAGTCACGGACGCCCGTTGCCGCGCCGTACCGTGATTCACCGATCGCCGCGCAGTTGCTGTCGTTGTCGAGGGTCACGTCCAAGTGCACGCGAGACGCGACAACCGACCGAACGTCGATGGCCGCGAGGGGCAGGTTCGCACAGAACTCGATCGACTGGTTGCGGAAGTCGATCAAGGCTGGCAGGCCGATGCCGACGCCGGCGATCCGGGACGGGTCCGTGCCAGACGTCGCTTCTGCGATCAGGTCGATGACAGCGTCCACGATCGCGAAGGGGCCACTTGTGGGAGTGAGGGTCTGCGTCTGCCTGACGGCCCGTCCTGAGCGCTCGACGAGACCGGCTGCGAGATGCGTCCCTCCGACATCCACGCCAACGGCGTACGTGGTTTGCACAGTGCCTCCAGGACGAGAGAGCCCACGACCCATAGCGACCGCCCGATCGTCTCGATGATAACAGGAAGACGTTCTCATGACGCCACGCGCTGGGCCTGCGGCGTATTGTATACAGCAGCCTGCTCGGCAACCAGACGGGAGACCCGGACTGTTATGCGCGTGCTCTTCATAGGCGGCACCGGCCTGATAAGCACGGCGGTCAGCCGGTTGGCGGTTGCCGAGGGGTTCGAGCTCTATCTGCTCAATCGCGGATTGCAGAGCGCGCACCTGCCGGGAGGCCATAGTCTCACTGCGGACATCCATCGGCCGAACGATGTTCTCGCCGCCTTGCGAGGACTGACGTTCGATGTCGTCGTCGACTGGATCGCGTATTCGTCAGACGACATCGATCGTGATGTGGCTCTGTTCCGGAATCGGACCACGCAGTACGTGTTCATCAGCTCGGCTTCCGCATATCAGAAGCCGCCGGAGCACTATCTGATTACCGAGTCGACGCCATTGCACAACCCATACTGGGAGTACTCCCGCAACAAGATCGCCTGCGAAGAGCGCCTAATGCGTGCTTATCGCGAGGAGGGCTTCCCCGCGACGATCGTGCGTCCCTCCATGACGTACGATCAGAATCTTCCAATCGCCATCGGGGGGTGGGGCTGCTACACGCTCGCTGATCGGCTGAGACAGGGTCGGCCGATCATCGTGCACGGCGACGGTTCATCGCTGTGGGTTGTGACACACGCTGAGGACTTCGGCCGAGGGCTTCTCGGCCTGCTGGGGAATGAGCGAGCGTTGGGGCAGGCCTTCCACATCACATCTGACGAGGTGCTGACGTGGAATCAGATATACAACACCATCGCCGAAGCCCTGGGAGTCGAAGCGAACATCGTACACATCCCGTCCGACTTCATCGCCCAAGTGGCGCCGCAGCTGGGCGAGAGTCTTTTGGGGGACAAGACCTGGAGCGCGGTATTCGACAACACGAAGATCAAGACGTTCGTGCCCGACTTTCAGGCTGTCATTCCCTACCGCGAGGGGATTGGCCGGACGTTGGCATGGTTTGGCGCTGATGCGGGACGCCGACGCATCGATGAAGCTGTGAACGTAGAGATGGATCGCATCCTCAAGCGCTACGCTGGAGCGTCCACGTAGGCGGGCGAGATACGCACGCATCTGCTCCCGGAGCAACGCAAGGGCTGCAGCTAGGCAGGCTGCGCGCCGCGCCGCATCCGCGTCACCGACTCGATCGTGACAGCGACGATCAGGACCGCTCCGGTGACGATGAACTTCACCGATGACGAGAGCGCGAGCAGGTTCATGCCGTTCGCGATCGAACCGATCACGACAGCGCCGAGAATCGCCGTCCAAGCGGAGCCGCGGCCGCCAAAGAGGCTCGTGCCTGCCACAACGGGGCCAGCGATAGCCATCAAGACGAGGTCACTGGCGCCAGAGGACTGGTTGACCGCATACAGACGCGAGGCGGCGAGCACACCGCCGGCGGCCGCGAGCGTGGAGCACAGGACGAAGGCGACGATGCGCACGTGATCGATTTTGATGCCGGCGCGTCGCGCGGCCTCGGCGTTGCCGCCGATCGCGAACAGGTGACGACCGAATCGGGTGCGCTCAGTGAGATACGCTGTCGCGAGCGCCAGGGCGAAGACGATCACCACGACGAGCGGCAGTCCCCGATCCTGGTTGACCACGGCGACCATTGCGACGATCGCCACGCCGCTAGCTGCGGTGCGAAGAATGAGAGAGCGCATAGGGCCTACCTTCAGACCCGCCGCTTGCCGGCGTGCACGTTCGAGGAGAGAGAGGCCAAGCGTGATCGCGATGCCGAGTACGGCAGCGATCCAACCGATCAGAGGCGGAAAGAACGTGTTTGTCAGACCCGTTATGAACGGGTCGCTAAGATTCACGGTGCCCGTGTCACCGAGCACGAGGAGCTGCAAACCTACTAAGGTGAGCGAGCCGGCGAGGGTGATGATGAAGGCGGGGATTCGGAAACGGGTGATCATGAAACCGTTGAACAGGCCTATGAGCGCGCCGAGTGCCAGCGCGATGAGCACCGCGAGCACGGAAGGGACATGATGGCTGACGACCAGCACCGCCATGACAGACGCGCAGAAGCCGCTCGCTGCCCCCACCGACAGATCGATCCAGCCGAGTAAGAGTATAAAGACGACGCCGATAGAGATAGTCGCCACCGCCGCCTGCTGCAACATGAGGTTGGTAAGGTTGCCGGGACTCAGGAAGCGGGGGTTCTGGAACTGGAAGAAGGTCCATATGACGGCGACCATGATGAAGACGAGCAGCGTGCCCGCTTCTCCCTGGGCGAGCTTTCGGCCGAGTTCGCGAAGCGCCGCTCCGACACTGCTTGAGGAGCCGAGAGTCTCTCGCTCGTCGCTCATGCGGTCTCCTTTGGGATGTCGGCGCCCACACCGAACTCAGCTCCCGTGATGGCGGCGACCACGTCCTCGCGCGTCACGCCGCGCACGTCGAATGTGGCGACCCTGCGCCCAAGCCGAAGGACGATGATCCTGTCAGCAACGGCGAAGACGTTCTCGAGGTTATGGGTGATGACCACGACGCCAAGGCCGCGATCAGCGAGCGTACGGATGAGATGGAGCACCTGCTCCGTCTGCGAGACGCCGAGTGCCGCGGTTGGCTCGTCGAGCAACACCACGCTCGGCTCGCCGAGCAGGGAGCGGGCGATTGCCACTGACTGTCGCTGGCCACCTGAGAGGGAGCCGACAGGCTCCCGGACGTCCTGGATCGTCGTCACCGCTAGTGACTCGAGCAGCTTGAGCGCGCTTTGCTCCATCGTCGTCTCGTCGATGATGTAGGCGGTTCTGGCTACACCTTTCGCGAACACCTCTCGACCGAGGTAGAGGTTCGCGACGACGTCGAGGTTGTCGCAGAGGGCCAGGTCTTGGTACACGGTCGCGATCCCGAGCGTCGTCGCGTCCTGAGGGCTTGAGATTTTGACGGGCTTGCCGTTGAAGTGGAAGGTGCCCTCGTCGGCCAGCTGAACGCCGGCAACGGCCTTGATGAGCGTCGACTTGCCGGCGCCGTTATCGCCGACGAGTGCCACCACCTCTCCGGCGTCGACTTCGAAGTCGACGCCGGAGAGGGCCTGGTTGGCGCCGAACGCCTTGCTCACGCCCTTCAAACAGAGGAGTGGTGAGGCTGCGCTCATGCTTCGAACCATGCTGTCACTGCAGTCCGACGGCTTTACCCGCCGCCACAAGCTCCGGCGTGCTCAGGATCTGCTCGACCGTCCAGAAGCCGTCGGCCACGACGGTAGTCTTTATGGTGTCCTTGGTGACGGCGACCGGCTTCAGCAGCACCGAGTCGACGTCCTTGTTGCCGTTGTTAACCTTAGAAAGGGTCATGCTCGACGGAACGCCCTCGCCCTTGGCGAGCGCGACCGCAAGCTCAGCGGTGGCGTCGGCTTCGGCCTTGATCGCCTTGTAGATCGTCATGTACTGCTCGCCCAGCAGAACGCGCTGGATACCTGCCAGCTCCGCGTCCTGCCCGGTCGAGGGCCTGGTCTTTGGATCGATGCCAGCACCCTTCATGGCGGCGATGGCGCCGCCGCAGGTGCCATCATTTGCGCAGTACACGCCTACGAAACCGTCCTTGCCGAGTTTGGTGATGGCCTGATCCATTTCGGTCTGAGCCTTGTCGGGGCTCCAATCAGGCGTGTCGTATTCAGCGCCGATCTTCACCTTGCCGTCAAGGACGCTGTGAGCACCCGCCTTGAAGAGCGTGGCGTTATTGTCGGTGGGGGAGCCGTTGATCATCACGATCGTCTTGCCAGCGTTCCCGTCCGCGGTCAGCTTGTCGAGCAGGGCCTGGCCCTGAAGCTTGCCGACCTGCTCGTTGTCGAATGAGACGTAGTAGTCGACATCAGCGTTGAGGATCAGACGGTCGTAGCTGATCACCGGGACGTTCTTAGCTTTGGCTTTTGCCACGATCGAAGCCGCTGAGGCAGAGTCGACCGGGTCGAGCACCAGTACCGTTGCGCCGTTCGTCAGCGCCGCATCAGCCTGTGCCTGCTGCTCGGTGGCGTCTTGGTTGGCATTGCTGTACAGGATCTCGATGTTGGGGTCAAGGGCCTTGACCTTCGCCTCGAACAGTGGTCTGTCCTGAGTCTCGTAGCGGGCTGTCTTTGTCTCGGGGAGCAGAAGAGCGATCTTGATCTTCGTCGCGGTGGTCCCTCCGCCACCTGTGGTGGTCCCTCCGCTCGAACAACCCGTGAGCGTCGCAGGGATGGCCACGATGAGCATCATCGCAACAACCCAAACCAGCAGTTTCTTTCCGCGCATGACTGCCTCCTATCAGTGGCTAGTCGCGACCTGCGCGTTCTGCAGGTCGCCCTCCCGGCTCGTCCGAGTCCCGTGCACACAACATCGATTCGAGCCTGATCTGACTCGGATTCGAAACGTATGTACCCTCAAGGTCACGAGTTCCATCAGCGTTTCCAGTTGTGCCCAGTTCTTTGGCTGGGAAGCACGTCGAGTCGCCCGCGCTGTGGCGACCCGCGATCTTCGGCAGTCAATCATGGTTGTGTCTGGTACCGTTCGTGTCAGTGCGGTGACGTACCGTGTTTGGGCACACTGTTCGCATGGTACTGTGCTACAGGTCAATCGATTGGATGCGTATGAGGCGAACAGAGCGAAGCCGGGAGATGCGCGCCCGCACGGCACAGCCCGTTCCTCGCGAGCGTCACAAGCGGGGTCGTGGTGCTGGGCGCGTCATTGGTGCCGTTGCGCTGCTGCTTCTGGTAGTCGCGCTGATCGTGGTCGGTATCGGCTGGAGCATGCTCACGCGGCCAGCCGTTGATGTTGCGCACGGTAGACCGATCGAGGTCGTGGTCGCACCGGGTTCCTCGACAGCGTCGGTAGCCGAGACCCTCGCTCAGGCCGGCATTGTCAATAATGCTCTCATGTTCAGAGTCCGGTCTCGGCTCTCAGGGTCCGACGGGAAGCTTAAGGCCGGAACGTACACCCTAGCCGCCGGGATGCCGTACGACCGAGCGCTCGAGAAGCTGATCGCTGGTCCCGACATCGTGTACTACGACGTTCCAATTCCCGAGGGGTTCACTGTCCGGCAGATCGCTGAGCGCTTCGCCGCGCGTGCGAAGGTGCCTGAAGACGAGATGCTCACGCTCGTCACGAGCGGGGCGGGGGAGTTCTCGGCCGATCATCCATATCTCAAAGACGCCTACGGATCTTCGCTCGAGGGTTACCTGTTCCCGGCCACGTACCGGGTGAAGGAGGGTGCTTCGGCACGCGATGTCGTTGAGATGCTCCTCGATCAGTTCGACAAGCAGATAGCGACCGTCGACCTGTCGTACGCGAAGTCGAAGAACCTGACGCTCACCGATGTGGTCGTCATCGCATCGGTGCTCGAGCGAGAGACGAAGATCCCGAAGGAGTTCCCGCTTGTCTCCTCGGTCATCTACAACCGGCTGGCGAAACCGATGCGGCTGCAGTTGTGTGCGACGGTCCTGTACAAGATGCCGGCCGGGACCACGAAGCTCAGCGACGCCGACCTCAAGAAGGACAGCCCGTACAACACGTATCTGCATGACGGGCTTCCTGCCGGGCCGATCAGCAATCCCGGGCTTGCGGCGCTCAAAGCGGCTGCGGCTCCGGCCAAGACGAGGTACTACTACTACGTCTTGACGGGTAAAGACGGCTCTCAGACATTCACTTCCACCTACGACGAGTTCCTCAAGGCCAAAGAGGTCTATCACCAGGTCTATGGCGACTGACCTGGCTTGCCGCTTTGCTATGCTTGCGGCAGAGCAGGTCGACATTCTCGGCAGGGGGAGACGATGGCGACGAGCATGATCGTCCGGTGGATCGACGCCGGTGTCCTGCGTTCGGACGAGCTGGGTGCGCTACCTGCGGAGCTTGCAGGTCCGGTATGGGTGGATGTTCTTGGGGCCGACGAAGAAGCCCTCGCGGCTATCGCCGCACGCTTGAAGCTGCCGCCGCTCGCCATCGAGGACTGCCTGCATTTTCCGCAGCGGCCGAAGATCGACGTCTATCCCGATGTGACGTTTCTGATCTGGCTCTTGCCTCAGCTGGTCACCGGTGGCGGGGTCATCTCCTCGGAGTTGGACATCTTTCTTGGCCACGAACATCTCGTGACCATCCACGCCGAGCCGGTCCAGGCGATCGACCGGGTCGGCGCGCATGCTCAGCAGTATCTCGATCGCGGGGCCGAGTGGACGTTGCACGCGATCATCGATGCGGCGGTCGACCAGGTCTTTCCTTTGGTCGAGACGCTGTCCGATCAACTTGAGGAACTTGAGGACCTGATGCTTTCGGACGCGCGACCCGCGTACCTTCAGCGTCTCTACGCCGCCAGACGGTCGCTCGTCCAGCTCCACAAGGTCGTTGGTCCCGAGAGGGACGTGATTCGCGGACTCGCCCGGCTCGAAGCGTTCGTGGAACCAGCGGCCTACATGTATTTCCAGGACGTCGGGGACCATCTGGCCAGGGTGGCCGACGAAGTCGACACGTACCGGGACGTCGCGTCGGGCACGATGGACATCTATCTGTCGTCGGTGAGCAACCGCATGAATGCGATCATGAAGCAGCTGACGATAATCGCGACCATCTTCATGCCGCTGACGCTCATCTCGGGCATATACGGGATGAACGTCACCAAAGGAATGTGGCCCCCGGTAGGGGCCGGCTGGGCGTTCGCGGCGATCATCGGCCTTATGGGCAGTATCTCGCTGTTGATGCTGTGGTTCTTCAAGAGGAGAGACTGGTGGTAGAAGAAGGCGCTGAAGAGGTTCACTCCGGGATGTACTCGGTGGCGAACCTCGTCACGGTTCTACGGCTCCTGCTCGTGCCGTTTTTCTTCGCGCTGCTCATCCGCGACTCAGAACGTGCCAGACATTCCGCGTTCGCGCTCTACGTGCTCGCCGCGTCCACCGACTGGATCGACGGGCAGATCGCCAGGCGCACGCATACCGTGACGCGTGTGGGCAAGGTCATAGACCCGCTGGTCGACAGGCTGTTGCTGGCCTCCGGTGTGATCGGCCTTTACATCATCGGTGAGCTACCGGTGTGGATTCCTGCTGTGCTTGTCCTACGGGACGTGTATTTGCTCTACGGTTCGTACGTGCTCGAACGGCATCGTATCGTCTTGCCAGTGACGTACGTCGGCAAGGTCACCACGGCCGTGCTCCTGACAGGGTTCTCGTCGCTCATAGCGGGGTGGCCGGTCATCTCTGGAACCGTCGCCGGGTTGTGGCTGGTCTACGCCGGCGCGGTGCTCTCGCTCGTCACGGCCGTGAAGTACACGTTCAGCGCCAGGAGTGCACTCAACGAAGCGAACGCTCGACTCCGTTCGGTCTAGGCGTTCGCGCCGCTAGGGAAGGGTAGCACCCGTGAAGGCAGTCATCATGGCAGGCGGCGAGGGCACGCGTCTGCGTCCGCTCACAAGCACGCGTCCGAAGCCGATGGTGCCAATTGTCAACCAGCCGGTGATGGAGCACATCCTCGGACTCGTGAAGCATCACGGGATCACGGAGGTCGTGGCGACGCTCGCGTTCATGCCGCAGGTAATCGAGGACTACTTCGGCGATGGCGAGGAGTGGGGAACGAACATCACCTACGCGGTAGAGGAGTCTCCACTCGGCACAGCGGGATCCGTGAAGAATGCCGAGGAAGCGCTGCGCAGCGAACCGTTCGTGGTGATATCGGGCGACGCGCTCACCGACATCGATCTGACCAGCGTGATCGCGTTTCATAACTCGCACAACGGCCCTGTTACCATCGCGCTTAAGCGTGTCCCGGACCCCCTCGACTTCGGTGTCGTGATCACAGATGAGACAGGCAAGGTACAGCGGTTCCTCGAGAAGCCGACATGGGGCCAGGTGTTCTCGGACACCATCAACACCGGCATCTATGTGCTCGATCCGGTCGTGTTCGACTTCATTCCCGAGGGTAAAGCCTACGACTTTTCCTCAGAGCTGTTTCCCGCGTTGATGGCCGCCGGACACGACCTGTACGGTTTCGAGGTCGACGGGTACTGGTGCGACGTCGGCAGTCTGGAGTCCTACGTGGCGGTTCACCGGGATATCCTCGACGGGAAAGCGATGCTGTACGTGCCCGGAGCACGGGCGCGCAACGATGTCTGGATCGGCAAGGGAGCAGATATCGATCCGGGCGCGGTCATCGGCACGAAGGTTGTGATCGGCGAGAACACGCGCGTTCGGGCAGGTGCGCGCGTGGACGACTATACCGTTATCGGCGACAACTGCCTGGTGGGGTACGACACGGTGATCGAGCACTCGATCGTGTGGTCGGACTCGTTCATCGGCGCCGGCTCGGAAGTGCGGGGCGCGGTCGTCTGTCGCGGCGTCGATATCCGGGCCCGCGCGCGGCTCGAGCCTGGCGCTGCCATCGGCGACTCGACGGTCGTCGGCCACGGCGCGATCGTCGGTAACGACGTCCAGGTCTACCCGTACAAGCGCATCGAGGCCGGTGCGGTGGTCACGTCCTCGCTCATCTGGGAGAGCAAGGGCATTCGCTCGCTGTTCGGCACGGACGGCGTTGCCGGTCTCGTGAACATCGACGTCACGCCCGAACTGGCGTTGCGCCTTGCTCAAGCATTCGGAAGCATACTGCCGAGCAAAGCGCACGTCGTTGTGAGTCGCGACTCAAGCCGCGGTGCCAGGATGATCAAGCGAGCGATCATTGCCGGGCTGAACTCGACGGGCAATCATGTACGCGACTTGCGGGTCGCCTCCCCCGGGATCACACGTTTCACGACGCGCGACACGCGCTGTGAGGGCGGCGTTCACGTGTGCGTCTCGGCGAAAGACCCACAGACCCTCGAGATCCACTTCTACGACAAGGCCGGCATCGATCTGGCGCCGTGGATCGAGAAGAAGGTCGAACGGCTGTATTTCCGGCAGGAATTCAGGCGGGCGTTCTTCGACGAGATCGGCGAGATACTGTATCCTCCCCGCGCGCTTGAGTACTACATCGCGGGGCTGATGGAGGCCCTCGATGGGGGAGCCCTCATGTCGAACAGACAGACGATCGTCGTGGACATGGGCATGAGCCCCGCGTCTTTTGTCTTACCGCAGGTCGCGGGAGGCTGGGATGTGGAGCTGATCGCGCTTCGGCCCTTTGTCGACTCGGAGCGCGCCATGTCAACGTCGCCCGCGCGCGACGAGGTGCTCGGCCAGCTTGCACGGTCCATGGACCTTTTCCAGGCGGATCTTGGGCTATCGATGGACGTGACCGCCGAGCGGATAACGCTCGTGAGCGCATCCGGCGGCGTGCTCGACGCAGACACCGCTTTGCATGCCATGGCATATCTTTGGAGCCACACCGATGCGAGCGACCGCTCCCTTGCGGTGCCGTACACCGCATCTCGCGTTATCGAGCAGATCGCCGGGGCTACGGGTCACGGCGTATTGAGGGTCGGGACATCAAGACGCTCATTGTCCGCCGCTGCGTTGCGCCCCGAAGTAGGTTTCGCCGGTTCGCAGACGGGCGGATTCGTCTTCCCGGCGTTTCTCGCGTCATACGACGCCATCATGAGTCTGGGGATGACCCTTCGCATGCTCGATCGGATCGGCACGTCGCTTGACGAAGTCGTCGCTGCCCTGCCGCCGTTTTACCTTCGCCGTCGGCAGGTCTTCTGCCCGTTCGCGCGCAAGGGGGCTGTGATGCGGCAGATGGCCGAGCTGGGCCAGCATCACGAAGTGGAGATGACCGAGGGGGTTCGCATCGTCGAGGACGACGGTTGGGCACTCGTGCTTCCTCACGCGACCGATGCCATCGTCGAGGTCTTCACCGAAGGCGACTCCGCCGATGCGGCGGATACGATCGCGGACAGGTACGTGGCGCTCGTCGAGGCCGCTATCGGCGGGGAGTAGCGCGTTCGACGAGCTTCCTTCGTGGTAACGCCGGTAACGCCGGTAACGCCCGCGTGTCACACCTGCCGTCCGAGCGCCGCGTCCTGTATACTTTCACGACGTTTGGCTACCAGCGCGCAGAGGATGAGCATGCCCGAGAATACCGAGCCCGCCGCACCAGCCGAGGACGACGCGACCGCCCGCAGGGTCGCGGCGCACGTCCGCGGCCGCTCGCATCGCGCGGAGCAGCGAGGCCTGGCGGGATGGCTCGCGGGCATGTCCGTCCGTGCTCGCTGGGTTGTGATCGCGGCAGGCGCGCTTGTTGCTGTCACGTTGCTCGCTGTTGGCGTGGACATCGCGTCTTCCGCCGGTCGCGTCCATCCGGGCGTGCGGGTCGCCGGCGTCGCCGTCGGCGGCATGACGCGCATCGAGGCGGCGAGAAGGATCGACTCGGGCATCAAACCGTTGCTCGAGCGACCCGTGAAGGTGAGCCTTGACGCCGAATCGTGGGATCTCACGGCAGCCCAGATCGGCGCATCTGTCGATGCGACACGGCTGGCGGCTGCGGCCTACGGGATCGGTCGCGGCACCGACGTGGTGTCGACGATCTCAGAACGATTCTCGGCATGGTTTGGTCGGCAGGACGTCGCCTTGGCGGTGACGCCTGATGAAGTTCTGTTGAGCGGCGTGCTCGGGGACATCGACAAGGCCGTGGGGGTCGCGCCCGTAGACGCATCGGTAGAGGTTTCAAGCACGGCGGTCCGGTTGGTGCCGGCCACACAAGGCAAGGGGATCGACAGGACGGTAGCCCGAGGCAACATTCTGACGGCTTTCGCGTCGAACGATCGCTCTGTCAGCCTCGCGCTCGTGCCGAGGCCAGCCTCTATCACTGAAGACGGCGCCCGGGCTGCGTACGACACAGCACGCAAGATGGTGAGCGCGCCGCTCACGCTCACCTACGACAAAAAGCGATGGGAGGTGCCGGCTGCGACCGTCGGCGGGTGGCTGGCGTTCCGCTCGGCGGGTGCCACCGAAACTGCCGGAGCCGTCGCGGGCACTCTTGAGTGCTATCTGGACAGCGCCGAGGTCTCGGCGAGCGTCGTGCCGCTTGTGAAAGAAGTCGGCAAAGTCGCACAGGACGCCTCGTTCAAGGTCTCATCAGGCACCGTGAGTATTGTGCCGGCCCAAGATGGCCTCGGCGTCGACGCCGAGGACCTTGCGACACGCTTGATGCAGGCGCTCACCGGAAGCGGGGAGCGTGTCGTCGAGCTGCCCATGAAGCGCGTAGCGCCTGCGATCACCACTGACGCCGCAAAGGGCATGGGCATCACGACACGCTTGTCGACGTACACAACGTCGTATGCCTCGAGCAACACGCCGCGGGTGAACAACATCCACCTGCTTGCCGATGCCCTCAACGGAACGCTCGTCGCACCGGGTGCCGTGTTCTCGTTCAACGGCACCATCGGCCCGAGAACCGCGGCGAAGGGCTACCAGGAAGCCAACGCCATCGTCAACGGCAAGCTCGTCCCCCAGCTCGGCGGCGGGGTCTGCCAGATCGGGACGACGATCTTTAACACGGTGTTCTTCTCGGGACTTCCCGTGGTCGAGCGTCACAACCATTCGCTGTATATCAGCCACTATCCGAAGGGGCGCGACGCGACAGTATCGTGGGGCGGGCCGGACTTCCAGTTCCGAAACGATACGGGCAACTGGGTGCTCATCGCCACTTCGTATTCGAACTCGACCGTCACCGTCTCGCTGTACGGGACCACGACCGGCTACAAGGTCGCGTACTCGACCGGC
The DNA here is from genome assembly GCA_021373175.1 of Actinomycetes bacterium. Classification (GTDB taxonomy): domain Bacteria; phylum Actinomycetota; class Coriobacteriia; order Anaerosomatales; family Anaerosomataceae; genus UBA2286. The sequence continues at coordinate 40,730 of JAJFTE010000065.1, forward strand.
GCGTTCACGAACACGGTTGCCTTCCCGGTCCGTGAGATCAAAGACGCCACACTGCCGAAGGGAACCAAGGTGGTGGAGGAAAAGGGCGTGAGCGGCCGGAGCATAGTCGTCACTCGTACGGTGACCAAGAACGGCGTCGTCGTCCACAAGGACAGCTTCAAGTCGGTGTACAAGCCAGCCGAAGAGGTCGTTCGGGTCGGGACCAAGGTGAGCGCGCCGTCGACGCCGCCGACTTCGACGCCGTAAGCGTCAACCGCGGGATGACGTTAGGGCAAGCACGTGTTCCAGCCCGAGTTCGAGGCGATGCCTCGCACACGTGTCATGGTTTCCACAACCCACCGGGCAGGTGACGGTCGTCGGGTACACGAGAGGCGACGGTGCTTTTGGCCGAAACCGCGCTCCAGATGGGCATCGATCCATGTGAGCTGAACGAGGGTCGCTTCAGTGCGCGTGCGGGCGGACATTTCGACGGATGCAGCGCGGGCTTCGGCGCATCGATCACCGAAGTGATCGCCGTCATCGCCATCGACATCCTTCGGGTAGAAGACCCCGCGGGCGCCAAGGAAGCCCTCGAAGCTGCCGGTATCGCCGTGGCGGCGTCCGACGCGCTGTACGCCGCCGGTTAGAGCGCGTCGGACGCATCCGGGGCGACGCAGACATCCTCGACGCGCGACTCTGGATCGGGGTCGAGCGAGCGGGCGAGGTCGCAGATCGCCGTTGAGTCGTCCGGACATCCCAATGCGGTCGATGTGACCGACTCGTCTTTCGCACCGATGAGATCACGCACCGAACGCCTGATGCGGTCGGTGGCGACCTCGGCGCCGGGCTTAGCGGTCTGCGGAAGCATGATCAAGAAGCGGCCATCGCCGAGGTACCCGACGTCATCTACGAGGCGAACGTCGTTGCGGATGTGCGTCGCGACGCTGCGCAACAACATGCGCTGCCGCGAAGGCCGCAGGTCGGCGATGAGGCCAGGCGACAGGCTGACGATGGCAAGCGAGAACGGTGTCTGGTAGCGCTGGAATTGTCCAAGGCCGCTCTTCAAGGTCTGCGCGCAATACACCCGGTTGTAGACGTGCGTGTATTCGTCGAGCATGGTGTTGCGGTCGACGCGGGCGAGTAGATACTTGATCCTGCCGAAGAACTCGCCGCCGATGATGCCGACCAGTGCGTACATAAGCGCGCGTGTCGCGATCATGGCGATCACGTTCCGGGTGGGGCCGAGCAGGCTCAAGAGCGGGATCCGCATGATCACGTACACGAGGATCGCCGCGAACGCCGCCACAGAGCCGCCCTCACGTCCCCACTGCAGCGCGGCTGCGAGCACCGCTATGATTATGAGCTGGCCGACCACTTCTTGCCACGAGACCATTGCCGCACCCGGAGCCATGAGCAGACTGCCCGCGATCACGAGCGTACCCAGGGCGATCATCAGCACTTTGAATCGCGAATACTTCAACGCAGGGTCCTCCTTGGACGTTGTCGACGGTGCTGGACCAGCTGCTAGGGGAACGGATGGTTGGGACAGATGATCGTGCAGCTCGTTGCCTCAAATGACAGCGGACTCTTGTCGAGCGGGCATACGCTTATGGCCTCCCATGTGCCCGCGTACGGACGCAGGAAGTCGAGCGTCGTTGTAGCCGGAACGCCTCCCTCGTTGTTCGCGCGGTAGATGTTGATCGCGTCATACAACGTCCGCTGATTCGTAAGGCACGCGGCCCGGGCGGCCCGTACGGTGAGTGAGCGATATGAGGTGATAGCGACCAGGGCAAGAATCCCCATGATGAGGACGACGAACATGAGTTCACTAAGCGTGAACCCCTTGTCATTGCTGAGCGTCTTCCTGCCCCACCAGGCTGTCATGCCATCCCCTCGGCGAAGGCGACTCCGGACACCATGAAGTATAGTCGAACGGCGTGAAAGAGTCAGTTCAGCCGCACTGAGGAAGCCACCTGTTGGCGTTCGGCATCGGGTTCAGGAAACCACTACAATGTGACACGGTCCGGCCCACCGCTCACGGAGAAGCACATGCCCCATTCCAGCGCGTTCACCCGGCGTTGGCTCGTCGGCACCGCGGCGCTGCCGCTGTTGTTGGCGTTCGTGTTCGCCCGTCCGGCATACGCCGAGATCCGCGGCACCGACCTGCTCGGCGATCGGGCAGTCGCTTCGTCAAGCGCTCTGAAGGTCGTCGCTCCGAACGTCGTCGCACCTTCAGGAGTGCTGGAGACATCCGACGGTCAGGTCCTGTGGGCGCGCGATGCGGACGTTGGGCGCGCGATGGCAAGCACGACCAAGATCATGACAGCGATCATCGTGCTTGATGATGTGCGGGACCTCTCCGAGATGGTCACGGTTCCAGCCGAGGCTACCACGCTTGGCGAGGCGGATGTGGGTCTTCGCGCGGGTCAGCAGCTGAGCGTTCGCCAGCTCCTGGAGGCGATGCTGGTGCACTCGGGCAACGACGCGGCGATCACGCTCGCCGTGCACGTAGGAGGATCGGTCGATGGCTTTGTGAAGCTCATGAACGAGAAGGCCGCGAGCCTTGACCTGGGCCAGACGCGATTCACGAACCCGCACGGCCTTGACGAGAGCGGCCATCACGCCTCGGCGGATGACCTCGCGACCATGGCGCAGTATGCGATGCGGAACGCGACGTTTCGCGAGATCGTGGGCATGCGCAGCGTGAGCCTTACCATCGGCGGGACGCGTCGCCGTTTCGATGCGAGCAATCTGCTGCTCGGTTCTTTCGGCGGCGCGACCGGTGTGAAGACCGGTTGGACCGATGAGGCGGGGTATTGTCTGGTGGCGTCCGCGCAGCGCGGCGGCACGGAGCTGTTCGCCGTGGTCCTCGGCACGAAGAGCGAGACCGCACGATTCGCGGAGGCCCGGCGGCTCCTCAGCTGGGGGTTCGAGCACTACGGCATCCGCGCCGTCACTACCGCCGAGGAGACGGCCGCGCTCGTTGCGGTCACCGACTACCTTGACCGCACGGTTCCGGCCGTCGTCGCCGAGACCACGTCCACGGCCATCTTCGACGTTCTCGGCGACGTCACGACCAGCGCGAGTGTGGCCGAAGAAGTCCAGGCGCCGGTCGACAAGGGCCAGCGACTGGGTACCCTCAGCGTGGAGCAGAGCGGTAGACTCATCGCGCAAGTGCCGATCGTCTCGGCCGCCGCCGTCGCGGCTCCGGATGGTTGGGAGCGGTTCAGGATCGGCGTGACGCGTCTGTGGCGCACAGCGTTCGGCGGACAGGTACGGGCTGCACCGGTCACGATGATGTGACCGGAGAGAAGGGAACGACGATGACAGACGAACTCCTCCGAACCCCGTTGTACAACGAGCATCTTGCGATGAACGCGCGGCTCGTGCCGTTCGCGGGCTGGGAGATGCCAGTGCAGTACGCCGGGGTCATCGAAGAGCACAAGGCCGTGCGCTCCGCGGCCGGGATCTTCGATGTATGCCACATGACCGAATTCCGCTTCTTCGGCTTCGAGGTTCTTGAGGCCCTGCAGCGGATCGTCACGAACGACCTCGTGAAGATCGCCGAGCTCGGCAGCGCGCTTTACACCGTCATGTGCGACGAGGACGGTGGCATCATCGACGACCTGATCGTCTACCACACGGGAGATCTGGAGTACCTTATCATCGCAAACGCAGCCAACCATCAGACAGACTGGGATTGGATCACGGCGCACCTGCCGGCAGACGTCGAAGCGGTCGACGAGTCAGACCGGACCGGGCTCATCGCCGTTCAGGGACCGATGGCGCTCCACGTGATCTCAGCGCTTGCGGGCAGCACGTTCGAGCTTCCTGGGCGCTTCCACATAGCTGAGGCCAGGCTGGGCGAGATACCCGTTCTGCTCGCGCGCACCGGTTACACCGGAGAGGACGGTGTCGAGATCGTCTGCCACGCCGGCAACGCGGTCGCGATCTGGCGGCTCTTGCTGTCCTTCGCCGAGGTCACCCCATGCGGCCTGGGGGCGCGCGACACGCTTCGCCTCGAGATGGGATACCTGCTCTACGGCAGCGACATGGACCGCGGTGTCGATCCGATGTCGGCGGGGCTGGGCTGGGTCGTCCCGAAGGCGAAGGAGGGGTTCATCGGTGCCGAGGCGATCGCTCGTATCCGGCAGAGCGGTCCCGCGCACAAGCTCGTGGGGCTGGAGGTGTCCGAGGGCGTCCCGCGGCATGGGTATGCCGTATTGCATGACGGAACCGAGGTAGGTAAGGTGGCAAGCGGTACGTACTCACCGACGCTCGGTCACGGTATCGCGACGGCGTACGTTCCCGTGGAGTTGGCAGCGCAAGGCACGGAGCTCACGATCGCGGTCCGACGCAAGGAAGTCGCCGCCACGGTCGTCCGGCCGCCGTTCGTCAAGCACACGTCGCTCTCTGCACTTTCGTCGTAGACAGACATTCGAGAGGAGTGCTACCGCATGTATCCCAAGGATCTCAAGTACGACAAAGAGCACGAGTGGGTACGGCTTGCCGGCGACGTCGCCGTCATCGGCATTAGCGATTTCGCCCAGGACCAGCTCGGCGAGGTCGTGTACGTCGACCTGCCGTCCGCCGGCGATGAGGTTATCGCGGGCGAGAGCTTCGGCGAGATCGAATCGGTCAAGTCGGTCTCCGAGCTCATCTCGCCGCTCTCTGGCGAGATCGTCGAAGTGAACGACGCGCTCGGCGACGCGCCCGAGACCGTCAATGAGGACCCGTACGGCGACGGCTGGATGCTGAAGGTCAAGGTCAACGATCCGGCCGAAGTCGACGAGCTCATGTCGTCCGACGAATACGAGGCGTTCATCGCCGAGGAAGCCTGAAGGCATGCGCTTCATACCGGTGTCCTGCGAACAGCGTGAGCGTATGCTGCGCGCGGTTGGTGCATGCACTGTCGACGAGCTTTTTGAAGTGATTCCCGAGGAGGTCCGCCTGTCGCGGTCGCTGGTGCTGCCTCCGGGACTAAGCGAGATCGAGTTGGCCGCCGAGATGCAGGCGATTGCCGCTTCGAACACGGGCGCTCTGGTGTCGTTTCTCGGCGCAGGGTGCTACGACCACTACATCCCGGCCATCGTTGACGCTGTGGTGAGCAAGCCCGCATTCTTCACAGCGTATACGCCGTACCAGCCCGAGATCAGCCAGGGTACGCTTCAGGCGATCTACGAGTACCAGTCGATGATCTGCGCGCTCACCGGAATGGATGTCGCGAACGCCTCGATGTACGACGGCGCGACCGCGCTGGTCGAAGCCGCGCTCATGGCGGCGCGAATCACGAAGCGCCAGCGGATCGTCGTGAGCGCGGCAGTGCATCCCGAGTGGCGTGAAGTTCTCGCGACGTACGCCACGTCGGGGATGATCGACGTCGTCACCTGTCCTGCAAGCGGAGGCACGACCGACCGCGCGGCGCTTGCCACGCTTGTCACGGATGCGGCGGCGGTGCTGATCGCATCACCGTCGTTTTTGGGTTGCGTGGAGGACGTCTCCGCGATCGCGGCTTTGGCCCACGATGCGGGCGCTCTCATGGTGGTCGCGGCAAACCCCGTGCTTCTCGGCGTCATGGAGGCTCCAGGCACCCTCGGCGCCGACATCGTGGTGGGAGAGGGGCAGCCGCTGGGTAATGCGATGGCGTTCGGCGGACCCGGCTTCGGGCTGTTCGCATGCCGCGAGCGGTTCATCCGCCAGATGCCGGGACGCATCGCCGGTCGCACGACGGACGTCGATGGCCGACCCGGATTCGTGCTCACGATGCAGACCCGCGAGCAGCACATCCGTCGCGAGAAGGCCACGTCGAACATCTGCTCCAACCATGCGCTCAACGCGCTCGCGGCGAGCGTGTACCTCGCCTCAGTCGGCTCGGCGGGGCTTGAGGGCATCGGACGCGTCTGCGTGGCCAAGGCACACTATCTGCAAGGCGCGCTCATCGCGACCGGGCGGTTCTCGGCCGTGACCGATGGCGCGTTCGGCAACGAGTTCGCGCTGAGCTACAGCGGCGACGTCGGCGAGATGCAGCGCGCCATGCTCGAGCGCGGCTTCCTTGCCGGCCTGGACCTCTCCCGGTTCTCAGACGAGTTCGCGGGCATCGTGCTGTTCGCCGTGACCGAGAAGCGCACGCGCGCTCAGATGGATCGCTTTGTAGAACAGGTGGTGTCGCTGTGAGCGAGCACGTAAGGCGCGAAGCGGTGGCCCGCCCGCTTATCTTCGAGATCGGCTCTCCGGAATCCCGTTGCGTCGAGGCACCGGCGCTGGACGTCCCGGATGTCGACCTTGCGGCGGTGCTCGGCGGTAGCGCACGCAGCGCCTCGCCACGGCTTCCGCATGTGACCGAGGGGGAGATCGCGCGGCATTACGAGCACCTTGCAAGCGTGAACTTCGGTGTCGACAGCGGGTTCTACCCGCTCGGCTCATGCACCATGAAGTACAACCCGCGCATCGACGAATGGGCGTGCCGCTTGCCCGGGTTCGCCGGCCTGCACCCGTACCAGCCAGCTGAGACCGTCCAGGGCGCTCTGGGGCTCATGCACGGCCTGCAAGAGGCGCTCGGCGAGATTTCGGGCCTGCCGGCGGTCTCGCTGCAGCCGGCCGCCGGTGCGCACGGCGAGCTCACGGCGCTCATGACGATCCGGGCGTATCACACAGCCAAGGGGAATGCCCGCACGCGCGTCATCATCCCGGATTCGGCGCACGGCACCAACCCCGCCACCGTCGCCATGTGCG
>JAJFTE010000089.1 GCA_021373175.1 Actinomycetes bacterium
GACCTCTGGGCCCGCGAAAAAGAAAAAGAAGAAGGACAAGAAGGCGATCGTCGAGCCCGAGGCGGCCCGTCCACAGACTGCTGCGGCCAGCGTGCCGGCACCTAAGCTCGCCCAAGGCGTCGTGACCGTCACCGAGGGCGCCACTGTTTCCGAGTTCGCCGAGGCGCTCTCGTTGTCGCCGAACGATATCATCAGGCGCCTCATGCAGCTTGGCGAGTTGCTCACGGTGAACCAGCCCATCGGACGCACGACGATGGAGATCCTCGCAGATGATCTTGGCGTCAAGCTGCACATCGTGGCGCCAGAAGCCGAAAGCGGCGTCGTCTACGAGGATGACCCCGCCGATCTGGTTCATAGGCCCCCGGTGGTCACCGTCATGGGCCACGTAGATCACGGCAAGACATCGCTGTTGGACGCCATTCGGGAGACCGGCGTGGCCGCCACCGAAGCGGGCGGCATCACCCAGCACATCGGCGCCTCTGTCGTGGTTCACGACGGCAAGCAGATAACCTTCATCGACACGCCTGGTCACGAGGCTTTCACCGCAATGCGAGCCCGCGGCGCCGATGTCACCGACGTTGTCGTCTTGGTCGTCGCGGCCGACGATGGCGTGATGCCGCAGACCGTCGAGGCGATCAATCACGCGAAGGCCGCCGGTGTCCCGATCATCGTCGCCGTGAATAAGATCGACAAAGACGGCGCGAACCCTGACCGTGTTCGCCAGGAATTGACCGAGTACGGGATCGTCCCCGAAGAGTGGGGCGGCTCCAACATCTTCGTGAACGTCTCGGCAAAGAAGCGCATCAACATCGACGAGATCCTGGACATGATCCTGCTGCAGGCCGAGATGCTCGAACTCAAAGCGAATCCAAAGGCATCCGCGCATGGCGTCGTCATCGAAGCCAAGCTCGATCGCGGGCGCGGCCCTGTGGCCACCGTGTTGGTGCAGCGAGGCACGCTGCGCATCGGCGACGCCGTCGTCGCCGGCACAAGCCACGGTCGCGTGCGGATGCTCGTGAATCCGCTCGGCGAGATCGTCGAGAGCGCCGTGCCTGCCGACCCGGTCGAAATCGTCGGACTGTCGAACGTTCCTACCGCCGGTGACGAATTCCGTGTCGTCAGCGACGACCGTGAAGCCCGTCAGATCGCCGAGGAGCGCTCGCTCAAGCAGCGCCTCCTCGCCCACGAGAAGAAAAGCCACGTCACCCTCGAGGACCTGTTCTCGCGCATCGCTGAAGGCGAGCTCAAGGACCTCAACCTGGTGGTCAAAGCCGACGTTGGCGGGTCGATCGAAGCGCTGAAGGACGCGCTTGATAAGATGAACCAGGACGAGGTGCGCATCAACGTCATCCACTCGGGCGTGGGCGCCATCACCGAGAGCGACGTCATGCTCGCGGATGCGTCAGACGCGATCATCATCGGATTCAACGTCCGGCCCGAGCCAAAGGCGAAGATGCTGGCCGAGCAGGAGAAGGTCGACCTGAGGATGTACCGCGTGATCTACAAAGCGATCGAAGACATCAATGCGGCCCGTGTGGGCATGCTGGCCCCGACGATCGAAGAGCACGACACCGCCCGCGTTGAGGTTCGGGAACTGTTCAAAGTCCCGAAGGTGGGCGTGATCGTCGGCTGTGTGGTGCAGGAGGGCGAGGTCTTCCGCGATGATCAGGCGCGCGTTGTTCGCCAGGGCGCCATCGTCTTCGACGGCAAGATCCACTCGCTTCGGCGCTTCAAGGACGACGTGAAGTCGGTGAAGGCGGGATACGAGTGCGGTATCGGGATCGAAGGGTTCCAGGACCTTAAGGAAGGCGACGTCATCGAGACGTACCGCACCGTCGAGGTGGCACGGGAGGAATGACTTCGCGATGAAGGTTACTCCCAGGACTCGCAAACTCAATGAATCGGTGCGGGAAGCCATAGCTGCGATCCTCATCGAGGAAATCAGGGACCCCCGTCTGGACCTGGCGACGATCACCGGCGCCCGGGTGAGTTCCGACCTGCGCTACGCCGACGTGTACGTCACCACGCATGGTGACGAGTCGCGCTACGCCGAGCTCCTTGCTGGCCTGGAGTCCGCCAAAGGCCGCATTCGCACATCCCTCGGCAAGCGTGTCAGCATGCGGTTCTTGCCCGCGCTGCGTTTTCATCTGGACGAAAGCGTGGACGAGGGTCAGCGTATCGCGGTCGCGCTTCGTGAAGAAGCCCAGCGCCGTCCCATCGCACCGGACGAAACGGACGAGTAGCGGTGCCCGGTCGCGACGAGATCCTCCAGCAGGTGGCCGAGACCCTGCTTGGTGCACGCTCGGTTGCCATCTGCGCGCATGTCGACCCCGACGGCGACGCCATGGGCAGCACGCTTGGCCTCACGCACCTGCTGCGCGACTGCGGCGTTGCGGTTGTGCCGTTGCTTGCCTCGGGCGATCACGCCCCAGCGACGTACGCGTTCCTTCCCGGCGCTTCCGAGCTACAAGCGGCCTCGAGCGCTCCGGCTGTGGACGTCTTCGTCGCTCTGGATGCCCCGGACCCCGTCCGTCTCGGCGGTGGGGAAGAGCGTGCGCGTGAAGCGCACACGCTCATCGTCATCGATCACCATCCCGACAACAAGCGCTTCGGCGACATCAACCTGGTTGATGAGCATGCGGCCGCTACCGGTGAGTTGCTGTGGGAGTTGCTGCCGTATCTGGACTGCTCGGCGGATACGACGACGGCGAGCTGCCTTTTCACCGCGATCATGACCGATACCGGTCGCTTCTCGTACGGCAACACCTCGCCAGCCGCGCTGCGGCATGCCGCTGAGATGATCGAAGCGGGCGCGAACGTCTCGGACCTGTACCGGCGCGTCTATGAGAACCGCTCACCGGGGGCGCTCGCGCTCGTTGCCCGGACACTCGACAGGCTCACCTTCGCCAACGGCGGCCAAATCGCGTACTCGTGGATCGACGAGGCGGACTTTGCCGAGACGGGCGCGCTTCCCGAGGAGACGGAGAACCTCATCGACGAGATCCGCGTTGTGAGCGGCGTCGAAACGGTTGCGTTGCTCAAGGCGTCGAGCGACTCGGTCCGCGTGAGCCTGCGCGCGAAGAACGGCTACGACGTAGGCCTTGTCGCGAGAACGCTCGGGGGAGGCGGCCACGCCGCAGCCGCCGGCTTCACCCGCGCCGGTAGCCTTGACGCCGTGTTGGGTGAGCTGCTGCCGCTTCTGTCCTCGGTGAGCTGACATGGGCCGTCGAGGCGCCACTGGACTTGCCGGGATCATCGCTGTCGACAAGCCCGCGGGCCTCACGAGCCATGGCGTCGTCGCGCGAATCCGGCAGCTGACAGAGGAGGGACGCGTGGGTCACGCCGGCACGCTCGACCCAATGGCCACCGGCGTGCTTGTGGTGCTCGTCGGCCCCTACACGCGTCTCGAGAAATTCCTGAGCGGCCACGACAAGGGCTACTCGGCCACGATCACGTTCGGCACCGAGACCGACACCGACGACGCCGAAGGGCACGTCGTGCGCGCTGCGGCCGTTCCCGCCGAGACCTTCGACCCGGAAGCGGCGACCTGCGTTCTGCGAGGCTTTGTGGGCGCAAGCGAGCAACAACCTCCTGTGTACTCCGCGATCAAGCTCGGCGGGAAGACCTCGCACAAGGTGGCGCGAGCGGGTGGCGCGCTCGACCTGGCTCCTCGCAAGGTCGTCGTGCACGTCGCGACGCTGCGCGGCGTCGATCCCACGGCCCGCACGTGGGACGTCGACTTCCTCGTCTCTAAAGGCACCTACATCCGCGCGCTCGCTCGGGACATCGGCAGGTCGGTCGGCAGCGCAGCGCATCTCTCGGCGCTTCGGCGCACCAGCTGCGGCGCAATCAGCATCGAAACGGCCGTGACGCTCGATCAGGTCGCGCATCACGCAGACAACGGCACGATCACCGACGTCTTCTACGACGCTACGGCTGCGCTTGGCTTCCCGATCATTGACGCCACGGCCGAGGAACGCCTCGCGGTGACCGCAGGGCGTGCGATCGCGCTTCCCCAGCCGTCAGCCGATGCCGCGTATTTCAGCGTTCGTGCCAACGGTTCCCTTCGGGCCGTCTACCGGCGCGATGGCGAGCGCCTGCGTCCAGACACGGTGCTGGGAGGTGCGACGTGATGCGCACGCTCACCTGGGAGCGGGGTATGGCCTGTCTGGGTCCCGCGGCCGTGGCCATCGGCGTCTTCGACGGCGTGCACCTTGGCCACCAGGCGCTCATCCGCGACACCGTCGAGCGCGCGCGCGCCGCTGACGTGGCGGCGGTCGTCGTCACCTTCGATCGCGACCCTGACCGCGTCGTCTCGCCGGAGACCGCCGCGCCGCAGCTGCTCGACCTTGACGACAAACTCGCTCTCATCGCCGAGCAGGGAGCCTCGGCGATCCTGCTCGTCCCGTTCGACGTCGAGGTGGCGGCGATGACGCCTGAGCGCTTCGTCCGCGAGATCCTTCTCGTTGCCGTCAGGCCGATACTCGCCGCCGTGGGCTTCGACTTCCGCTTCGGACGGTATGCCGCCGGCGACGTGGCCACCCTGACGTCGCTTGGGAGCGCGAACAGCTTCAGGGTGATCGCCCACGACCTCGTCACTGCCGACGGGCTGCCCGTTACCTCCACGCGGGTTCGTGGCATGGTGGCCTCGGGCGATGTCGCCCGTGCGGCGCAGCTCCTCGGCCGACCGCACCGTCTGCGCGGCAGGGTCGTGCGTGGCAGAGGGCTCGGCACGCACCTCGGCGTACCCACCGCGAACCTCGCGGTGCATCACGAGAGCGCCGTCCCCGGCGACGGCGTGTATGCCGCATTCGCGACCGTGGACGGCATGCGCTATCCAGCCGCGGTATCTCTCGGGGTGCCGCCGACGTTCCCCGAAGCTCCTGCCGCTATCGAAGCGCACCTCATCGGTGCGGCGACGGACTTCACAGGCAAGGCCATGCTGTTGGAGTTCATCGAGCGCCTTCGCGGGCAGCGCGCCTTCAGCTCGAAGGACGAGCTCACAGCGGCGATCAACAGGGACATCGAGGCGATACGCAGACTTCTCGGCTGAGAGGCGACGGTCGCCTGAGTCATCGACGCACGATGCGCGTTTCACGAGGCTCGAAGGCGCACGCGCATCGCCACGCGCGCACGCTGTGCTATACTGGCGCGGTTGTTCTGGTACCCCTACCTGGGATGAGTGAGTCACCGCCGCTTTTCTCGGACAGGGGCGAATCTGAGTGAAGGGTGAAAAAGAATATGGCACTGGAGAAGGACGTCAAGTCCGCGATCGTCGCTGAGCACGCCCGTACCGAGGGCGACACCGGCTCCCCCGAGGTGCAGATCGCGCTGCTCACGCAGCGGATTCGCGACCTCACCGAGCATCTGCGTTTCCACAAGCACGATCACCACTGCCGCCGCGGGCTTCTCAAGCTCGTCGGCCAGCGCCGTCGCCTGCTGAACTACCTCAAGAAGAACGACATCGAGCGCTACCGCGCGATCGTCGCCAAGCTCGGGCTGCGCAACTGATCACCTGAATCGGCTCGTGAAGGCGGGAGCGGTCTCCCGCCTTCCGTGTCACAGGGGCTCTCGCCCCGGGTACGTTCCTGCAAGGACGCAGGAACGACGAAGAAGAAGAAGAGGAAGAGGCATGGGAAAAGTCACTGAAACGTTCGAACTGTACGGCAAGGAGTACACCCTTGAGACCGGCGAACTTGCAAAACAGGCCGGTGGTGCGGTGCTCGTCCGCCAGGGCGACACCATTGTGCTTGTGACCGCCACGGCATCCAAGCAGCCGAAAGACCTGGATTTCTTCCCGCTCACCGTTGATTTCGAAGAGCGGATGTATGCCGCCGGCAAGCTTCCCGGCGGCTTCATCAAGCGTGAGAGCCGTCCGTCCGAGAAGGCTACGCTCACCGCACGGATGATCGACCGTCCAATTCGCGCGTCGTTCGCCGACGGCTTCCGCAACGAGGTGCAGGTCATCGCGACCGTGCTCTCAGCGGACCAGGTGAATCAACCAGACGTCATCTCCATCATGGGTGCGTCCAGTGCACTTCTGGCCGCCGGCATCCCGTTCGAAGGCCCGCTCGCGGGCGTGCGTATCGGCCGCGACGCGAGCGGCGCGTTCCTCGTGAATCCGTCCTTCGAAGACGCCGAACGCTCGGACCTCGATCTGGTCGTCGCGGGCAGCAAGGATGCCATCTACATGCTCGAGGCAGGCGCGCGGGAGGTCACCGAGGAGGACATGCTCGCGGCGATCGTCTTCGCGCAAGAAGCCATCGCGGCGTTCTGCCTCGCACAGGAGCGGTTCCTGGCCGGTATCACGATCACGCCGATGGACGTCCCGGTCCACGTCATCGATCCCGCGCTCAAGGACCGTGTCTTCGCGGCCGGTGCTGAGAAGATGAAGGCCGCGCTGCACAACGCCGACAAGCACGCCCGTATGGACGACGTCGCGGCCGTCAAGGACGAGGTCCTCGCCACGTTCACTGCCGATGAGATCGCCGCTGACGGCAAGGACATCAAGGCGCTGTTGAAGCAACTCGAGAAAAGGACGATGCGCGCTATGGTCCTCGAAGAGGGCGAGCGCGCCGATGGCCGCAAGCTTAACGAGGTCCGGGCGATCTCCACGAAGGCCGGCTATCTGCCGCTGGCGCATGGCTCGGGCCTGTTCACCCGCGGCCAGACGCAGGTCCTCTCGGTACTCACGCTTGGCATGCTCTCCGAGTGGCAGCGCATCGACACGATCGACGTGTCCGAGGGGAAGCGCTACATCCACCACTACAACTTCCCGCCGTTCTCCACCGGCGAGACGGGCTTCATGCGCGGCCCGAAGCGCCGCGACATCGGCCACGGCGCCCTGGCCGAGCGCGCACTACTCCCCGTGATCCCCGCCGAGGAGGAGTTCCCGTACACCATTCGTATCGTCTCCGAGGTGCTTGAGTCCAATGGCTCCTCATCGATGGGCTCGGTCTGCGGATCCACGCTCGCGCTCATGGACGCCGGCTGCCCGATCAAGGCTCCGGTCTCGGGTATCGCGATGGGCCTCATCAAGGAAGGCGACGACGTCGCTGTCCTCACCGACATCCAGGGCCTGGAGGACTTCCTCGGTGACATGGACTTCAAGGTGGCGGGCACCGAGAACGGCATCACGGCGATGCAGATGGACAACAAGGCCAAGGGCCTGTCCGTCGACATCCTGCGACGTGCGCTCGTCCAGGCCAAGGAAGGACGCGCGTTCATCCTGGGCAAGATGATGGAGTCGATCGACGAACCTCGTGAGGATCTCAAGCCGTTCGCACCGCGCGTGGTCACCATCAAGATACCGACCGACAAGATCCGCGATATCATCGGCCCCGGGGGCAAGATCATCCGGGCGATCATCGAGGAGACGGGCGCGTCCATCGATGTCAACGACGATGGCACCGTCTACGTCGCTTCGCGCGATGCGGGCGGGCTTGCGGCAGTGGAGCGCATCAAGGCGATCGTGAAAGACGTGGAACCCGGCGAGCACTTCACCGGCCGTGTCGTCTCGATCCAGCCGTTCGGCGCGTTCGTGGAGCTCATCCCGGGCAAAGACGGCCTCCTGCACATCTCGCGGATGGCCAAAGGCCGTATTGACCGCGTCGAGGACGTCTTGAACGTCGGCGACGAGGTCGAGGTCGTGGTCCTCGAGATCGACGATCGCGGCAAGGTCAGCCTGGACGCCGTGAACAAGTTCGATGTGCCCGAGAAGGCTCCCGGCGCTGCCGGCGCCGATCACCGCCCGCCGCGCCGCGATGACCGCGGCCGCGACGATCGCCAACCCCGCCGGCACCACTAGTTCCATGGCGGACACCTTCTATGATCGAACCCTCACCGGCGACGGCGTCGAGGTCATCACTGAGACCATCGACGCCGTCCGTTCGGTGGCGATCGGCATCTGGTTCGCCGTCGGCAGCCGCGACGAAGGCCCCGCAGAGGCCGGCATGTCCCACTTCATGGAGCACATGATGTTCAAGGGCACGCCCACTCGCTCGGCAGCGGAGATTTCCGAGCACTTCGATCGGCTCGGCGGCGAGCTCAACGCCTTCACGAGCAAGGAGTACACGTGCTTCTACGCGCGCGTGCTCGACGACCATGTGGACGACGCCGTCGAGGTGCTCTCCGACATGGTCGTGAATAGCCTGCTCGCCGACAACGCGATCACGCCAGAGCGTGAGGTCGTGCTTGAGGAGATCTCGCGGCACGACGACACGCCAGACGACGCGATCCACGAGCTTTTCGCAGCGACGCTCTTGCCCGACCACCCGCTCGGGCTGCCGGTCCTTGGCCAGCGCGAGACGGTCGGGAGCTTCGACCACGCGGCGTCAGCCGATTTCCACCGCCGGCATTACGTCACCGGCAACGTGGTCGTCGCTGCCGCCGGCAACGTTCAGCACCAACAGGTCGTGGACCTCGTGAACCGGTTCCTCACGCTTCCGCACGGAGCCCGCACGCCGAGAGGCGAGCGGGAACCCGAGGTCGCCTCGGCGCTGCGCGTCATCCGCAAGGAGACCGAGCAGGCGCACATCTGCTGGGGCGTGCGTGGCCTGCGCGCGGATTCCGGCGAGCGCTTCGCGATGTCGATCCTCGACTCGGTTCTCGGCGGCGGTCTGTCCTCGCGCCTGTTCCAGGAAATCCGCGAGAAGAACGGGCTTGCCTACGCCGTCTTCTCGTACCACTCGCTCTACCTCGATACCGGGCAGTTCACGGTGTACGTGGGCACCCGGCCGAGCAACGCCGAGCAGGCGATCACGCTCATCAAGCGCGAGGTCGAGAAGGTCCGCGAGAACGGCATCACCGAAGAAGAGCTGGATCGCTCGAAGGAGAGCATCAAGGGACAGCTCGTTCTCGGCCTCGAAAGCACGCGGTCGCGCATGTCGCGCCTCGGCAAGTCTGCCGTCACCAACGGCGAGCTGCTTTCCACCGACGAGCTCGTGGCGCGAGTGGACGCCGTCACCAGCGATGACATCCACAGACTCGCCGAGAAGCTCTTCTCAGGCCCCGAGGTGCTTGCGATGATCGCCCCGCTGGATGTCGAGGACATCGCGCACCTGTTCTAGAACAGGAGGGACGCACATGATCCGAGTCATCGTCTCAGGCGCGGCCGGCCGCATGGGCAGCGAGGTCGTTTCGGCGCTGAGCACCGAAACGGACATGATCGTTGTGGCCGCGGTCGACCCGCGGCATACAGGCGAGACGGTCGGCGACCTCACCGTCGTTTCCGACCTCACCGCCGCGATCGACCGGACAAAGCCGGACGTCATGGTCGACTTCACGCATCCCAGCGTCGTCGCCCTGAACGCGCGCGTCGCGCTTGAAGCGGGCGTGGACTGCGTTATCGGCACGACGGGGCTTGCTACAGAAGTGCTCGAAGAACTTGCGACCGTTGCGCCGGAGGGCACATGCCTGTTTGTGGCACCCAACTTCGCGATAGGCGCGGTGCTCATGATGCGCTTCGCGGCCGAAGCCGCGCGGTTCATGCCGCACGTTGAGATCATCGAGCTCCATCACGACCGTAAGGCAGACGCGCCGAGCGGGACCGCGCTTCGCACCGCCGGCCTCATCGCCGCGGCGCGCTCGAGCGTGCCTGACGCACCCGGCCGCGAGACCGAAGTCGCCGAGGGCGCACGTGGCGCGCTCGTCGACGACGTGAGCATCCACTCCGTTCGGCTTCCCGGTCTCGTCGCGCACCAGGAGGTCCTCTTCGGGGGCCAGGGCCAGACGCTTACGATCCGCCACGACAGCATCGACCGCACGAGTTTCATGCCCGGCGTCGTACTCGCGGTGCGCGAGGTCGGCAAGCACAGCGGCCTCGTGGTGGGCCTTGAGCGCCTGATGGATGAGTAGCGTGTCCGGGCACGCCATCATCATCATGAAGTTCGGCGGCACGTCGGTGGCCACGCCGGAGGGCCGCTCCGCGATCGTGCGGCGTGTGACCGAAGCCCTCGAGCGCGAGCAGGCGCCGGTGGTGGTGGTCTCGGCGATGGGGCGCAAAGGCGCGCCGTACGCGACCGACACGCTGCTTAGTCTTCTCGAAGGGCTGCCGACTGATGCCCGCGAGCGCGACCTGCTCGCCTGCACCGGCGAGGTCGTCTCGGCGGTGCTGGTAGCACATGTGCTCCGAGGTGCCGGCATCGACGCGCGCGCGTTCAGCGGTCCCGAAGCCGGCATCGGCACCAACGGCGCGTACGGCGCCGCGACCGTCACTGACGTCTACCCTGGGCCACTGCTTTCCGCTCTCGCGGCGGACGCCGTGCCTGTGGTCGCCGGCTTCCAGGGGATGGCTCCCGACGGCTCCGTCACGACCCTCGGCCGGGGGGGAAGCGACACCACCGCGTGCGCCCTGGGTGTGGCGCTCCGCGCTAAGACCGTGGAGATCTACACCGACGTCGACGGCGTGATGAGTGCCGATCCGCGCTCGTGCGACGATGCCGCAGTGCTCGACGTGATCAGCGCCGACGAGCTGTTCCAGATGGCGCGCCACGGTTCGCGCATCGTCCACACACCCGCAGCCGAACTCGCGCTTGGCAGCGGGCTCGCCGTGCGGGTCCGCAACACGTTTTCGGATCATACCGGCACGCTGGTCGCCGATATCGCCTCCTATCAGCCCAAAGCCCTCGCAACCGCGGTCTCCGAGACGTCGGGCATCGCACGCGTGCACGTGGACCTGTCCGCACCCGAGGGCACGCGCGAGCACACGGTCGCCCAGGCACGTGTCTACCGCGCGATGGCCGACGCCGGCGTGTCGCTCGACATGTTCACCCCCGCGTCTGACACGCTCGTGTTCACCGTGCCCGAAGTCGATCTGCCGCGCGCATGCGACGTGCTTGCCGGCCTTGATCTGATATGCAAGACGCAGGGTGGGCTCTCAAAGATCACGTTGGTCGGCGCGGGTATGCATGGCGTTCCCGGCGTGATGGCGCGTGTCGCCGAGTACCTCTCGGACGCCGGCGTGAACATCCTTCAGACAGCAGACAGCCACACGACGATCTCCGTGCTGGTCTCGGCCCTCGACGCCACATCCGCCGTGAACGCGCTCCACACCGGCTTCGGGCTGTCGGGATAGGCCGTCAAGACGGGTCCTCCGGGTCCAGCCTTCCGGCAACGGAGCGCGGCGCGCGTCAGTGGGTTGTGGCACAATATGCGCAGTAGCAGTGCATTCATCGGGGCTACCTCGCCTCGTCGATACAGAGGAGCTCACCATGACTGAGCCCAGATTCGGACGCCTTGCGACGGCTATGGTCACGCCCTTCACCCCCGACGGCGCACTCGACCTTCCCCGTGCACAGGAGCTGGCGCTCCGCTTGCTAGAGCAAGGGAGCGAGTCGCTCGTCGTCTGTGGCACCACAGGTGAGTCTC
This sequence comes from Actinomycetes bacterium, assembly GCA_021373175.1. GTDB lineage: Bacteria > Actinomycetota > Coriobacteriia > Anaerosomatales > Anaerosomataceae > UBA2286. The sequence continues at coordinate 11,368 of JAJFTE010000089.1, forward strand.
CTACGGTGTTCTACGACGATAAGCTTCGGCTGTTCGAAGCCGTGATCGAAGCGGTCGATGGCCAGGCGTCCGTCATCGCGAACGTCGGCGACAACTGCACCGATGACTCGGTGGAGTTCGCTCGGCAGGTGGTGAAGCTCGGCGTCGACGCGGTCATGGCGGTGGTCCCGTACTACAACAAGCCACCTCAGGAAGGCATGTACCGTCATTTCGGCGCCATTGCCTCCGCGGTTGACGTGCCCGTTGTGCTCTACAACATCCCGGGGCGCTCGGTCGTGAACCTTGAGTCGGCGACGACGCTTCGTTTGGCCGCGGATTTCGAGAACATCGTGGCGGTGAAAGAGGCCAGTTCGAACCTCACACAGATCGCGTCGATCATCGATGGCGCTCCCGTGGGCTTCGAGGTCCTCTCGGGCAATGACGAGGACACACTGCCGATGATGGGCCTCGGCGCGACAGGGGTCATCTCTGTCGCTTCGCACGTGGTCGGACCACAAGTCTCCGAGATGGTCTACGCGCAGGCCACGGGCGACCACACGCGGGCGCTGAAGATCCACCTGGAACTGATGCCCCTGTTCAGAGCGCTGTTCATGACCGCCAACCCGATCATGGTGAAAAAGGCGCTCGAGCTTGTCGGGTTCCCGGTGGGGGAAACACGCCTGCCGCTGATCCCGGCGAACGAAGCGCAGACCGCCGAACTAGCCCGCATCATGGACCATCTGGGCCTTATCGACTGATAACCCGCTCGCGCGGGTGGCACGGACCTACACCTCAGACGCACGACAAGGAGCACGATCGAACAACATATGGCTACGAAACAGAACCGTCTCCGTGTGATTCCCCTCGGGGGACTCGACGAGATCGGCAAGAACATGACCGTCATCGAATATGGCAACGACATGATCGTCATCGACGCGGGCATCATGTTTCCCGACGACGACACGCCCGGCGTGGATCTCATTCTGCCGGACTACAGCTACATCGTGAAGCGCAAGGACAAACTCAGGGGGATCGTCATCACGCACGGTCACGAGGACCACACCGGCGCGTTGCCGTACCTCCTCCGCGACCTTGGCGTGAGCGTCCCGATCCTGGGTACGAAGCTTACGCTCGGACTCATCCAGGGCAAGCTGGAAGAGCACCGCATCAAGAAGGCGAAGCTGCGCGAGATCAGGCCAGGCGGACACGTCAGCCTGGGCGTCTTCGGTCTCGATTTCATCGCGATGAACCACTCCATCCCGGATGGCGTTGCCGTCTTCGTACGCACGCCGGCCGGCAACCTGCTCCACACCGGCGATTTCAAGCTCGACCAGACGCCCATAGACGGCGTCCCGACGGACTATGCCGGGCTTGCCAAGGCCGCCCGCGCTGGTATCACGCTGCTTATGAGCGACTCCACCAACGCCGAGGTCCTCGGCCATACCCCATCCGAAGCCGTCGTAGGGGTCGCGCTCAGGCGGATCTTCGCCGAGGCTGACCAGCGCATCATCGTCGCATCGTTCGCGTCCCATATCCATCGGTTGCAACAAGTGTGCGACGCAGCCGTCGCTACCGGACGCACGGTCGCTGTCACTGGCCGCTCCATGGTGAACAACACCAAGATCGCCCGCGAACTTGGCTATCTTCACATCGACGACGAGAACATCGTCGATGCCTACGCGATGCAGGGCCTCGCGGCGGACAAGGTCGTGGTGCTCTCCACCGGTAGCCAGGGCGAACCGCTTTCGGCGCTCGCGCGTATGGCCAACCGCGACCACAAGACCGTCGAGATCGAAGCGGGAGACACCGTCGTGATCTCCGCAACGCCGGTACCGGGCAACGAGAAGGCTGTGAGCCGCGTGATCAACCGCCTGTACAAGGCTGGAGCCACGGTCATCCACAGGGGCACGGCGCAGGTGCACGTGTCAGGACACGCCGCCGCCGAAGAACTCAAGCTTATGCTGAACCTTACGAAGCCCATGTATTTCATGCCGATCCACGGCGAGACGCGACACCTGCATGCACATGCGAAGCTTGCCGAGAGCGTTGGCATACCTGAGCGCAACATCTTCGTGCTGGAGAACGGCCAGCCGCTCGATATCACGGAAGCCGGCGCGAGAACCGGCGACCACGTGGAATCGGGTGTCGTGTACGTTGATGGCATCAACGTCGGCGACGTTGGTCAGGTGGTCCTGCGCGATCGTCAGTTGCTCTCCAGCGACGGCATCGCCATGGTCGTCGTCGCGGTCGATACGCAGACGGGCAAAGTCGCGGGAGACGCCGAACTCATCTTGCGAGGCCTCGTCCTCTCGGGCGGCGATGACGAGGCCGTGTTCGCCGAGGCACGTCAACGTGTGGCAAAGGTCCTGCAACGGACTTCGAATGAAGGGGTCACGGACCAGGGCGTCATCAAGAAGGCGCTCCGCGACTCGCTCAGCCAGTTCATCTGGGAGCGAAGCCGTCGTCGTCCGATGATCATCCCCGTGGTTATGGAGGTCTGATGCTGTGAACATCCTGCACGCCGCCCTCCTCGGGATCATTCAGGGACTGACCGAGTTTCTGCCCGTGTCTTCCGACGGGCACCTGGCCGTCGCATACCACCTGCTCGGCGAGAAGCCGAACCTGACATTCGAAGTGTTCCTGCACACCGCAACGTTGATCGCGATGATCGCGTATTTTTGGTCCGATATAGCCCGGCTTCTTGCGGCACTGCTCCCGAAGAATATGGACCGCAAAGACGACCGGCGCCTCATCGTCTACATCATTGTCGCCACGGCCGTGAGCGGCGCTCTCGCGCTCGTGCTGTCGCCCTACATCGAGAGCATCTCGGCATCGATGACGTGGGTCGCCGTCGGCTTCCTCGCCACAGCGGCGCTCCTTACGCTAGGCGAGGCCGTGAGCCGCGGCCGCGCTCCGCTGCCCGGCCCGCAGAAACTCAGCCCGCTCAAGAGCGGGCTGATCGGCGTATTGCAGGGCCTTGCCGTGCTGCCGGGCGTGTCGCGCTCCGGGTCCACGATCTCCGCAGGCATGATGTCGGGCCTCTCGCGCGAAGCTGCGGCGCGCTTCTCGTTCCTGCTCGGCATACCGATCATCGCGCTTGCCTCGGCTAAAGACGTGCTCGACCTCCTCGGCGGGAATGCCTCGCTTCCTGGCGTGCTGCCGTCGATCGTGGGCTTCGTGGTCGCCGGCGTCAGCGGGTATCTGGCAATCGCATGGCTGTTGTCGCTGGTGAAGCATCACTCACTCTACTGGTTTGCCGCATACACGGCGGTGCTTGGCACGGTTATCCTGTTGCTGAACACCGTATTGACCAGGGGGTAGCACGTGAGTCCCGCACGCAAAGCGCAGTCCCGCAAGCGCGCCGCCGAGGGGCGCGTGCCCAAGCGCGCTTCGAAGCAATCGCCGGCGCCCGCGCCTGTCCTGGATGCCGAGAGTCGCCACGAGGTCGTCGGCATCGTCTTGGCGGCGGTGTCGGTGGCGTTTGGGATCACGGTCCTGAGCGAGTCTTCGGGCGTCGTTCCGCAGGCCGTCGCCGGCGGTTTGCGTCTCGGCTTCGGCCTCGGCGCATACGCGGTCCCGGTACTCATCTTGTTGTGGGCGGTCACGTTCTTCGTGCGGGGCGTTCGCGTTGATGAGACGCGCGTCGGCATCGGGTTGGCGCTGCTGCTCGTCTCGGCCATCTCCATAGCGGCTGTCGGCGTTCCGGCGGCTCTGCTATGGGAGCCCGACGTGCTCGTCGCGCACGGTGGCTATCTTGGCGGGGGCGTCGCGTGGGGTCTCACGACGCTGTTCGGGAACGCGATCTCGTACGTGCTGCTTGGCGCGATAGCATTGATCGGCCTCGTGTTCGCCGGCATGTCGATCTCCGAGATCGTGGAGTGGGCCGTGGACGTGATGCATAAGCCCGGGTCCGAGAACGCCGCTCAGGCCGAAACGCAGCTGCCGCGGCGACACGCGGCGAAGACCATGCCGATCGAGGAGTTCCAGGAGCGCGAGGCCGCCCTGCCGACCCTGAAACCGCGTCACGGTTCGGATCCGGAGGCGAGTCGCCCGACCGTGCCCACGTCGCATGTGACAGCGCCGCGGGCGCTTGAGGGATTCGAGCTGCCATCGATATCCTCGCTCACAAAGAGCCCGCAAAACGCGGCGGCGCATCGCGCGGGCGAGAAGGAGATGAAGGCGACCAGCGCGCTGATCGAGTCCACGCTCGCGACGTTCGACATCAGCGCACGCGTCGTGGACTGGGTCTCGGGGCCTACCGTCACCATGTTCGAGGTCGAACTGGCGCGCGGCATCAAGGTCATGCGGGTCACCGCTCTTGCGGACGACCTCGCACTCGCCCTGGCGGCACCCACTATCCGAATCCTTGCACCGATCCCCGGCAAGAGCTACGTGGGCATCGAAGTCCCGAACGAGCGCAGGTCGACCGTGACGCTCGGCGATGTGCTCGACGGTGCGGCGCTCAACCACCCGAGCCCGCTTCTGCTCGGCATCGGAAAAGACGTGAGCGGCGATCAGATCACGGCCGATCTCGCGGGCATGCCACACCTGCTCATCGCCGGCGCCACCGGCACCGGCAAGTCGGTGTGCATCAACGCGCTCATCATGTCGCTCCTGATGCGCGCCACTCCGGCCGAGGTGCGCCTCATCCTGATCGACCCGAAGCGGATCGAGCTCAATCTGTACAACGGCGTGCCACACCTGTACGTCCCGGTCGTCACCGAGGCGAAAGAGGCGGCGTCGGCGCTCGCCTGGGCCGTCTCCGAGATGGACGCACGCCTGAAGCGACTGCAGAAGGCGGGCGCTCGCAACATCGCCCAGTACAACGCGCTTCTGCAGGAGGGCAACGGCCCTGAAGATGCAACCGAGATGCCCTATCTTGTCATCGTGATCGACGAACTGGCCGACCTCATGATGGTTGCGGCACGAGAGGTCGAAGACTCGATCTGCCGTCTCTCGGCGCTCGCGCGTGCAGCGGGCATCCACCTTATCGTTGCCACGCAGCGCCCTTCGACCGACATTATCACCGGGCTGATCAAGACGAATATCACGAACCGCATCGCCTTCGCGGTCTCCTCCGGCATCGATAGCCGCGTCATCCTCGACCAGCCCGGTGCCGAGAAGCTCGTTGGCATGGGCGACATGCTCTTCTCGACGCCGGCATGGCCCAAGCCGAAGCGCATCCAGGGTGCGCTCGTGACCGAGTCGGAGATCAACACCGTCGTCGCGCACCTCAAGGAGCAGGCCGAGCCCGAGTACCACGAGGAGATCCTTCACCTCAAGCTGGCGTCATCGGGCGGCGGCGCCGACACGGGCGGCGACGACGACCCGCTCATATGGGAGGCCGCTGACATCGTCGTCACGAGCGGCATGGGGTCCACCTCACTGCTGCAGCGCCGCTTGAAGGTGGGCTACGCCCGAGCCGGTCGCATCATGGACATGCTTGAAGGCAAGGGGATCGTCGGGCCGCCGGACGGGAGCCGACCTCGCGAGGTACGTGCCGACGTCGAGGAGCTGGAGTCCATCAAGACGTTCGAGCGGCAGGACCGAGAGGAATCGCAGTGACCGCGCGCGTGGGGAATATGGTGCGCCATGCCCGTTGGTGACAGGCTCGCTGGCGAGCGTCGTAAACAGGGCAAGAGCATCGCGCAGGTCGTGAGCGCCACGAACATCATGGCGCGCTTGATCGAGGCGCTCGAGGCCGGGCGCTACGACGAGCTTCCAAGTCCTGCGTACGTACGGGGCTATATCCAGGCCTACGCGAAGTTCCTCGGCATGCCTTCGGCACCGCTGCTCAAGGAGTATGAAGACGACCTCGGCGTCGGCAAGCCTCGAACCCGGCTCGAGGAAATGCCTGAACGCACCGTGGTTGCCACGCACGACCAGCTCCACGCCATCCCGAGCGGTACGCTGCTTGCGATCATCGCGGCGCTCGTCGCCATCGGCCTTGTGCTCTGGCTCGTCGGCAGCGTCTTGAACCGAAGCGATGCTCCGCTGCCCATTCCCCCGGCGACCGCCACCAACACCGTCGAACCCACAAGCGCAGCTCCCGGCGTCACGACCGATACCGTGCCGGGCACAGCCACGGTGGACGCTGCCGCTCCCACGTCCGATTCGGCCGCCCCGACCGGCGCTTCTTTCGTTCTTAAGGTGAGCGTCGCCGACGGTGCCGCCTCGTGGTTGCGCGTCACGGTCGACGGCCTGCAGGCGTACGAAGGCACACTGGCCGGTGGCCAGACCAAGGAATGGACGGTCACGAAAGACGCCGAGGTCCGTATCGGCAAGCCGAGCAACGTCACCGTCACGCGCGACGGCACGATAGTCGAGCCGAAGGCGGTCAACGGCATCGGTGTGATAACGCTCGACAGCGCGACTCCCTAAGCCCGCACGCTGCACGCGTTCTCCGGAAAGGAAGCCCTCATGGCCAAGGATCAGAGTTTCGACGTCGTTTCACAGGTTGACGCGCAGGAGGTCGACAACGCCGTGCAACAGGCGATCAAGGAACTCGTGCAGCGCTACGATCTCAAGGACACCGGCTCCTCGATCACGCTGGACAAGCACGCCGCAACGGTGGTGATCAGCGCCCCGAGCGATTTTGTATTCAAACAAGTCCGCGACGTGCTCGAGACCAAACTCGTACGTCGGGGCATCGACCTGAAGGCCATCACTTGGGGCAAGATCGAGACCGCAAGCGGGGGATCGGTTCGCTCCACGGGCACCATCGTGAACGGCATCGACCAGGAGATCGCGCGCAAGATCAACAAGGACGTTCGCGATAACACCTTCAAGGTGAAGGTGCAGATCGAGGGCGACAAGGTGCGCGTCTTCAGCACCAGCCGCGACGAGCTTCAAGCTGTTATCGTGTTCCTGAAGGCCGCGGACTACGGTATCCCGCTACAGTTCAACAACTACCGCTAGAGGTCTTATGACACCGACACCCGCAATCAGTCTCATCACGCTCGGCTGCCCGAAGAACGAGGTCGACAGTGACCGCATGAGCGCTTCGCTGGGCTCGGCGGGGTACCGGGTGACCTCGGAGCTTGCCGAAGCCGACGTCGTCGTTCTCAACACGTGCGCGTTCATAAGCGAAGCCGTCGAGGAAGGAATCGCGGCGATCCTCGAACTTGCCGAGTGGAAGTCGGGTGCCCCGGGCCGGTCGATCGTGGTCACCGGTTGTCTGCCATCGCGCTATGGCGATGCGGTAGTGCCCGAGTTTCCTGAGGTCGACGCATTCGTCCAGGTTGCCGAGGAGACCAGCCTGCCTCAGGTCATCTCACGACTTACTGAGACGTCGAACATCCCGGATAGCGGGGGAGCACGCCGCACCCTCCCGGGTCCTACGGCGTATCTGCAGATCGCTGATGGTTGTCACCGCCATTGCGCGTACTGCACCATTCCGGCGATCCGTGGACCGTACAAGAGCGTACCGCTCGAAGAGATCGTCACTGAAGCTGCATTCCTCGTTGGAAACGGCGCGAAAGAGCTTGTCCTCATCGGACAGGACATCTCTGCATACGGCCGTGACCTCGCTACCGGCGTAGGGTTGCCTGATGTGCTTCGCGCGATCACGGCTCTTGCGGGCGATTTCCGCGTGCGGCTCATGTATGTCCAGCCCGACGGCGTCAGCGACGAGCTGCTCGAGGTGATTGTCGGAAGCGAAAAGGCGTGCCGTTACCTCGACATCCCGCTCCAACACGCGTCCGGCCGGGTCCTGCGTGGCATGCACCGCTCCGGCGAAGCTAACGCATTCCTCGAGCTCATCGCCCGTATCCGGCACGCGCTGCCAGGAGTAGCTCTCCGCACGACGGTCATGGCAGGGTTTCCCGGCGAGACCAGCGCGGACGCCCGCATGCTGGAGGCTTTCTTGCGCGACGCGCGCTTCGACTACGTGGGCGTCTTTGCATTCTCTCCCGAGGAGGGGACCGAGGCGGACGCGATGGCGCAGCAGGTGCCGAAGCGCACCCGCCTCGCGCGCGCGCAGCGCCTGCGCGACATCGCCGACGCCATCGGCCTCGAGCAGGCGGCCGCACACGTGGGCGACGCCGTGAGCGTCCTGTTCGAGTCGTTCGACGAGGCAGGCAACAGTGTCGGCCGAACGTGCGGGCAGGCACCGGAGGTTGACGGAGAAGTCGTGGTCTCGGCACATGTCCCCGTGGGGGAAGTGCATACTGTGCGTATCATAGAGAGCGTCGGCTACGACCTTATCGGAGAGCTCAGCTGATGAGCGATATCAATAACGCCGCAAACCGCGTGACGCTCGCCAGGATCCTGTTGATCCCGGTGTTCCTCGTGGTGTTGCTTGGCGAGTGGCCCCGGTTCATACCCTCGTCTGGGTTCTGGACTGCGGCGAAGCCATGGATCGCGGCCGGCATCTTCGCGCTCGTGGCGGCCACGGATGCGGTCGACGGCTATCTCGCCAGGTCGCGCAACGAAGTCACGACGTTCGGCAAATTCATCGACCCATTGGCCGACAAGCTGCTCGTCACGGCGGCACTCGTCGCGCTCGTGGACCTCGACCGTCTTCCGTCGTGGATCGCGCTCGTCATCATCAGCCGGGAACTGATCGTCTCGGGCCTGCGGATGGTCGCCGTCGCGGAAGGAAAGGTGATCGCCGCTTCCGCGTACGGGAAGGTCAAGACGATCCTGCAGATCGTCGCGATCGTCGCGTTCATCGTGAAGGACAGCCCAGTGACCTCGCAGGTTGCCGGCACAACGGCCGCGACCGCGCTCGTGTGGGGTTCGTGGCTCGTGATGGGCGCGGCGCTCCTGCTAACGGTCACCTCGATGGTGGATTACTTCTATCACGCCCGGGACATCATCACCGGCCCATGGTCAGGAAGACGCGATGGCAACTGATCCGAGCGCTGCGATCGTGACGGTCGGCACGGAACTCGTGACGGGTCAGCGACTCGACACCAACGGCGCGGAGATCGCTTCGGCATTGCTCACATCCCGCTTCGCCGTGGTCGAGATGCTCTCGGTTGCCGACGATGCCGCGCGGCTGGCCGACCATCTTGCGCGATTGTGCGCCGAATGCACGCTCGTCATCGTCACCGGCGGACTTGGACCCACGCACGACGACATCACACGTGACGCGGCCTCTCGTGCCCTTGGCAGGGTACTCGTGCGCGACGCCGCTATCGAGGCCACGCTCACCCGCATTGTCGCGTTGCACCACGAGCCGGATGCCGCCACGCAGATCATGACGCAAGCCGACGTCCTCGAAGGAGCGACGGTCATCATGCCCACAACGGGCACCGCCCCCGGACAGATCGTGCCGACGCCTGGCGGCTCGCTCGTGCTGCTACCCGGGCCGCCCGCCGAGATGCGACCGATGCTCTCGACATTCCTCTCACAACGGCATCCGGGGACGCCGCCGGTACGCCTGCGGTCGACCGGTATCCCCGAGTCCGACGCGCAGATCGCCGCTCAGCGCGTCATCGGCGACGCACGCGGCGTTGGCCTCACCGTGCTTGCCGCGCCCGCCGACGTCGAGGTCGTGCTCTTCGATGAGGGCGCCGGTCCACGCGAGCTCGCCCGTCTCGGCGCTTCGATCTGCACGGAGCTTGGCGACGCATGCTACTCTACGGATGGGTCATCTTTGCCCGAAACCGTCCTCGCGCTGGCCCGTACGCGTGGCGTCATGCTTGCGTGCGCCGAGTCATGCACGGGCGGCAAGATCGCCTCCGCGCTGACCGACGTCGCAGGTTCTTCTGACGTCTTCGAAGGCGGCGTGGTGGCGTACTCGAACCGGCTCAAGACCACGGCGCTCGGTGTTGCCGCGCCGCTCATCGATCAGTACGGCGCCGTGAGCGAGCAGGCGGCGCGCGCGATGGCCGCGGGCGTTGCGAACCTGACGGGGGCGCAGTATGCCGTCGCCACCACGGGCATCGCCGGCCCCACCGGCGGGGCCGCGGACAAGCCGGTCGGCCTGGTTTGGTTCGGGCTGTCCACACCGACGGGAATCACCGCCCGGAGCCAGGGGTTCAGCGGCGACAGGCAGGGTGTGCGCACGCGCGCGACGATGTTTGCGCTTGACCTGCTGCGTCACGCGCTCTCGGAGCGCGAGTGAGCGTGCGCTCGTTTCTCGGCATTGCGCTTGAGCCGCACGTACGAGACAGCCTCGAGGCGTGCATGACGTCGATCAGCGCGGAGTCCCCCGCGTGGCGCGCCGAGAAGTGGGTGCCAAGCGAGAACCTCCATGTGACGATCGAGTTCCTCGGGAGCGTCGAGGACACTGCGCTCGAGGACGTCCGCGCCGCCGTGGCCGGAGTGTGCGCTGACGCGCGCGCGTACCCGCTCTCGCTCGACACCGTCAAGCCGGTACCCCGGGCGCGCGCGGCATCCATGCTGTGGGCAACGCTTGCCGAAGGCGACTCACCCACATGCGCTCTCGCCAAAGCGATCGGGCGCGCGCTCGCACCGCTCGGCTTCGAGCCGCCCGCGCGACCGTTCTCGGCGCACGTCACGCTCGCGCGTGCTCGCCGGCCACGACCGATCGAACTCGAAGCGCTCGAGGCGGGCAATCGCTCGCTCTTGGAGCGCGATGCCACTGAGAAGCGCATGTCAGTGCGAGGGATTACGCTCTATGCCAGCACACGTACCAGGCACGCCCCCGTCTACCGGGAGATCGCCTTCGTGCCGTTCGCTGGTGATTGACATCGAACGTGTGTTCGTATACGGTTGTGACAGCCTTTCAGGGGTCGCCCACACGGCGAAAAGGAGCGATTGACATGCAGGAAGACAAAGAGAAGATCCTCGATCTGACGCGCGAGCAGATCGAGCGAAAGTTCGGCAAGGGGTCGCTGATGCGGCTTGGCGAGCACGCACTCACGGTCGGAATCCAGGGAATACCTACGGGCTCTCTCGCGCTTGACGCCGCGCTCGGCATCGGCGGCGTGCCACGGGGACGCATCGTCGAGATCTACGGGCCTGAGTCATCGGGCAAGACCACGCTGGCACTGCAGATCGTGGCCGAGGCCCAGCGCATGGGCGGCGTCGCCGCGTACGTCGACGCCGAGCACTCGCTCGATCCCACCTACGCCGCCCGCCTGGGTGTGGACGTCGATGACATCCTCATCTCGCAGCCAGACACGGGAGAAGAGGCACTCGAGATTACCGACATGTTGATCCGGTCCGGTGCAATCGACGTCATCGTCGTCGACTCTGTCGCAGCCCTCGTGCCTCGAGCTGAACTCGAGGGTGATATGGGGGACGCGTCGGTGGGTCTGCAGGCGCGACTCATGAGCCAGGCCATGCGGAAGCTTGCGGGATCGCTCAACAAGTCGAACACAACGTGCATCTTCATCAACCAGCTCCGCGAGAAGATCGGCGTCATGTTCGGAAGCCCTGAGACCACGTCCGGCGGACGCGCGCTCAAGTTCTACGCCTCCATCAGGATCGATATTCGACGCATCGACTCGATAAAGCAGGGAACCGATATCGTAGGCAACCGGGTCCGCGCGAAAGTCGTCAAGAACAAGGTAGCTCCACCGTTTCGTCAGGCGGAGTTCGACATCATGTACGGCGTCGGCATCTCAAAAGAAGGCAGCTTGCTCGATCTGGGCGTCGAGGAGGGCATCGTCGCCAAGTCAGGCGCCTGGTACAACTATGGCGAGGAGCGTCTCGGCCAGGGTCGGGAAGCCGCGAAGGAGTTCCTCGCCGAGCACGCCGAGATGAGAGACGAGATCGAACGCCGCCTGCGCGACAAGCTCGGTCTACCGGACCCGACGGTGCCGCTCGGAACCGTCGCGCCCGCAGAGGAATAGCCGGTCAGCGCCATGACGCCCGGCATCATCACTGCGATCGTGACCATTCGTGTTGGCGGACGCGCAAGGACCATCCAGATCGATCACGTCACCTGGCGCACCACGTCCGCGGCAGCTATTCGCCTGCTGGGCGTGACGGAGGGCGACGTTATCGACGTCGACGTGCTTGCGCAGCGTTTGGACGTAGCCGAGAAGCAGGCACTGCGCGAACGCGCGCTCGGCCTCCTCGGCTACCGCGAGCGAAGCGTGGCCGAACTGCGATCGAAGCTCCTTGAGGACGCCTACGGTGCCGTCGAAGTGGACGACGTCGTCGACGCGTTCGCTAAGGCAGGATTCGTCGACGATGAGCGCTTCGCCGACGTGCTCGTCCGCTCCGCCGCCGGGAGCAAGGCGCTCGGCCGACGTCGCGTCCAGCGCGACTTGGTCATGAGAGGTGTCGACGACGATCTGGCCCGGGCCGTCCTCGACCGCTACATGCCTGCTGAGCTCGAGGCAGAGCGCGCTCGGGCTCTCGCCGAGCGGCTGTACAAGTCAGGCGATCGTGTCGATAGCCTCGCGGCCCGCATTGTGCGAAAGGGTTTCAGCCCCAGAATGGCGTTCGAGGCGGCGCGGCATGCCGCAGAAGCCGGAGGTCTCGAGGACCCGTCCACGGATGCATCAGACCTTCGATAGCGCCTCTGATATGCGATTTTGCCGCCTGGCGCGCCCGGCGGTGGCTTGACGCGAGCCTTTGTTGGCGGCTACGATAAGTACGGCAAATGTGATCGAGACGACTGCCAGTTCACTGGCGTCGACGTGTATGAGTCTCCGGATAGGCGCGATTGGTTTCTGCAGGGCGTTGCCCTGCTGTTGGTGTATACGCGCGCTTCGCGAACCTCGTACTTGTTGCATCGCAGTTGCCGGGCGCCGTGTCGTCCGGCTTGACGTAGCACTCCAAGGACATCTCGTCCCGATGTGCGCAAGACGGAACGTACTCCGGCTATTGCCGGGGTAGGGGCGCCCCTCTGATAGTGTGTGTTCACGACAAAGGAGGGGATTATGCTCTTTGTTTACATCACCGCCTCCCTCGTCATCGGCGCGATCATCGGGTTCGCGATTCATCGTTTCGTAGTAGCCGACAAGGTCAACCGCTCACGTGAGTCCATGGAGCGAATACTTGCCGACGCTGCGAAACAGGCCGAGACGACGAAGAAAGAACTCCTGCTCGAGGCACGGGACGAGATCTTCCAGATGAAGGCCGCCGCCGAGGAGGACGTGAAGGAGCGCCGTAAGGAGCTGAGCGCCCTCGAGAACCGCCTTATGCAGCGGGAAGAGTCCATCGAGCGTCGGGCGGAATCGCTCGACAAGCGCGAGCATCAGCTGTCCAGCCAGGCGGGGCAGATCCAGAAACAGGAGAACGACCTCGAACTCGCCATCGCCGAGGAGAAGCATCGCCTCGAACAGCTCGCTGGTATGAGCACCGAGCAGGCACGCGAGATGTTGCTCGACCGGGTTCGAGACGACACGACGCATGACGCCGCGATTATCATCCGTGAGACGGAGACCCGCGCAAGGGAAGAAGCCGATCGTAAGGCGCGAAACATCGTCGGCATCGCGATCCAGCGTGTGGCCGCGGACCATACCGCAGAGTCGACTGTCTCGGTCGTCCATATCCCGAGCGACGACCTTAAGGGCCGCATCATCGGTCGCGAAGGTCGCAACATACGCGCATTCGAACAGCTCACCGGGATCAACCTCATCATCGATGACACCCCTGAGGCGGTGATCCTCTCGAGCTTCGATCCCGTGCGCCGCGAGATCGGCCGCATCACGCTTGAGACGCTGATCGCTGACGGGCGCATCCATCCCGCCCGCATCGAGGAGATGTTCAACAAGGCCACCACGCTTGTTGAGCAACAGGTGCGTGAGGCGGGCGAGGCAGCAGCCTTCGAAGTCGGCATCCCGAATCTGCACGCCGACATCATCCGCACGCTCGGGCGCTTGCGGTTCCGCACTTCGTACGGCCAGAACGTTCTGAAGCACTCGCTCGAAGTGGCACACCTCGCTGGCGTCATGGCGGCTGAGCTTGAGGTGGATGTCAAGCTCGCGAAACGCGCTGGCCTGCTCCATGACCTCGGCAAGGCCATCGACCACGAGGTCGAAGGCCCTCACGCCGTCATCGGCGCCGATCTTGCACGCCGGCTGGGCGAGTCGAAGGAAGTCCTGCACTGCATCGAGGCGCATCACGGCGACGTCGAGGCCACTACCGTCGAGGCCGTGCTGGTACAGGCCGCGGACGCCATATCGGCCTCTCGTCCCGGCGCGCGTCGCGAGACCCTTGAGAGCTACATCAAACGCCTTGAGAAGCTTGAAGCGCTCGCCGAATCACACAAGGGCGTGGAGAAGACGTACGCCATGCAGGCCGGCAGGGAGATTCGCGTCATGGTAAAACCTGAAGAGATCTCCGACGCCGAGTCGGTCGTCCTCGCCCGCGACATCGCGAAGCAGATCGAGGAACAGCTGCAATATCCCGGCCAGATCAAAGTCATGGTCATCCGGGAGAGCAGAGCGGTTGAGTTCGCCAAGTAATACGCACCGGAGACGGAAAGGAGCGAACGGAGCATGTCGGACGATGCCGATCGGCTCATCGAGTTCGTGTCAACCGTCTCCGGCGATGCGTATCTTAAGGTCGAGGAGAATCTGGGAGACGGCTTCGTCCGGCTCAAGATCTCCGAGGCCGAACGTCGGCAGGCTAAGCACGACATCCGAGCCTTCGAAGACGTCGTCGTCGAACTGCTCCGCAATTCTCGCGACGCCCACGCTCAACGCATCTTCGTAGCCACAAGTCGCGACGGCGACATGCGCACATTGACCGTCATCGACGATGGAATCGGCGTCCCTCCCCAGCTGCATGAGGCCATTTTCGAGCCGCGTGTCACGAGCAAGCTCGAGACGATGGTCGTGGACCGATGGGGCGTGCATGGCCGAGGGATGGCGCTGTTCTCGGTGCGTTCCAACGTTGCTTCAGCCCGGATCGCCAGCTCCGACCTGCATCGCGGCATGGCGCTGCAGGTTGTGGCCGACGTCGCCAATTCGCTGCCGGAGCGCGCCGACCAATCCACCTGGCCGCTTGTTGAACATGATCCGGAATCCGGCGGACGCCTCAAGGTGGTTCGCGGCCCTCACAACATCGTACGCAGGGTCATTGAATTCGCCTGCGAGCATCCGGAGATCGACCTGTATCTCGGCTCGCCGACCGAAGTCCTCGCGACGTTGCACACGGCCACGAGGGATCTTCTCGATGCGTCCGACCTGATGTTCTGCGACGACCGCTCCCGAATGCTTGTGTGGCAGCGCCCGGCCGTCGGTGCGGATGCCGCGGAACTCGTCGAGATCGCGTCCGAGATCGGGCTCGGCATTTCGGAGCGTACCGCGCACCGCGTGTTGGCCGGTGATCTTGCGCCGCTCGACCCCATCATCGCCCAGGCGATCGTAGAAGATGAGCCAGCGACCCCTGCAGCCCCTGACATCTACCGAGATCGTCGATCGCTGCGCATCCACCAGGCGGACATGGACTCGTTCAGGCGCGAGCTTGAGAAAGCCTTCGATGTCATCTCGGAACGGTACTACCTGAACCTCAAGAGCGAGCCAAAGGTCACTGTCGGAGCCAACGAGATCAGAGTGCGGTTCTCTATAGAGAAGGACGACTGATCAGTCCAGTCACAACCCGGATTGTGCCTGTTTCGAGTTCATGTTGTATACTTTGAAATTGCTTTCGCACGCCCGCCGAACCAGCAGTCATAGCAACGTTCACGCTAACGCCGAACCATCGCCGAGGTACCGTCGCAGCCCGGAGGCATCAGTGGAAGTCCTGAAGGTCTCAAGCAAGTCCAGCCCCAACGCGGTGGCAGGAGCCCTGGCGGGCGTCATTCGCGAGGATGGGGTCGTAGAGATCCAGACCGTCGGTGCTGGAGCCCTGAACCAGGCCATCAAGGCCATCGCGATAGCCCGCGGCTTCGTTGCTCCCACTGGGGTCGATCTCGTATGCAGCCCGGCGTTCGCGGACATCGAGATTAACGGCGAAGAACGCACGGCGATACGCCTCCTCGTGGAGCCGCGCCCGATGCACCATTCGTAACGGCGCTCATAGTGCCCGCCGATCTTCACATCCACTCGACAGCCTCGGATGGCACGTTTGCGCCCGCAGCGTTGGTCGACCTCGCGAGACAGACGGGCATCGGCACGATCGCCCTGGCCGATCACGACTCCGTAGACGGCGTCTCCGAAGCGCTCCAGGCCGGCATTTCCGCTGGGATCGCCGTCATCCCCGCCGTCGAGCTCTCGGCCGAGACGGCCGGACGCTCGGTGCATGTCCTCGGCTACTTTATCGACCACGGGAATCCAGGACTGCTCGAGCATCTTGGCTTGCTTCGCCAGATACGCCTCGATCGCGCCCGCGAAATGGTTCGGGTGCTCACCGAGGCGGGCTACCGCGTTTCGCTTGACGACGTGTTGGCGCGTAGCGCGGGAGGGAGCGTGGGGCGGGCACACGTCGCGCGTGCGCTTGCCGATGCCGGCCATGTCCCTACAACGAGAGCCGCGTTCGAGCACCTGATCGGTCGCGGGAAGCCGTTCTACGTGGCTAAGCCCGTCGCAACTCCCGAAGCCGTCATCGCGACGATCAACGCAGCCGGCGGGATCGCGGTGTTGGCACACCCGTGCGTCAGCGGAGCGGAGGACCTCATCGGAGCGCTCGCAGCGAATGGACTCGCCGGAATCGAAGCGTTCCACGCGCAGCACACCGCCGACGAGCGCGTGCGCCTCGTCCGGATCGCCGCACGCTACGGGCTGACCGTCACAGGCGGGTCCGACTTCCACGGATCAGGCGAGGGAAGAGCGCTTGGCGACGGCGGCATGTCGGACGGCCAGTTCGCGGCGTTCCTGCGATTCGCACGGCTTCGAGGGGTTCGGCTTTCGTGAGAACCTACTTTGTGCGCACGTTCGGCTGCCAGATGAACAAGCACGACTCGGAGCGCATCGCTGGCATGCTTGAGACGCAACTCGGCCTCACCCAGGCACCATCACCCGAGACCGCCGATGTGGTCGTGTTCAACACATGCGCGGTGCGTGAGGGTGCCGAGGAACGCCTCCGTGGCCAGGTGTCGTCGCTGAAGGCTGCAAAGACCGGCCCGAATCCGGACGTCATCATCGCCGTTGGTGGCTGCATCGCCCAGCGCGACGGCGAAATGCTGCTGTCGTACCTCCCGCACGTCGACATCGTCTTCGGCACGCACAACGTTGGCGCTCTGCCATCGCTCATCACAAGCGCCAGCGAAACGCGCGCGGCAACGGTCCAGGTGCTGGCCGAAGGAACCGAGTTCGCGAGCGATCTTCCCTCGATTCGCGAGCACACGTGGCACGCCTGGGTGCCGATCACGGTCGGGTGCAACAATTTCTGCACCTACTGCATCGTGCCGTACGTCCGTGGCAAAGAGCGTTCGCGTTCATTCGATGACATCGTGGCCGAGGCCGAGCGTCTGGTGGCCGACGGCGTCGTCGAGATCACGCTCCTCGGGCAGAACGTCAATTCATACGGGCGCGACCTGTACGGCGAGTCGCGTTTCCCGGACGTGCTCCGGCGTGTTGCGCAAACCGGCGTTCGCCGGCTGCGGTTCGTCACCAGCCACCCCAAGGACCTCTCGGACGAGACCATCGCAGTCATGGCGTCCACGCCGCAGGTCTGCCACTCGCTGCATCTGCCCGTCCAGAGCGGCTCGAACCGGATCCTTTCTGCGATGCATCGCCGGTACACCAGCGAGGCGTACCTGGCGCTCGTCGAGCGCCTGTACACGGCGATTCCTGACCTTGCGCTCTCAACGGATGTCATCGTCGGCTTCCCTGGCGAGACCGACGCCGATTTCGAAGAGACCCTGGACCTCGTTCGGCATGCTCGCTTCGACCAGGCCTTCACCTTCCTCTATTCGCCGAGAGAAGGAACGCCCGCCGCACAGCTGAAGAACACCGTCTCGCGCAACGTCATGCAGAAGCGGTTCGACCGCCTTGTAGCGATCGTGCAGTCCTTGGCGTACGCGAAGAACCAGCGTTACCTTGGAACCGTGCAGGAGATCCTGATCGAAGGGGTCTCACGACGGGACCCCGGTGTGATCACCGGACGCACGGACAGCAACAAAGTCGTTCACGCGCCGATCCCGGCGGGAGAGAGCGCCGAGGCGCTCGCCGGGACGTTCGCACGCGTTGCGATCGATGAAGCGCAAACCTGGTTCCTCTGGGGACACTTCGAAGGGTAAGAACGAAGGTAGAGACCCGGGAGGTGTTCGCCGTGACTGAGATCCTTGGAATCATCGCCCCTCATCCGCCGATCATGGTTCCTGTCGTAGGGGGCCGCGACGCGGACGTCACATCGGCATCCGCGGCAGCGATGCACGAGGCCGGTCGTGTGCTCGAAGCATTCTCACCGCAGACGGTGGTGATCATGTCACCCCACAGTCCAGCGGCTCAGGATGCATTCATCATTGACACGGCCCCGCACGCGGCGGGTTCGTTCGAACAGTTCGGGGCAGGGGGCACGCGACTCTCGTACGCGACTGATGTCGAGTTCGCCCGCACGCTGCTTTCGGAGTTGGAGGCCGAAGATATCAACGTGATAGACCGGGCGCAGTTCCCATCGCTTCATTCTGGCGTCCTCGACCATGGAGTGCTCGTCCCCATGAGCTTCCTCGACCCTGCGGGACGCTGGCCCATCGTGAACCTGTCGCTATCGTGGCTCCCATACGAAGTGCACCATCGTCTCGGCCAGGTGATCACGGGCGTGGCGGCCAGGCTCGGCAGACGCATCGCGTTCGTCGCAAGCGGCGATTGCAGCCATCGCCTCAAGCCAGAAGCGCCCGCCGGCTTCTCGCCGAGAGCGGCCGAGTTCGACCGCACCCTCGTTAACCTTGTCGCCGCAGGGGACTTCGACGGGCTCATGCACATCGAACCCGCACTCGTCGAGGCAGCGGGCGAGTGCGGCCTGCGCTCGTTCGTCACGCTCGGCGGAGTCATTCCGGGGGCCGCTACCCGCGTTCTGTCGTACGAGGGCCCTTGGGGCGTCGGCTACATGACAGCGCTCGTCGCCGAGCCGGCACTGCTGGATCGGCTGCTCACGCCAGACGCAGGCGGCAAAGGCGGGATGCCAGGCAGCGACGAGACCGAGCCGGTCGCGCTGGCGCGGCGAGCGATCGATGCCTACGTCCGTGAGCACCGGGTGATCGACCCGGGACCCGTGGAAGGGTTGCTCGGCACACGTGCCGGCGCGTTCGTGAGCCTCCACCGGGGCCACGACCTGCGGGGATGTATCGGCACGATAGCGCCCACCACCGATTCGCTTGCCTCGGAGATCGTACACAACGCGATCCAGGCGGCGACCGCCGACCCAAGATTTCCCGAGCTGGCGCCGTCCGAGCTTGCGGGCCTGGACATCTCCGTCGATGTGCTGCACGAACCCGAGCCCGCAACCTTCGACGACCTCGATCCATCGCGCTTCGGTGTGATTGTCACCGCCGACTGGCGTCGCGGCCTGCTGCTGCCAGACCTCGAGGGCGTCGACACGCCCGAGCAGCAGGTGTCCATCGCTATGAGCAAAGCGGGCATCTCGCCCGGCGAACGCATACGACTCGAGCGTTTCCTCGTGGACCGGTACCACTGACGTGACGGCGTCTATCATGCCCGGCAGGGTCCGACCGGCGGTGATCGCGATCGTCGGTGCTACATGCGTCGGGAAGACTGAGACTGCCGAGGACCTCGCGGTGCGGGTGAACGGCCAAATCGTGAGCGCCGACTCCATGCAGGTGTATCGCGGCATGAACATCGGCACCGCGAAACCCGCCCCCGAACGTCGCCGCGTCCCGTACCACTGCATCGACCTCATCGATTGCGGCACGCCGTACTCTGCTGCGCTCTTCCAGCGCGATGCGCGAGCGGCGATCGACCTGATAGCCGCGGACGGCGGCCTCCCGATCGTCTGCGGCGGCACTGGGCTCTACCTCCGTGCGGCCCTGGACGACTGGGAGTTCCCGGCAGGCGAGTCGGCAACGCCCGCTCGCTTCCGCCTGGAAGCGCTGGCCGATGAGCTTGGCCCGGACGCCCTCCATGCGCGCCTGGCCCAGGTCGACCCTGCCGCGGCGGCCGAGATTCACCCGAACAACGTGCGCCGCGTGGTTCGTGCGCTTGAGATGGCCGAACACGGCAAATCCTATGCTGAGCAGGCCGAGCGGTTCTCGGAACGAACGTCGTGGTATCCCATGACGTTCATAGGGCTCACGATGCAACGCTCCGAGCTCTACGCTCGCATCGAGGAGCGGGTCGACGCTATGCTTCGTGCCGGGCTCCTTGGCGAGGTCGCCGGCCTGCTCGCGTCCGGATATCGCGACGCGCTTACAGCTTCACAGGCGATCGGCTACAAGGAGCTGGTGCCGGTGTTGGAGGGAACGACCACGCTTTCCGAGGCGACCGCCGCGATCAAGCAGGCGACCCGTCGCTACGCGAAACGTCAGTCCACGTGGTTTCGCGCCGATCCGCGCATCCGCTGGCTGGACGTGACTGGACTGTCAGCCGCCGAGCGCAGCGCCGGTGTGCTCGAGCTGCTAGAATCCTCCTTGCCACAACTCACTCATGACTGAGGAAGCCGCTTACGGAAGGGACTTCGACGTGGACCTGACGTTCACCAAGATGAACGGCCTCGGCAACGATTTCGTCTTCATCGAAGACGTAGACGAGCGGTGGGACCTCGACTCCTCGGCCGTTCAGTGGCTCTGCGACCGGCACTTCGGTGTTGGAGCGGACGGGGTCATCCTCGTACGGCCCGCCACCGACCCTGCCGCGGACTACGCGATGCTGTACTACAACGCGGACGGTTCGCTTGCCGAGATGTGCGGTAACGGGGCACGCTGCTTCGCGAAGTATGTCGTGGACCGCGGGCTTATCGCGCCGACCGCCGAGTCGCTCGTGGTCCAGACGCTCGGCGGACTCAGACCGGTGACCTTCACCCGCGACGGGCAGGGCGACCTGTCCACCGCGACGGTCGACATGGGCGAGCCGGTACTCACACCCGCGCTGATCCCGGCTACCTTCGATGGAGAGATGGTCTATGACTGCCCTATCGAGACGGAACGTGGTACGTTCAACGTCACCGTTGTAAGTATGGGCAACCCGCATGCGGTCATCTGGGTGGACGACGTCGACGAGACGCCCGTCACCACGCTGGGCCCGCTGATCGAAACGCATCCTGCATTTCCTCAACACACGAACGTCGAGTTCGCCCAGCTCATCGACACCCAGACCGTGCGTGCGCGCGTCTGGGAACGTGGCGTTGGCGAAACGCTGGCGTGCGGCACGGGCGCCTGCGCGACCCTTGTGGCGGCAGTGCTCAGTTGCCGGACCGGACGCGGCGCCACCATCGAACTACCCGGTGGTGAGCTCACGGTCCGGTGGCACGAGAACGGCCGCGTCTACCTGAGTGGCTCCGCCGCCGAGGTGTTCACAGGCGCGATCGAGCTGCCTGAAGACGACGAAGACGCGGACCGCTGAGACGAGCGGCAGACGGCGCACGCCGACCGCACGAGCACCACGCTTCTGCTACCATGTTCCGAACGCCGGCGATGTGCCGGCGTTCAGCCGACCGAAGTGAAGGGGAGCCATCACCGTGAGGACCGCCCAGCGCATCGCCAACCTACCGCCGTATCTGTTCGCCGAGATCGACCGGAAGAAGGAGGCCAAGCAGGCGCAGGGCATCGACGTGATCTCGCTCGGCATCGGCGATCCTGACACCCCTACGCCCGAGCATATCGTCGATGCGATGGCCAAGGCGATCCGCAATCCCAAGAACCATCAGTATCCTTCGTACCCCGGATCCAAAGCGTACCGGCACGCCGCGGCGACGTGGATGATGAATCGTTTCGGCGTCAAGGTCGACCCCGACACAGAGACGCTCGCGCTGATCGGCAGCAAAGAGGGCATCGCGCACCTGTTCCCCGCATTCGTCGACCCCGGTGAGTACACGCTTGTTCCGGGTTGCGGATACCCGGTGTATCACACTGGCGGCATCCTTTCCGGCGGTCTCACGCATTGGATGCCGATGACGGCCGAGAACGGCTTTCTGGCGGACTTCGAGAGCACGCCGGCTGACGTGCTCGCCAGGGCCAAGATGATGTTCCTCTCGTACCCTAACAACCCCACCTCGGCCATCGCCACACCCGAGTACTTCGACCGCGCGATCGCGTTCGCTCGCGAGCACGATCTGCTGCTCGTCCATGACAATGCCTACTCCGAGATCGCGTTCGACGGGTACCGCGCGCCGAGCCTGCTGGAACGTCCCGGCGCCAAAGACGTGGCGATCGAGCTGTTCAGCTGCAGCAAGGCGTACAACATGACCGGCTGGCGCGTTGCGTTCGCCGTGGGCAATCCCGAGGCGATCAAGGCGTTCGCCACGGTCAAGAGCAACATCGACTCCGGTGTGTTCACGGCGGTGCAGGACGCCGCCATCGAAGCGCTGACCGGTCCGCAGGATTCTATTGTCGCGCTCAATGCGCTGTATCAGCGTCGCCGCGACCTGGTCATGGAGGCTCTCGACACAATCGGTCTTGAGGCCGCCACGCCGAAGGCGACGATCTACATTTGGGCAAGAGTCCCCAAGAGCTTTACCTCGGCATCATTCGCAGCCAAGGTCCTCGACGAAGCGAACGTCATCGTTGCGCCGGGCAGCTCGTACGGTCCAAGCGGCGAGGGATACATCCGCATCAGCCTCACCACGCCGGACGCCCGGCTTGAAGAGGCGATCGAGCGCATCAAGAATACTCTCTGAGGAGGCGGCACACGCCGCGATCATGAGCACGAACCCGAAGCGCTTTGTCCCGCACGAGGTCACTCGCGAGGTCGCGGATCGCGCCGTTCTCGTCGGCGTCGACCGCGGACGCAGTGACGGCTGGTCTGTCTCGGACGACCTTGAAGAACTCGGACGGCTCGCTGACACCGCCGGTGCGGTCGTTGTGGGCACGGTGACGCAGCGCCTTGATCGGCCGAACCCGCGCACGTTCATCGGCAAGGGCAAAGCCGAGGAGATCGCTGACCTCGTCCGCGAGAGCGACGCGACGCTCGTGGTGTTCGACGACGACTTGAGCCCGTCGCAGCAGTCGAATATTGAGACCCTGATCCCGGAAATCAAAGTACTGGACCGTACTGCGCTCATTCTCGACATCTTCGCGCTCCACGCGAAAAGCCGCGAGGGCCGTCTGCAGGTAGAACTCGCGCAGATGGAATACCTGCTTCCGCGGCTCCGCGGACTCTGGCGCCACTTCGGCCAGGCAGCGGCAGCCTCGGGCGGGTCGCTCGGCATCGGTACCCGCGGACCTGGCGAGACGCAACTCGAGACCGACCGTCGCCTCGCGCGGCAGCGAATCCAGGACCTCAGACGAGAGCTTCAGCATGTCGCCAGTAACCGCGATACCCAGCGAAGGGAGCGAGCGCGCTCGGGAGTGTTCCGCGTCGCGCTTGTCGGCTACACGAACGCGGGAAAATCGACGCTCCTAAACGCGCTCACAGACGCCGGTGTCCTGGTGGAGGACAGGCTCTTCGCCACGCTCGACGCCACAACCCGCAGGCTCGAGCTTCCCGAGGGCAGGGAGATCACGCTCACCGACACCGTCGGATTCATCAACAAGCTTCCTCACGGACTGGTCGAGGCATTCAAGTCGACGCTGGACGAGGTTCGAGAAGCCGAGTTGCTACTGCACGTGGTCGATGCGTCACACAGCCTCGCGCGGGCGCAGATCGCTGCCGTCAACGAGGTGCTCGGCGAAATCCAGGCGGCTGATCGGCCCCAGGTCCTCGTCTTCAACAAGTGTGACCTGATCTCGAACGACGAACTCGACAGGATGCGGGCGGCGTCGCCGAACGCGCTGTTCGTTTCGGGTGCCACCGGGCAGGGCCTTGAGGGGTTGCTCGATCGCATCGCGGTCGAAGCCTCCCGCGCCGAGGAAACCGTCGAGGTGCTCGTGCCGTATACCCGGGGCGAGTTGGTTCGGCTGGCACATGAACGGGCGCGCATCATCACCGAAGAGCACACGGCCGAGGGCACGCATCTGATCTTCACAGCCAGCCCTGGTGTTGCCGCTCAGTTCGCCGGGCTTGTCGTCCTGAAAGCCGACGTGATAGACGACTAGAGACGCCTGAAGAGCGCAACGACTTTGCCGAGGATCGTGACGTCGCGTGCGTAGATCGGCTCCATCGCAGCGTTCTCGGGTTGCAGCCTGATCCTGTCTGTCTCGCGGAAGTAGCGCTTCACAGTGGCCTCGTCATCGATCATAGCGACAACGATCTCGCCGTTGACTGCTGTCGATTGTTGACGAACGACGACGAAGTCGCCGTCGAGGATACCCGCCTCGATCATGCTTTCACCCTTCACGCGCAAGATAAAGGTGGACTCGCCTGCGCCAAGCTCCGCGGGGAGCGCCACCGTCGATTCGATGTTCTCGGCCGCGAGGATGGGCGACCCTGCGGCCACGGAGCCGAGCAACGGCACCGCCCGAACCTTGCCGTAATCCACCGCTCGCTCGGTGTCCCGATAATCGAGCACTTCGAGCGCACGGGGCTTACTCGGATCGCGACGGAGGAATCCCTTTTCTTCCAGAGCTGCCAGGTGCGAGTGCACCGTGGACGACGACGACAGACCAACCGCTTCACCGATCTCTCGCACCGACGGGGGAAAGCCACGCCGGTGTATCTCCGCGCGGATGAAATCGAGTATCTGCCGCTGACGCTTCGTAAGCTCGGAGCGGTATTCCATCGAGTCCCCCTGACCGAAAGCGCGTTCGTGATCTCAGTGTACGACGTCACGCGGAACCGTGCAAACATGCGTTCGCTTTCGTGCTTGCATACGAACAGGTGTTCGCCTATGATAACGGGGCACACACGTTCGTCTTTGCTCCGCTGCATGTCAGAGCCCGCTGTTATCCTCTCGATATCGAATCGCAAGCGGCAAGGGGAGTACGAAATGCGCGCCAACACAGCATCCGTGACAACGAACGGCAACAGCATCGTCGCAACCCGCGTGAAGCGCTCGCAAGGGCAACCGGACAAACATGTTCTGTCGAAGACAGAGACTGCCATCCTTGCACTGCTGGCGCTCTGCGTTCTTGCTGCAGCGGTCTTGCCGGCCCTGTCGGCCGCCGACGCGGCCTGGCCCGCCGCGGTCACCATCAAAGTGGGGGAAGCCCAAACGCTCTGGGAAATCGCGAAGGCTCATCCGATCGAGGGTCTGTCTACGGCGCAGACGGTCGCCGCGATCCGTGAACGCAACGGGCTGACAGAGAGCGGTTTGCTCGCAGGGCAGCTTCTCAAGGTCCCCCGCGAACCGAGTTCTGGCGGGGGGCTTGCAAGCCGCTGACCGCCGAATCCGCTGGTATTCACGAAGGAAACGCAAATCCATCGTGCTACGCCGTTGTAGCCCCATATATTGTGTGCTAGGCTCATTCACAGCCTAGATGTGGGGGTGTGCGGCGATGCGGTGTCCTTTCTGCGGTCACGCCGAGACAAGAGTCGTGGATTCGCGCGTCTCGGAATCGGAAGATGCGATTCGACGTCGCAGGGAGTGCCTCCAGTGTGAGCAGCGTTTCACGACCTATGAGCGGCGTGAAGAGATGCCGCTCATGGTGGTGAAGCGTGACTCGAGTCGCGAGCCGTTCGACCGAGCGAAGTTGCTGCGCGGACTGATCGTCGCGACCGCGAAGCGCAACGTCACGCCGCAGCAACTCGAAGCGCTCATCGCCAGCATCGAAACGGAACTCCACAACTCCTTCTCGTATGAGGTCAGCGCAAGACACCTGGGAGACATGGTACTCAAGCGCCTTCTTGATCTGGACAAGGTCGCCTACATACGGTTTGCCTCGGTCTACAAGCAGTTCCAAGACCTGGACGAGTTCACGTCCGAGTTGAAAAAGCTCTAACGTGATTCTTCATCCACTTCAGGTGCTTCGCGAGGCCATGGAGCGCCGCAAGACGGGTGTCCCGATAACGCCCGAGGAGGGATGTGACGGTGCGAATGGAGGTACTGCAGCTTGACTCGGGACTCCCGACGCCCGCGTACGCGCACGTCGGTGACGCGGGAATGGACCTGCATGCCGCCGAGTCATGCACGATAGCTCCGTTTCAACGGATGCTGATTGGAACCGGGATCGCCGTGGCCGTGCCTGAGGGACACGCGGGGTTCGTCCAGCCACGCAGCGGACTCGCCCTCGACCGAGGACTCAGCCTGGTCAACACGCCCGGCCTCATCGACAGCCACTACCGAGGTGAGATCAAGGTCATAGCGATCAACCTCGACCCGACGGTCCCCATCGAGATCGCACGGGGCGAGAGGATCGCGCAACTCATCATTCAACGCGTGGAGCGGGTCGAGCCCGTCGTTGTCGCCCGCCTTGATGACACGACCCGAGGGGAGGGGGGCTTTGGCAGCACGGGCGTCTGACCGGCCCAGGGTGCGGGTTGCGGCGATCATCGTGATTGCCGACGCCCTTGTTCTCGTTCGCCAACGGCGCTCTACGGTACCATACTTTCTGCTCCCCGGAGGAGGGGTTGAAGTCGGCGAGAGCCTCGGAAACGCGCTGGTACGGGAGGTAGCCGAAGAGACGGGGCTTGCATGTCGGCCGGTCCGGCCGCTGTTCATCAACGATACGATCTCGCCTGACGGCAATCGTCATCTCATCAACATCACCTTTCTCGCTGAGCAAACCGGCGGGGCACTTCTAGCGGAGCCAGTCGACGGCAGTATCGAGGCCATCGAGCTTGTGCGGATCGCGGACTTGACCGAACTCGACCTGCGTCCCGCGATCGCGGCTGAGATCCGGCATGCGTACGAGGGCGGATTCACGGATTCTGCGGCGTATCTTGGCCCTCTGTGGACGCCGGAAGATGGTCCATCATGAACTTTCTCACCCCACTTGACATACGTCTTTGGGCCGCAGCGCGGCATTCGCTGGAAGGGGGAATGCCGACGAGACATTGAGGAAGCCGGCAGGCGAGGACCGTCGGGCGGTCGCGATGACCGTCTAGCCGACACGTACGAATTCCTGGAAAGGCTGGTGCGATGGAGAGTTTCTTCAAGTTCAAGGAACGCGGCACGAATCTGAGGACCGAGGTCCTCGCTGGCATCGTCACATTCATGACAATGGCCTACATCATCTTCGTGAATCCGGGGCTGTTGTCCGCGGCATTCGGCGTTGACGCAGCCGCTCAGGCTTCCTGGATTCCGGCGCTGGCCACGGCAACGACCATCGGCGCGGCGATAATGTGCATCGCTATGGGCGTCTTTGCGAATCGCCCGTTCGCGCTGGCATCGGGCATGGGCCTGAACGCCGTCGTCGCCTTCAGCATCATCATCGGTCTCAAGGTGCCGTGGCAGGTTGGCATGTCTGTCATCTTCGTCGAGGGCATCGTCATCCTCATCCTTGTGTTGACCGGGCTCCGCGAGGCGGTCATGGATGCGATTCCTCTCAACCTGAAAAGAGCGATCGGCGTCGGGATCGGTCTGTTCATCACGTTCATCGGGCTCGTCGACGGCAAGATCGTCGTCGCGAATCCGGCAACCCTGGTCTCGCTCGGCGACTTCACCAAGCCTGACGTGTGGGTCACGCTCGTGGGCCTCATTGCGATCATGGCCTTCATGGCGTTCAAGGTGAAAGGTGACATCCTGTGGGGCATCATCGTAGCGACTGTCGCAGCCCTTGTCCTCGGCGTCACTAAGCTGCCGACCGCTGTTGTCGCACCGCTCGACTTCCGCACGTTCGCGGCACCGTTCCAGCAGGTCGACGGCGGCGTAGCTGTTATGCAGCTCTTCACGGGCGCGATGGCGCCGACGCTGCTGCTGTTCGTCTTCGCAACGATGCTTTCGGACTTCTTCGATACGATGGGGACGGTCATCTCCATCGGCGAGCAGGCCGGGTTCGTCGACAAGAACGGCAAGATCCCGGGAATCCGGAACATCTTGACGGTCGACTCCATCGCCGCCGCGGTCGGCGGGTTCTTCGGTGCGAGTTCGATCACCACGTACGTGGAGTCCGCGTCAGGCGTAGCCGAGGGAGGACGCACCGGTCTCACGTCGATCGTCGTTGGTGTCCTGTTCTTAATCTCGGCATTCTTCTCGCCGGTCATCGCGATGGTCGGAGGCGCGACTCCTATCACCGCGGGGGCGCTCATCATCGTCGGCTTCCTCATGATGGGATCGATTCGCGACATCCCCTGGACCGACTTCGAGAACGCCTTCCCGGCATTCCTCACCATCGTCGGCATCCCGCTCACGTACAACATCAGCTATGGGATCGGCCTGGGCTTCATCAGCTACGTGCTGATCAAGACGTTCCACGGCAAGACGAAGGAGATCCACTGGCTCATGTGGGTTGTGAGCGCACTGTTCGTGGTCACGTTCATCATGCCGCTCATCCAGAAGCTCGTTGGCTAAGGGGAGCAGTATGGCGCAACAAAGGATCATCCAGACCGACGAGGTGCTGCCCTTTGCGCAGGCGCTTCCGCTGGCGCTGCAGCATCTGATGGCGATGTTCGGCGCAACCGTGCTCGTGCCGATCCTGACCGGTCTCGACCCCGGTGTGGGACTCATGACCTCGGGGATCGGCACACTCCTGTACTTGATCTGCACTCGCAACAAGATCCCGAGCTACCTGGGCTCGAGCTTCGCGTTCATCGCACCGCTCATCGCCGTAAGCGGCGGCGCTGCCGCCATCCAGGCAGGCACCGGGCACCTTCCCGAAGCGCTCGGTGGCCTGGTCGCCGCAGGTGTGGTCTACATGATCGTCGCCGGCTTCGTGAAGTTTTTCGGCACGGCGTGGATCAACAAGCTCCTCCCGCCGGCGCTCGTGGGCGCGGTGGTCATCGTTATCGGCCTCGGGCTGTCCGCTACGGCGGTCAAAATGGCGATGTTCCCCTTCGCGGATCCCACGCAAGGCATCAACCTCACCGGACTCGTGGTGGCCTTCATCACATTGGCGGCCGCCGTCGTCTTCTCCTCATACTTCACGGGGTTCACGAAGACGATCCCCGTCCTGCTCGGCGTGATCGTGGGCTACGTCATCTCGATCCCGCTCGGGCTGGTGAACTTTGAGGGCATCGCTGCCGCGCCGTGGATCGGCCTGCCGAACGTCACCTTCCCGAAGTTCGACATCAGCGCCATGGCGATCATCGCGCCCGTAGCGATCGTTGTGATCGTTGAGCACATCGGACACCTGCTCGTGATCAACGAAATCACCGGCAAGGACTTTACTCCGATGCTGCCGGAGTCGCTTTTCGGCGACGGTCTCGCAACGGCGATCTCCGGCGCTTTGGGCGGCACGCCTTCGACCACGTACGCCGAGAACATCGGCGTCATGGCTGTCACAAAGGTCTACGCTACGCAGCTGTTTTGGTACGCAGGCGCGCTGGCGTTTCTCATCGGCGGCTTTATCCCGAAGTTCGGCGCCGCGATCTCCTCGATCCCAACGCCGGTCATGGGTGGCATCTCGCTCTTGCTCTTCGGGCTTATCGCTTCAAGCGGTCTTCGACTGCTCGTCAAGAGTGGCATCGACTACAGTCACACCCGAAACCTGATCATGTCGAGCGTCGTGCTCGTCATCGGCATTGGGATGGAGACCGGCGGGTTTACGATCCCGCTTGGCAGATACAGCATCCCCGGCATGGCGCTTGCGACATTCACAGGCATCATCTTGAACCTCGTGTTACCGGATGAATCAGAGGGCCTCGCGGTGGAGTCTCCGGACTTCACAGCCGAGTTCCAAGCCGAATCAGCCGAAGAGGCGTAGACACCGCGGAGCAACCGCACGCCAGAACGACGGCGTGCGTGCTCGATACCGACGGCCTCGGGCTGCGCATGAAGCGCGGTCCGGGGCCGCTTCGATCGTATGAGCGGTGGATCGGTGCCAATCGACCGCGATGCGCTTTTGCGCCCAACACCTCCAGGCGAGGGCGCGCTTTCCACACCTTGTACGCCTGATAATACATCTTATGTTAAGTGCGCTCACAACGGTCTGCTCCCCGCCTTGAGCGTGCAGGAGTGGGGATGAGGACCTGCTCCTGACGGGTAGCCGGTTGCCTAGGGCTCTGAGGACTCAGGGAAGTACACGTCTTCGAACTCGGTGTTGGTCATCTCGGCAAGATCGTCGCCGGCAGATTCGAGCCAGCGATACGCCTCTTCCTGGGTGCCGAACATGGCGAGCACCGTGACGGCGTCATCGTTGTCATATTCGACAGCCTCGACCCGATACACTTCCTCCTCGGCCAGACGCTCCGATAGAGGCCGGCGCCACAAGATGTCATCGCGCCAATCCAAGTCAGGGGAGTCGCCCTCATCCACGCGCGTCACACGCAGCCGGTAGAACTCCCCTGCGCTTCCGATGACCTTGCGACCCATGGGTTCCCCTCCTACCGCTCTTCCACGAGCTGCGTATAGTTACCGCCTGCCGCGACCCAGCCCTCGTCACCCGCCGCGTCCCTGACGCGATACCAGCCGCCCGCGGTCTCCAGGAGCTCAAGCGATGCCCCCTTCTTCAGCTTCTTGATCACCTTGGAGCTTGTCATCGGCTTCTCGCGCAGGTTAAGACCCTCAGAGAGCACCACGACTCCCGGTTTTGCGACACCGGAGCTTGCGCTCCCCTCCCCGCTCGGGAGGGCGCCTGTTGCTTCGGCCGAAGCCGTGGCGTCCGAGGAGGCGGCCGGGTTGTTGCTCTTCGTCGTCCTGAGCGCCCCTCTGAAGTCACTGTACATGCCAAGCGCGATCCAAACGAGCACGACCAGCACCGCCCATGCGGCCAGTCTTCGCCCCGCACCCACGAGGTCCGCCCCGCTCTGCGTCTGCTCCTCGGGCACACCGTCACCCCCCGGCCGATAGCGCTCAGATGTACAATCCACCACCGTAGACTGCCGCGTCTCCTACGTCATAACGCCCGGCAAGCTCGCCGAGCAACGCTCCACCGGCGTCGACGTGCGTCTGCACCCTGACCAAGTCGAGCTCGCCTAGCGCATCAAGCGCGTCGATACCTTCTTTCCCGGTGACCCGTGAGGTCTGCCGCCACAGTTCGCTCGCGGCATCCGAGAGCTCGTTCGCCGCATCCCACAAGCGTTTGGGCAGGGGCATGGTCGCGAGCTCGTCAGCGAGGATCTCCATCTGCTCGGCCACCTCCTCGAGAGTCTTACGCTCTTCGGCGGCAGGATTGAGCGCCAGCGCGACGAGTTCGCCGTCACTGGCTCGCGCAAGCGTGCCGACAAGGCCTTCGACTGTTGCGAACGCAGCCTCCACCCCTGCTCGCTTGCCGATAAGCGTCACGATGTGATGCCGCACGGTTCGACGCCACAAGAACAGACTCGCTACCACCAGCGCCGCCACAGCCACGAGCGCTGCGACGATGATGATCGCGATCCTCAAACCCTGTGACACGCTGCCTCCGCTCGGCTGAAATGGCCCGACCTGTACGGCGGCCGTCGAACGCACGCCTGGTTCGGCAGGCGCTCCGCTCTATCGTACCAGGTTCTGCGCTTCGCCCGCCGAGGCTGACATTGCGCCTATGCCGAGGCGATCTCGGCCTGATCCACGAGGCGGAGCGGCTTATCCGCAAGCAGATGGAGCGATCGCTCGACGTCCGCGACGTTGATGACAACGTACGCCGCGATGAGCGAGTACACGTATTCGATGTTCACGCCCGCCGAAGCAACCATGCTAAGAACGCCTGCCAGACCGCCGGGAACATCGGGCAGATCGATGCAGATCACGTCGTCTTCCCGAACCGGGAACCCTGCAAGCCGCAAGGCGTCGGAAGCGTCTTCCGGCCGATCGACGATGAGTCGCAGGACCCCGAACTCCGCGGTATCCGAAACCGAGAAGCCACGGATGTTGATTCGCTCATCGCCGAGAATGGACGTGACGTCGCTCACACTACCGGCCTCGTTCTCAATGAGCACTGACAACTGCTTGACTCGCTTGTCGTTCACAGGTCACACACCCCTTCCGCACACGCGTCTCGACCGAGTTGGAACGCACGCAGATTCTCCTCGACCGTCTTCGGGGGCACCCGCGATGCGAGGACCTCGTGCCAGGTCGCCTCGGCGAACGGCAGTCCGAATGACGCCGCGCCAAGCAGGACGATGGTTGCCGAGCGTGGACTCCCCGCATCACACGCCAGCCCTCGCAACAGCCTCGTTGCCCGACATCAGCGTGCGCGACAACCTCTTACCTCCACGGCGGATACCTCGCGACACATGACAGGATTGGCTGAATCATAGCACAGCGCGAAATACAGAAGCCCCCTCACGCGCGCTCGTGCCCCCATCCTGCAAACCTAGAAACGCGACGCTCCAACATAGTCGCCGTTCGCCGCGATGCGCTCGGTCAACGACGAGACTTTCACGACATCGCCGGTGCTTGGCGCGTGAACGAAGTTGCCGTTGCCGACGTAGATGCCGACATGATGCACCCGACCGGGATCGCCACCCGTTCCGAAGAAGACCAGATCGCCGGGACGCAGCAGGTCAAGGCGGTCGGGCGCGATATGGGAACCGGCGCTGTACTGGCCCCGGCTCGCCCTCGGGAGTGCGATGCCGATCTGCCGATACACATACTGGCACAGTCCCGAACAGTCGAAACCCGATGGCGTGGCGCCGCCCCAGCGATACGGTACGCCGAGATACTGCAACGCGATGGAAACGACTTCCGGGTGTCCAGTGGTGAGGTCCCCCTCGGCAGTCGAAGGTCTGCCGCCGCCGGAGTTCTTCGACGCGAGAGCGGCCGCCTGCGCGGCCCGTTCGGCCGCGAGTTTCGCCTGCCGCTCCGCTTCTGCTTTCATGAGTGACTTGACCTCGGCGTTCAGGGAGGCCACGTACGACTTCTGCTTCGCGATCCGCGTCTCGATGTCCTTCGCGCGCTGCTCGGCCTCGGTTCGCAATGCCACCTGCTCGGCCTCACGGCTCTCGAGGGCCGCCTGCAAGTCCTCGACCTGCGTCTTGGTGTCCTTCACCTGCCGGACGAGATCCGCGTCGCTTTGGTTGATGCGAGTGAGCAGGTCGAGGCGAGAGACGAAGTCATCGAACGACGTGGTGCCAAGAAGCACGCCTACCGCACTGCTGTTGCCTTCTTTGTAGATGCTCGCGGCGCGCTCCCCCAGCTGTCCCCGGGCTGCCGAGAGATCGCGGGCGGCGGTGTCAAGGTCCGCCTGTGTTGTTCGGATCTCCTCGCGCGTCTTGTCGAGCGCCTCAGAGATCGCGTTGTACGCTTCGACCTGCACTTCAAGATCGTTCGCCATCGCATCGAGCGCGGATTGCGCAGCGCCGGCCTCGGCCTTCTTCTTCTCGATGGCGGCGTTCGCCGGTTCGCCAGAGGCAGGTACCGTGCCGAGAACAAGGATGAAGGCGATCGTCAGAACAAGGGCCGCACGCCAGGGGTTGTCTGCGAATGTGGACCGCACGATGCACCTCCAACTGCGTCTGCATGCTACGTCAAGAGGGCGGCCGGTCAAGCACTACGGCGTCGATACGTCTTGGATTTTACCACAACTGACCTGAATCCCAGACCGCGAACGCTCCGCGACCTCAGAATCAAGCGGCGAGCCGGATGATCAGTCGACGTGGATGAGCGACACGATCGTCGAATCGCCCAGCTTCTGGCGTCCGTCCAATGCGTCGAGTTCGATCAGGAAGGCAAACCCGGCGGTCCGGGCACCCGTGGCAGCTACAAGCGCGTTCTTTGCGGCCGCAGTCCCACCGGTGGCGAGCACATCGTCGACGATGAGCACGACGTCGCCGTCCTCAAGTGCGTCGGCATGGATCTCCAGCGAATCGGTCCCGTACTCAAGCGCGTACTCGGCTCTGGTGGTCACCCAGGGCAGCTTACCGGGCTTGCGAGCCGGCACGAAGCCCGCACCAAGCTTGTACGCAAGCGCCCCGCCGAAGATGAAGCCGCGAGCCTCGGCACCGAGCACCTTCGTGATCCCCGCGTCCGCGAACGCTTCGGCGATGGTATCGATGGCGCTACGGAAGCCCTCCGGGCTGGCCAGCAGCGGGGTAATGTCCTTGAAGAGGATGCCTTCCTTAGGAAAATCCGGAATGTCGCGAATGTACGGAGAAAGATCCACGAGTATCTCCTTAGTGATGCGGTCGGAACACGCGTTTTAGAGTAGCGCGGAAACGCGCCGACAGCCAGTACCGCCTAGAGCAGCGCCGCAAGGGCCGCGAGTTGCGCTCGCGTCCCGAGGACGACGAGCTCGTCTCCCGCCGAGAAGACAGTATCGGCGGGCGGGTTGGGATCGAGGGAGCCGGCCGAAGAACGAACGCCCAGGATGTACGCGCCCGTGCGCTCCCGGATCCTGGCATCCCTGATCGACATGCCGAGCAGCCCGGAGTGCGCGCCGACCACGACGGAGTCGAGGCGAAACTCAATCTCGTCACCACGCGTCACGACATCGAGGTAGTCCGACACGACCGGATGAAGCGCCATGTCAGCCATGCGGCGTCCGCCGATCACATTCGGCGTGAGCACGCGGTCAGCACCGGAGCGCAGGATCTTCGCCTCAGAGACCACGGCCGAAGAGCGCGCCACGATGTAAACCGCCGGATTGAGCGCACGCGCCGTCAAAGCCACGAACAGGTTGTCAGCATCCGTATCGAGCGCCGTGACCAGACCCTTTGCCTGCGCGACCCCCGCTTCGATGAGCACCATCTCGTCTGTCGCATCGCCATGCACGAAAAGCCAGCCCGATTCCTCCGCCACCTGCATGCATTCCTCACAGCTGTCGATAACGACGAACGGCACTCCCTGCTCGGCGAACGATCGAGCCACGACGGAACCAACCCGGCCGATGCCGACGACGATGTAATGTTCGGATAGTTCCGAGACTCGCTTGTGCATACGGCGGCCCTCCAGGAGTGTCCGTAAGTGCCCCTCGACCATGAACTCGACGATCACACTGAACGAATAGCCGATCCCGGCCACGCCGGCGAAGATGAGCGCCATCGTGAAGACGCGACCCGCCGGGGAGAGCGGTGCGACCTCCCGGTAGCCGACCGTGGTGATCGTTATGATCGTCATGTACAGCGAATCGAGGACGCCCCACTCCTCGATCACCCCGTAGCCTATCGTACCGATAAGCACAACGGCGACAAGAAGTGAGGCGGCGGTCACGACCCGTCGCACCATCACCCCATCACCTCGTCGCGCAACCTGGCAAGAAACGGGAGGTTGCGGTAGCGGCCGCCAAGGTCCATGCCGTATCCGACCACGAACCTGTCCGGGATGCGGGCACCCACGTACTCGATCGGCAGATCCGCCAGTCGCCGCACGTCCTTATCGAAGAGCGTGCAGACAGCAAGGCTCGCCGGTTTTCGCTGGCGCAAGACGCCGAGAAGATAGTTGAGCGTGAGTCCTGTGTCGATGATGTCTTCGACGACGAGCACGTCTCGGCCGACGATGGGGTCATCGAGGTCCTTCGTGATCCGTACGGCAACGCCACCGCCCCCGTACGCGGAGATCGCCATGAAGTCGAGCGTCAAGGGCAGATCGATCGCGCGACTGAGATCCGCCAGAAAGATGAAGCCGCCCCGTAGCACGGTGACAAGCGCGAGGTCGCGGCCACGATAGTCATCGGTTATCTCGGCTCCGAGGCGGGTGACAAGATCGGCGATGTCTTCGGACGAGAAAGCGACGCCTTCGATGGCCGGATCGTGAAACGCGTGATATCCCTTCATCCATCACGCTCCGGCCATGTCTCGGGTGCGGCGTCGAGTCCTCCGCCCTCGCTGTGCGGGCGTTGCTGCACGGGGATGCCGTACTTGAAGAGCAATCGCCGGAAGTCCTTCTGATACAGCACCTTGATACTGATTTCCGGGTACAGCTCTTTGAGCCGACGGACCTTGCGGTTCTTCTTCGTTACGAGCTTCTGGTTCATAGTGGTCAGCTCAATGAACAGGTCGAACTCCGAGAGATAGAAGTCCGGGGCGAACGACGCGATGACGTTGCCATTGCCGTCCCACTCGATCGGAAACGAGCGCGGTTCGTATTCCCACTCGATCCGGTAGAAGTCGAGGATCTGAGCAGCGACGCGCTCGCTCGGGTGCGCGAACGAGATGCCCACGACTTTGGACGAAACAGGCAGCTGCTCTCCGTCTTCTTCGATCCACTCGGTCATGGCGTCCTACACGACATCATCGAACACGCGCGCCAACGCGCGATGGAGCATCGATTGCTTCAGGGTGCCGGTGAGCTCTGTGAGCTCGCTGAGCGTGTCCATGAGCTTCTGCCTCACCTCCGGTGTACGGTGCCGCACCGAGGACATGAGGGCCTGCGAGAAGAAGGTCGCCTCCCGCTCCGCGAAGGTCTCATACATCCGCAGATGACGCGGCTCGATGCCGAACTTGCGGAGATCCCAACACGCGTGAGCGATGGCTATGTCGGAGCCTGCGATCTCGTCGCCGCGCTCGCTTGCGATCAGAACGACCAACCCGAAATCGGCGAGCTCTTTGACGAACGACGTTGGCAAGCCGAGCATGTCGGGCGCTTGTGAAACGGGGACGCTCTCCGCTTCTTCAAGCGGCAGCAAGAGCGCCTCGGCATGAGAAGCCACGGGCTGCAACTCCGGCGGCACACGCCCTTTGTCGATCTCCTTGAGCTTCTCGCGAATCACCGCGAGCGGCATGAAATGCTCCTTCTGCAACCGCAGCACGAGCTCAATTCGCGAGACATCCGCCGGATGGAACTTGCGGTAGCCGCCACCGGTGCGCTCAGGCGAAACCAGACCCTCGTCCTCCAGGAAGCGGATCTTCGAGATGGACAGGTCCGGATACTGCTCTGACAGTCTCTCGACGACCTCACCGATCGTCATGAAGTCCCGCGAGCCCTCGGCCATACTACGCGCCCCCTCCGGAGAGGTAGATCATCCTGAAACGCCCGATCTGCAGAGCATCCCCGTCGTGCAGAAGCGCTTTATCGACGAGGAGGCCGTTCACGTAGGTACCATTGAGCGAGTCGGCGTCTTCCACCGTAACGCCTTCGGGCGAACGGCGAAGCCTTGCATGACTGCGCGAAACCGTCACGTCGTTGAGAAAGATGTCAGAGTCCGGGTCGCGCCCCACCGTGAGGTCGTCGGCGTCGATATAGAATCGCTCCCCAACTTCGACGCCCTTGTGCACCACGAGAACGGGGCCTTCGACGCTCGTCCCACCTGGAACGGCCGTGATTCGCTCGGCTGCAACGGGCTCGAAGGATGCCGTTGTCTGGGAGAGACGCGCTCCGCACTGCGCGCAGATGCGGTCCTCAGCGCTCACAACGCTGTCGCACGCAGGACACCGATCCATTCCGACCACCTCTGTCGCTCGCACGGAGCCGAACCAGGCTACTCCAGAAAGCCGAACTCATGCTTCTTAAAAGACTGCGCGATCTGTTCTTCGAGCGCCGCTGAAACCTCGGGGTTCTCCAGCACCCGGGCAAGCTTCTCTTCGCTCAGCCGGTTCTTCACGTACGGGTCGTTCAGCGCATCAGCAAGCTTCCGGCCATTCTGGACCTCGCGGATGACGTACTCCAC
The DNA here is from genome assembly GCA_021373175.1 of Actinomycetes bacterium. Classification (GTDB taxonomy): domain Bacteria; phylum Actinomycetota; class Coriobacteriia; order Anaerosomatales; family Anaerosomataceae; genus UBA2286. The sequence goes on from JAJFTE010000089.1 coordinate 48,710, forward strand.
CACGCGCTCCTCGATGACATCGATAGCAAGGTCGTTCAGGAACGCCTGGATCTTCTCGGCAACAGTGGGCACGCTTCCTCCTCGGGATCGGTCACCTTTGCTCGGCGCGGTCGCCTTATTCGTCCCAGTCGTCGTCAGCGTCGTCAGGCACGGTGACATCGAACCTTGACACACCATGCAGATCGCTCGACATGATGTCGATCAGACGCTCAATGTCGTGGCCCGAGACAACGTCGCCACCCGACTCTCGCTGGTTCTTGAGACGACGCACGAGTTCCGCACGCAGGATGTCGATCTTGCCATGCAGGACACGTCTGCGATAGCTGACCTTCTGTTCCTCTTGGTACAGATCGTCGAGGAGCTCACGAAGTTCCTCGACCGACTTGTCCTCGAGTTCGAGCAGCGCGTTGTCCGCGGAGCGCTTCTTGTCCTCGCTCATCGTCCCTCCCAGCCTCTGGGAACCGTGTGGCTCTTGCACAGATTGTAGCAGAAGCCAACGACATCACGCCTCTACCTCCGGCTTACGTGTACCCTCAGGCGAGGGTCCTGAAGCCGTCAACAAGCGACGCGGCGGTGTCCGTCTCGGCAGGCGTCAACCGCCCTGGCACCAACGTCATGCCCAGCGACTCCTCAAATGCCCGGACGATCGCCGAGACGATCGCCTCGGCCTCCGGAGCGCCACCCGGGGCCGCCTCGAGCGTCGCGGTCTGGGCGCGAAGCCGCCTGCCGCCCCCCTCCCCGAGCCGAAAAACGCGAGCCTCCGCGTCGGCGTCACGCGTCCGAACGAACGAGCCGTGTTGCAGCACGGCGCCGTGGTCCCACAGCTGCGCACTGCCGGAGAGTTTTGCCGCGCCCAGGCACAGATCGGCGTGCGTTGCGTGCAGGTAACACGCGCCGGCTCCCTCCTCGCCTCGCGCCCGCCCTGTGAGGTCCGCCGGAACGCCCAGTAGCTGATACGCGGCGGCGAGCGCGCCGCATAAGACACGATAGCTCGCGCTCACGCCGCGCGGCATCCCGTCATCAAGCGAAGCCGCCACCGAATAGGTGACTTCATCATCGTGCAGCACACCACGTCCGCCTGTGGGCCGACGCACCACATCGAAACCGCGGCGTCGGCAGTACGCAAGATCTACGTCATCCTCAGACTGGAAGCGACCGAGCGTGACCGTCGGCACCCGCCAACGATAGACACGAAGCGTCGGCGGCACCTGGTCGGCCGAGCGAGCGGCAACGACGGCCCTGTCGACGGCCATATTCCACGCACCGTCGACCGGACCGTCCTGGATGAATCGCCATGTCTGCACGCGAGACGTCGCCAGCTACTCCGCAGGCTTCCACGCAAGATCGGGGTTCTTGACCGCCGCTGCTTCGTCGAGCCGTCGCACGGGCGTTGTGTATGGCGCCCCGTGCAGCATCTCAGGATCCTCTTCCGCTTCACGCGCGATGACCAGCATCACGTCGACGAACCGGTCGAGCACGTCCAGGCTCTCGGTCTCCGTGGGCTCGATCATCATCGCTTCATGCACGATCAGCGGGAAGTACACCGTTGGGGGATGCATGCCGTAATCAAGCAGGCGTTTCGCCATGTCAAGCGTGCGAACGCCGTGCTCCTTGCGCTGGCGCTCCCCCGACAACACGAACTCGTGCATGCAGCTGCGATCGTACGCAAGGTCGAACGCACCGCGCAGCCGCTCCTTCAGGTAGTTCGCGGAGAGGACCGCCTGCTCGGCGACCTCACGGATTCCCTCGGCACCGAGCGCGCGGATGTACGTGTACGCGCGGACGTGCACGCCGAAGTTGCCGAGATACGCCTTCATGCGCCCGATCGAGCGCGCTGGCGTGGCAAGCGCGAAGCTGCCGTCGGCGTCCTTCACAACGACCGGGCCCGGCAGGAACTCCGCGAGTGCCCCGGTCACGCAGACGGGACCCGAGCCGGGTCCGCCGCCACCGTGCGGGGTCGCGAACGTCTTGTGCAGGTTGATGTGCATCGCATCGAAGCCCATATCGCCGGGACGCGCCTTGCCAAGGATCGCGTTCAGGTTGGCGCCGTCGCAGAATGCGAGCGCACCGGCCTCATGCACCATGCGCGTGATTTCGACGATGTTCTCGTCGAAAAGTCCAAGCGTGTTCGGGTTCGTCAGCATGAGCGCCGCGACATCGGTGCCAAGCGCCGCTTTGAGCGCGGCCAGGTCGACGCCGCCACGTTCGTCGCTCGACACCTGGGTGACCGTGTAGCCGCACATGGCGACGGTGGC
>JAJFTE010000115.1 GCA_021373175.1 Actinomycetes bacterium
CCGCTCACCTTGGGTTTCGTGCTTGCCGAGCCGGGCCCCACCGGTTCGGGCGCCAGGTTCGCCTTGTCTTGGTGCCCTGGATCGATGCACACCACATACCCGGCTGCCACCGCCTTCGCATCCGGGTCGCCAATGGCTTCCGCGGGAGCCACCTGTGCATGGTCGTCTGCGTAGGTGAGCGTGACCTCAGCGCCCCGCGCCACCACCGAGCCCGCCGCAGGGTCTTGTGCGAGCACCGTGCCTGTGGGGCTGTCACCGGCGGGCGTCGCCCGGAGCGACACCACAAAGCCCGCCAGTGTGAGAAGCTCCTGAGCCTGGGCGACCGGTTGCGTGCAGACGTCGGGTACCTCCACCAGCACTTGCACGGCCGCCGAGTCCTCCGAGGCCGCGAGTGCCTGCGCGGCGCTGCTCCCCTCGTGAGCGGGGACGTCGATGGCAAGAGGTGCGCCGCCGCCTTTGTTCTGCGACCTGACGCCTACGATCACGACTGCTGCCGCGACCGCTCCTCCCACTACCGCGACGGCGAGTGCCACGCGGAGCCACCCTGGCAGCTGCCACCGGCGACTCTTTGCACGCTTGCGTCTGTCGACCCTGCTCGCCACGAACAGCACACCCTCCCCGACGCGCGACGGTGGCCACCGCCAAAAAGCCACTTCGCGCCGTTGGCGCTTCTTGGTGGGCCCGGTAGGATTCGAACCTACAACCAAGGGATTATGAGTCCCCTGCTCCGCCGTTGAGCTACGGGCCCGCGCAGAAGCGCACCCGCTATTCTAGCAAAGGGGACAGCTCCGCTGGTGCGCTTGTCAGCAGTTGCCGGCCGAGGTGACGTGCGCGAGGAACCATTCGTACGTGTCTGCTATGCCCCGCCGGAGGTCGAACTTCGGCCGCCAACCCATCGCGAACAGCCGTGACACATCGAGCAACTTCCGCGGCGTGCCATCGGGTTTTGACGTGTCATACACGATTTCGCCGTCGTATCCCACCACGTCCGCAACCAGCGCTGCCGCGTCGGCGATGCTCACGTCCTCACCGACCCCGACGTTTATGATCTGCTCGTCATCGTAGTTCTCCATCAGGAACACCGCGGCGACCGCAAGATCGTCGACGTGAAGGAACTCGCGCCTCGGCGTACCCGTACCCCACACCACCACTTGCGTGGAGCCGGACATCTTGGCTTCGTGGAACTTCCGTATAAGCGCAGGGAGCACGTGCGAACTCTCGAGGTCGAAGTTGTCGCCGGGTCCGTACAGGTTGGTAGGCATGAGGCTGATACCGTTCAGGCCGTGCTGGCGTCTGTAGCTCTTCACCATGACGATTCCCGCGATTTTGGCGATGGCATACGCCTCGTTCGTCGGCTCGAGGGGCCCTGTGAGCAGGTACTCCTCCTTCAGGGGTTGCGGAGCAAGCTTCGGGTAGATGCAGCTGCTACCGAGGAACTCCAGCTTGCGGACGCCATGCCGATGCGCCGCGTCGATCACGTTGGTCTGGATGAGAAGGTTCTCGCGGATGAAGTCAGCGGGGTACGTGCTGTTGGCGAGGATCCCGCCGACCTTCGCGGCAGCCAGAAACACATACTCAGGCTTTTCTTCTGCGAAGAAGCCCTCCACAGCGAGCTGGTCCGTTAGATCGAGCTCTGCGTGTGTACGCGTGACCAGATTCGTGTACCCCGCTTCTTCAAGCCGCCGTAAGATCGCGCCCCCCACTAGCCCACGGTGACCTGCGACGTAGATTCGGCTATCTTTATCCATGGGTCACGCTCCTGAGGTTCACTGCGTGCCCGGCATCCGTCAATGTTTTCTCTTGCGCCGCCAATTCTAGGTCGTGCGCAACCATGCGTTTCACCAGTTCGTCAAAACTCACCTTAGGCGCCCATCCGAGCTTTTCTCTCGTTGAGCTCGCGTCACCAAGCAGATAGTCGACCTCTGTCGGGCGAAAATAGCGCGGGTCTATCTCCACGTGATCCTTCCAATCGAGGCCCACCTCAGCAAAGGCTGCTTCTGCGAACTCCTTCACAGTATGTGCCTCGCCTGTAGCGATCACATAATCGCCTGGCTCGTCCTGCTGAAGCATCAGC
>JAJFTE010000123.1 GCA_021373175.1 Actinomycetes bacterium
CCCGAGCACTGCCTTCCTCCTGCCACTGTCGACAGCGTCCCGGTTCCGGGATCACCTCGACGGTACAGGCGTCGGTGGGGTGGTCAACTTTTCGATGATCGAAAGGCCTCCAGGTGGTCAACTTTTAGAGTATCGAACACACGCTGCAGCGCGAGCATGTCCAGGTAGCCGACAGGGTCGCTCAGCCCGCCGTAATCGAACGACACCTTCACGTGCAACTGCGCGCCCACGGAGCCACGGAAGCGGCCGCGCTCTTCTGCTCTTCGTATTTCGAACAGGTCATGGTGCTGCACAGGAGAACCGACAGCGTGACTGTGGTTGTCGACGCGAAGCTGTGTGCGGCCGACTTCTAATCGCATTTCGGTTTTGGGCCTGTTGGCCACGCCGGTCCCGTGGGTAGCCCAATTCGCACGCGCTTCGGGACGGTTCGGCACTGGATGCGCTCGAGCGAAGGTCCGCAGCCCCCTACGCACACCCAACCAGCGGTATCACACCGCCGAGGAGTGCTTCGGTCACACGCGCCGAGACGCGGTCATCCCATCGCTCCGGCATCGACCACGTGCGCGAGCCCACGAGCGCCCCGGCAAGCGCGTCGGCGATCGCTCCCGCAACAGCCGGGACAAGGCGGTTGGCGCCCACGTCGATAGTGCTCGTCCACTCGGTGTTGCGCCGCACGGTCACGCACGGGGTGCCGACCATGCACGCCTCGACCTGCACGCCACCGGAGTCAGTCACGATCGCTGCCGCGTCGCGCTGAAGCGCGAGCATGTCGAGGTAGCCCACCGGGTCCACGAGCCGCACCCTCGCAAGATTGGTGCCTGTGATCCCTGCAGCATCTAGCAACGGTCGCGTGCGCGGATGCACCGGGAACATTACCGGCAGCGGCGATTCAAGAAGCGCAGCTGCGATCGCACCCAGGCGCTGAGGGTAGTCCGTGTTCTCGGGACGGTGGACGGTGGCAAGCACGTAGCCGGCGCGCGGCAGCCCGTAGGCACCACACACGTCGCGGTCCTCGATGCGGTCGAGGTTGCGGAGCACGCTTTCCGACATGATGTTACCGACAAAGTGGATCCGCGCCGCGTCAACACCCTCCGCAAACAAGTTGGCATCCGCCAACCGCACGGGCGTGAGCAGCATCGAGGAGAGCTGGTCGGTCACGAGACGGTTCACTTCCTCAGGCATGGACATGTCGCGCGAGCGGACGCCGGCCTCCAGGTGCACGACCGGCACGCCGATTTTTGCCGCCGCAAGCGCTCCGGCAAGCGTGGAGTTCACGTCGCCGACAACCAGCAGGGCGTCCGGACGCTCGGCCGCAAGCAGTTCCTCAAGCTTCACCATCGCCATGCCGGTTTGCACGGCATGCGTGCCGCTTCCTACGCCAAGGAACCACGCCGGCTCGGGAATCTCAAGGTCGGTGAAGAAGACATCGGACATGGCCGCGTCGTAGTGCTGGCCGGTGTGAGCAATACGCGCGTGAACCCCCGCCGACGAGAGCGCGGACGTGAGTGGCGCGACCTTGATGAAGTTCGGCCTGGCGCCGACGACAATGATGATGCGCACGAGCGGCTCCTCGCGATTGGCGGATGGTCCACGGACAGCCTATCAGACGGGTGTGACCCCTCGCCCACGCGATTGCTGGGCACGATAAGAGCGAGTGCGCAGTGTAGGTGTCGGCGTCCAAGAATCCGGATTACGCTGATGGCTACGCTCGCACCTCGGTACGCACCGTCACGGTGTCAAGGACACGGGATGAACTTCAACCCGACTCTCAGGCAATCGGGGTCTCCGGACATGTTCAAGCAGACTTGCCGCGCGCTCCAACTCGACGTGGTCCTGCGCGCCTTCGCTCTGATCTCCGGACATGTTCAAGCAGACTTGCCGCGCGCTCCAACACCACCCGTCTATCCAGGTGCTCCTCAGCGTAGGCCCTTCCTCGCCGTCCCATCTCATCGGCCATGCGGGGGTTTGCAAGTACGTGCAATATGGCGTCAGCAATCCCTTGAGCATCGCCGGGCTCAGCCCTGACCCCACATTGAATTTCACTCAGGAGCCGTGCTACAGAGCCACACCGGGAGACCACCGCAACAACTGGGCGTCCGCTCGCCAGCATACCCCCAAGCTTTGAGGGCATCACCAAGTCCGCGGCACCCGACTCCTCGAGAAGCACGTGAACATCAGGCGAAGTGAGCATGCGAACGAAGACTTCGGCGGGCTGCAGCGGGAGGAAGGTGACACTCGATAGTCCTGCATCGCAGCAGCGCTTCCGGAAGGCCTCCGCCATCGGACCTTCGCTGCATACGGCCGTGTGGACACTCATGCTGGGCGGCAACAACGCGAGCGCATCCGCGAGCGTATCGATGCCCTGCTTGGTTCCAATCGACCCTGAGTACAACACTAACCCTGCAAGCGGTTCGCACCCAAGCCAGGGTCGGAGATCCAATGCTGGGCTTGAGGAATCGATTCCGAGCGTATCCACCCAGTTAGAGAGGAGTCCCGTACGGTCCGGCGCAACGCCCTTCGCCAAGATCTTGTCTAGCATCGCTTCGGAGATGCTAGTGATTAAGGCGCATTGCTTCATCAGCGCGCGCTCGAGCTTGGAAGCCGCAGAGCCTAGCAAGCTCGGAAGCAATCCGAGTTTCAACGCGGCGTCAATCTCAAGATCCTGCACGTGCAACCACGCGGCAGCGCCAGTAGCGCGACTCAGCAGAATCCCAGCGGGCACCGCGGCGAGCGTGGGCTCCATCATCAGCACCACGTCCGGACTCCAGCGCATTTGTGCAACACAAGCAGCCAAGACAGAGACGCCGAAGCTGCCTAGGTGGACGAGTCGCGCCAGCCCCGTCGGCTTCCTGGGAATCCAAACAGGCACGCGGAACACATGCACGCCACCCACATCTTGATCTGAGAATCTCCAAGGACTATATCCGGCCCGCACGCTCCACTCGGGAAAGTGAGGCGGGCCGCAGATGACCCGGACTTTATGACCGTTAGCGGCAAACCACTCCGCCAGTTCCGCCGAGAACTTGCCTACGCCTACGAGCTCCGGCTTGTAGTTCAAGCTAACAATTAGGAGCTTCATGGACGGTCCTCTTGTTTGGACGGTGCGCCGAGCCCGGTCACAGCGCACTTGTTGCCTATCGGCGATGTCAGCCAACTGGCTAGTCGAGCACTTTCGCGCGCCAGCGGGAATATGGGCCACCCGCTCGCCCACTTTACCAATGGGCCGGGGTCATGTCTGTAGTACATTCCGTATCGATAACGACGAATCTTGTGAAAGCCGGCCGCCCCCAGTTGAGCCGCGATGACGCGCGGACGAACCCGGCGAACAACGTCTCCAGATTCTTCCACGTCGACCGCAACACCTAAAGCCACCGCTGCCCGCGTGGCCACCGCTGCCGCAGGTTCATTGATAGATACTCCCAGCCTTGCAACCCTGAGCATTTCGGCCACTCCGTCTGCCGGATCAGACAGATGATGAAGACCATCGTGAACGTATGCAACCGAAATAGATTTGTCGAGAAGCGGCAACCGCATCGCGTCAGCGACCACAGGGAATATGGGAAGCCCGAATCGCCTCGCTCTCTCCGATGCTCGAAGACATGCCCCTAGAGAGAGATCCATGGATAGCACCCCATGGCCACATCTAGCAAGAAACTCACCGTCCATCCCCGAGCCACCGCAAACAGCGAGAACCGGCCCCCCACCGCGCAGTCCGTCCAGTCCCCTCAGCCCATGACGGACCTTGAGCCCCAACATGAATTGATGCATACGCGGTGTGCGATGAGGTCGTGTTGTCTCGAACTGGGCATCGACCTCTTCGTCGTAGAACCGCTGGGCCTCCGCCGAGTCGGTCATCACTGGTTCGCCACCAATGTCAGAGATGCTCACCAGTACTGGCACGCCCCGAACAACGGGGTACCGCGTCGCACATACCTGACACGTCGCAGCGTCAGTACTCCACTCAATCGCACCGCGGCAGTCAGGACACACAAGCGCATCTCTTAGATCGGGGGATGGGATGCAAACATCTTGACCGCCGGCCTGAGTCGGGGCGAAGCGCGACCAATGCGATTGTAGCGCTGTGCGATATGCGTTCAGGTGTACTTGGGCACACTGCTCCGAGCTGTATAGCTGCTCCGCATCCTGCCTCGCGGCCCGAGACATAGCGTCCCGCAGCGCACGATCTTCGTAAATGTCAACAATGCGGTTTCCTAAAGCGTTCGAATCCAAGGCGGGCACAACGAAGCCTGTGACACCGTCTTTCACAACCTCGCTCACACCGCCGACGTCAGTCGCGACCACAGGTATTCCGCTTGCCATGGCCTCAAGAATGACGGTGGGCACACCCTCGGACAATGGAACGGCAGACATGACAAAGACATCAAACGCCCGAATTAGTTCAGCAACCCGAGCACCCGGATCTATCATGTCGAATTGGGGCGATGTGAATCTGAGTTCGTTTGCCTCCACTCTGGTCGATTCGGCGTACCCAGCGTGCGTAAGGGTGCTCGCGCCGAGGATTCGCAAGAACAGCGTGGGTATTCTCTCGCGCGCCACGGCCGCAGCTCGAATCAAGAACTCATGGCCCTTCTGCGGGTTGAGGTTTCCGACAGTGCCAACTAGAAACGCATCATCGGGAACCCCCAATTTGGCCCTCGCTGCATTCCTCTCAATCTGCGTGGCCGGGCTGAAGAGATCGACGTCAACGGGGGGGAAGTAGGGAAGCAGCCTCCCCCCAAGTCCGGATACACCAGGGTGCATCTCGGCAACTCGCTTACCGGTCGTCATGACGCAGTCAGCAAGCGCTCGGATAAGTGGCGCCATGCCGACACGGGCGAACATAGGAGATCGAGTATCCAGTATTTGCCATACAACAGGAACATTCTCGAGTCGCGCCGCAATTGCGGCATGAGGGTTAACCAGCCCGTTCAACTGGACGACATCCACATCATGGCTGCGAATCAAGCTGCGGAGCCGCCCAACATCACCGTAACATGCACGCAGGAATCGACTCTGTACTCCGAGGTTCTTACTCGCTCGCAGACGAAGCAGGGGGATCGTAACGTGCTCGACTCCAGCGGTCTCTAGACGAGCGACTGCGTTGCCGGGCTCGTCAGGAAGAACAACCAAGGTCTCTACACCGAGCGCCCTCAGCGGGGCGTCAAGGCGCAAAGCTTGATTGTGTGGGCCGCCAAACACCGGATAGTGGATGACCGACATGACCTTCATTCGCTGTGGCTCCCCCTCGCTTACCCTCAATTTGTCTGTGCGTGGAGCCCCAGGGCTGCACTCCATCTCATTGTTCGGAACTCGCTGTCCTTCCGAGCGTCTTCCCTATTATAGCGGTCGGAGGCCTGGTGCACCGCGATCCAACTCACCTCCCGGTACTGGACTAGTTCCTCCGTCACGCGCCAGAACGGCAGACGCGCCTCAGTGAGTCCCACGACAGTGAGAGCGTGTCACCCTGGCGCGCGTCCCACAGACAGCCGCGAGGGCGCAGCACCTACTCCCCAATGACGCCCCCCTCCGGGGGCCTTGCTGCAATCCAAACCATCGCTTCGCTATAATCTCAGGAAGTAGAAGCGCAGCCAGCTGGAAAGGTCCCCGAAGACGGAGGCAGCATGACGGCAAGCGTGAAGGGGGCAACCCCGTGAATCGAGCTTTTAGGATTCTCCGGTCACTGCCGTTCCGCGGTATTGTGGGCCAGGCGTTCAGTGTCATTTCACCGACTCGTCACGTGCGCCTCTATACGAAATTCCTACGTAGTCTAGGAATCCGAATTCTTGGCCAGCCCGCCTACATCGCAAACGATGTCTACTTTGATAGCCATGATTACTCCGCAATTACGATCGGCGATTCCGTCGTAATCTCGAGAGAGGTCATGTTTCTCACACATGACTACTCTGTCGCACGAGGCCTTCAGGCCATTGGCCTGGGAGGCTGGTCCGGGGCGAGTACTCCGCATATAGTGGAGCCGATTACGGTTGGCGACAATTGCTTCATCGGCGCCAGGGTCTCACTGCTTCCGGGCGCTACAATTGGATCGAACTGCATCATCGGCGCGTGCGCCGTTGTGAAGGGCAGTATTCCGGACAACAGTGTCGTTATCGGGAATCCTGCACGAGTAATTGCCAATACGCTTGAGTGGGGGGCCGATAGGAGTCGTTTGCACGACTACCTGCCGTAGAACCGCAGCTGACGACGATACGGCATCGTCACTCGCTTGGCCCAACACCACTCTGAGCACGCGACCATCCGGCTCAGCTTGTAGAACCCATCTCACAACCAAGTCGATTGGCCCAGAGCTGCCGTTGGGCTATCTCTGCAGAAGCCCCCGCGCTATCGTCCCGATCTGACCGAGAACGTCTCGAAAGGCCACGCACACGAAGACGATTCCAGCGGCCTCTGACAGCGCCTTGATCTGTAGCGCAGCATCCTGGCTAATCTGCGCCAAAGCAACAAGCACGCCGAAACAGCAGGCGATACGCCAGATGTGATAGCCGCACGGGTAGACACGCTCGGCAAACCAGACGGTGAATGCGGCAATCACACCGTAGCTAGCGAGTGACGACCACGCCGCACCCAATGCCCCGATTCTCGGAATCAGTATTAGGTTTAGGCTTAGACTCACTGCTGCGCCCGCGAGCACCGCCACAGTCGTCAACGACGACTTCTTCACGAATGCCATGCCGTACCCCGCCATCGTCGAGATGCCGTAGGCGAGTTGCGAGAACATCAACGGAACGAGAAGACGCGCCGCCGAACTGTAGCTCGCGTCGGCCATGATGCCTATGATCTCAGGCCCGAACATGGCTGCCGTGAAGCACAAACATGCAACCACCAAGAAGAACACGTCCAAGATCGACACGAACTTCCGTTGAGCGCCCTCTTCCTTGACCGTCTGAAAGGCATAGACCGTGTATGCCATATACACCGCGCCGGTAAGCATGCTTATTACACCGGCAGAACGGGTTCCGATGCCATAGATGCCCACTTCGGCCATCGATGAATAGCGTACGAGAATGTAGGTGCTTGATAGGCTCACGATCCAGAAGGCCAACACAGCGGGGAGCAACGGTATGGAGTACTTAAGCATTGACCGTAGCAGCTTCGCGTTCCAGAGGCGCGGGCTGATACGCTTCTTGGCTACGATAAGGTACAGGATGAACTGGAACACATTCGCAATAGCGGCGCTGGATATTAGAG
>JAJFTE010000125.1 GCA_021373175.1 Actinomycetes bacterium
ACACAAAGAAGCCGCCTCAAGGGCGGCTTCTTTGTGTTGTCCCCGGCTGCGGAACTCGCGGCGGACCCTCCCGCCCTCTCGGCACCCCCGCGTCGGCTATGCCTTCGGCTGCCACTTGCATCGGACGGGCGACTCGATATCGCCAGTCTTCTTGAGCGCCGCCATTGCTTTGTCGACGTCCTTGCGGTCGAGCCCGGTCATTTCACACACCTTCCCAGCATTCACGGGCTCGCCGGCGGCATGCATGGCGTCGAGAACGGTCTTGTTGGTGTCTTCCATCGAGGCCTCCTTCGGTCGTATCGTGCAAAGAAGATACCGCACGAGCGACTGCATCAATCCGCTCTATTTGCTTATAGATGAGTGGAAATCAGCCGATGATGAACGGTAGGAATGGCCGTTTGACCCACCGAAAGGACCGCTCGCCCAGGCCGCGTTACTGACCTCCACGAACGGATCGCCGAAAGCGGTGATCATCGTGAGTATCACGTCCGTGCTCTTGCTCGGTGGCCGGAGATCGGCGCTGGAGCCTTTGGCCCTGGCACTCGGCTCTGGTCGCAGATTCGATGTCGTCGGCATCGAAACGGATCCCGCGGCGTTCTGGGCCGTTGCACTCAAGTGCAAAGCCCACATCGCGGTCGTCGAGGCCGCGAGCATCGATGCGGCTTCGGTCAGCGAACTCGTGAGGCTCTGCCCCGAGATGCGCATCATGGTCATCGGCGATCCGAGCGATCCGCACCTGATCGACCTGTTCATCGCTGGCGTCGACGGATACTTCCCGCGGGCTGTCGCGCCTGAGGCGATCGTCGAGGCGGTCCGCATTCTCGAGGAGTCCGGCGTGCTGATTCCGCCTCCGTTGTCGAAGCAGGTCCTCGGCAGGCTTCGCGCACTTGAAGCGCGTTTTGGCTCCGGGGGCGTCGAACATCCCAGGCTCGGCAAGCGCGAGGCGCTTGTCCTGCGAATGCTCACGACTGGAGCCACCAACCGCGAGATCGCGTCGCTTCTCGATGTGTCGGTGAGCACGGTCAAGAACCAGGTCGCGTCGGTGTTTCACAAGCTCGGCGCCTCCAATCGCAGTGAAGCCGTCGCGCTTGCGTTCAGGCTTGGCATGGCGGATGAGCCAGAGGGCCACTAGATTCCGCTTCTCGAATGACGTGTGCCTCCCAAATGGCCCATTGGCCTATTGAGTTGTACCGTTCGTCGGCGCGTACTGACAGGATGCGATTCGCCCACAGGTCGATCGACCCGGCAGTCGAGGAGACGTCATGGGTAGCTGCGAAATCTCCGTCATCCGCCTCATGGATGCCGACATCAACGACACCGCGAGCATCCGTGCGCTGTTCGCCGATGCGCTCTCCGAGGCCAAACCGCGCGTGCTTGCGGACCTGAGCGGTCTGAGCGAACTCCACGGCCCTCTCATCGCGGCGATCATCATCGCTTCGAGCGAGCTCACCGGCGACGCGCGCTTCGCGGTCTATGCGCCACAGCGCATCGTTCAGCAGATGCACGACTGGAAGCTCACCGACTCGTGGCCGTGCTTCGACGTGTGGGACCAGGCCACCGACTACCTCTGCGCCGAGCGCAACTAGCGACCGAGCACTCGCGCTCTGGACGCATCCGGTACAATCGGGACGTCCTGGTTCCGGCAACCCGGGGGTTACCCATGCGCATACTCGTCATCGGCGGCGGCGGTCGCGAACACGCCATCGTCTCGGCTCTGTCCCGCTCGGCTCATAAGCCCGAGCTCTTCTGCGCGCCTGGCAACGGCGGCACAGCGGCGCTTTCAATCAATGCGGCTATCACCATTGAAGACCCGGCGAACGTCGTCGAGTGGATCGAGCGCAATCCGGTCGATCTGGTCGTCGTCGGCCCCGAAGGCCCGCTCGTGGTCGGGCTTGCGAACCTGCTGGAAGCAGCCGGCATCCCGTGCTTCGGTCCCAAGGCGTCGGGCGCACATCTGGAGGGCTCCAAACTCTTTGCGAAGGAGCTCATGGAGCGTCGCGGCATCCCCACGGGGCGAGCCGCTGCCTTTGAGGCCAAGGAGGCTGCGCTGGCGTACCTGGCCGAGCAGGCCGCGCCGATCGTCGTCAAGGCCGACGGTCTTGCCGCCGGCAAAGGGGTGACCGTCGCGATGGATATGGATGCGGCTCGCGACGCCGTGAAGGAATGCTTCGACGGACGCTTCGGGCCTGCGGGCGAGGTCGTCGTGATCGAGGAGTATCTTGAGGGTCCGGAGTGCTCGCTTCTGGCGTTCACCGACGGCGAGACCGTGCTGCCGATGCTTCCCGCGCAGGATCACAAGCGGGCGCTCGATGGTGACGAAGGTCCCAACACCGGCGGCATGGGCGTCTACACCCCGGTTCCGGTTGTGGATGCCGCAACCCTCGCCGCGATGACCGACATCCTCGAGCGGACGGTCGCCGGCATGCGCGAGGAAGGCATCGACTACCGCGGCGTGCTCTACGGCGGCTTCATCCTCACGGCTGGTGGCCCGAAGGTCCTCGAGTACAACGCCCGTTTCGGCGACCCGGAGACGCAGGTCGTCCTCCCGCTGCTCAAGACCGACCTCGTTGACGTCATGTTTGCAACCGCCGAGAAGCGCCTGTCTGAGGTCACGCTCAGCTGGCGCGGCGACGCGGCCGTCTCGGTTGTGCTCGCCTCGGGAGGTTACCCGAACGACTACCTTTCCGACCTGCCGATCACCGGCGTCGCCGATGCCGAGAAGGTCCCGGGAGTCACCGTCTTCCACGCAGGCACCAGGCTTGCTCATGATGGTACGTTGCTCACCGCTGGCGGACGCGTTCTCGACGTGACCGCGGTCGCGCCGAATATGGCCGAGGCGCGCGAGCGCGCGTACGAAGCCGTCGGACGCATCTCGTTCGAGGGAATGCACTACCGGACCGACATCGGACTCAAGGCGCTTCAGGCGCTTGAGGAGGCATAACAGATTGCTCACTGAACGTGCGCTGTCACGCGCGGTCGAGATCGCGCAGCGTTCGTACTTCTCGGACAGTCCCACGCCGGTAGCCGGGCTCCCCGGACCGGTCGAAGGCCGCCCGTACATGCTCTACGCGCATGTGCCGTTCTGCGAGCGGCTTTGCCCGTACTGCTCCTTCAACCGCTTCCCCTTCCGAGAGGATCCCGCGCGCCGCTACTTCAAGAACCTGCGCGACGAGATGCGGATGATCGCCGATAGGGGCTACAACTTCCCGGCGCTGTACATCGGCGGCGGCACGCCCACGATCCTGATTGACGAGCTGGTAGCCACGATCGACCTGGCGCGCGAGCTCTTCGATATCAAGGAAGTCTCTACCGAGACGAACCCGAATCACCTCATCCCGGAGATCCTCGAGCCGCTCAAGGATCGCGTGCAGCGGTTCTCGGTCGGGGTGCAGTCGTTTGATGATGGCCTGCTCAAGCAGATGGACCGCTTCGAGAAGTACGGTTCGGGCGAGGAGATCCTCGAGCGCCTGCAGTCGCTCGAAGGGTTCTTCCATTCGCTTAACGTTGACATGATCTTCAACTTCCCGAGCCAGACCGAAGCGCACCTGCTGCGCGACATCGAGATGCTCAAGGCGAGCACGTGCAACCAGACGACGTTCTATCCGCTCATGGCGTCGCGCTCCGTCGAGATCGCGCTCAGACGCACCGTAGGCATGGTCGACTACAGCCGGGAAGCGCGCTACTACGAGATTCTCTCGCGCGAGCTCTCGGACACCTTCGAGCACGCGACCGCGTGGACGTTCTCGCGCACGGGCGGCGGCATGATCGACGAGTACATCGTGGACTACGAGGAGTACGTTGGCGTGGGCTCCGGTGCGTTCTCGTACCTCGGCGGAAAGATCTTCGTGAACACGTTCTCGCTGCGCAAGTACGGCGACGCGATCGAAGCCGGTCACCAGGCGGTATCGCTCGGCTGTAAGCGCTCCACCCGCAAGGACCGCATGCGATACCGCTTCCTCATGGACCTCTTCGGCCTGCGGCTCGACAAGCGCGAGTTCACCGCAGCGTTCGGTGTGACGCCGGAGCGCGGCCTGTTCCCGGAGGTGAGCTTCTTCCGCCTGGCCGGGGCGTTCGCTACCGACACCGCCGAGGAATTCACGCTCACGCCAAAGGGGCGCTACCTCACGGTCGCGATGATGCGGCAGATGTTCGCCAACTTGAACAGCCTGCGTGACTCGTCACGTGCCGTGCTACCCGAGGACGAGCGCCAGCTGCTCTTTGGCGAGGGCACGCCTGCGTGCGCTGATGCTGGCGCACGCGCCGTGGCCGAGGCCACCGATAGGCCGCTGCCGTAAGGCGTCACAACACAGGTTTGCGGGCAGGCCGACGGTCCGCTACCATTCGGAGCATTCAAGAGACGCTCCGTTGGGGGGATTCATGGCCCGCAGTACCAAAGTCGTCGTGGTGATGCTTACTGCTGTCATGGTATTCACGCTTGCCGGATGCGGCGATCAGACCAAGGATGCGAACGCGGCGATATCGGCCGCGAACGAGCAGTCGAAGAAGTACACCGCGCTCGACAACGAGATCTCGGCGCTCATGGATCAGGCGTCTGCCGTCGACATGACGTCTGAGGGTGTCAAACCCGGGATCGAAGCCATCGACAAGGCGACCGCCACGTTCGGGGAGCGCAAGGCCGTGATCGCAACCGTCAAGGCCGAGTTCGAGAAGATCGCCGGGTACAAGGTACGCGATGAGATCAAGACGTACGCGAAGCAGCAAGTGGAGATCACTGACATGCTCGGCCAGATGGACGACCTCGGAGTGCAGTTGATCGCCAAGACCAAAGCGCTCTACCAGCTCATCGAGTCAAAGAGCACGGACACCGCTAAGGCCGAGGAGCTCTCGAAGTCGATCGACGACACCTCCAAGCTGCTCTCGGACCTCGATGCGAAGGTCACGGAGAAGCAGGCTGCCTCGGAAAAGTACTTCATCGACGCCGGGCTCGGGCGGTAAGCGCGCGGAAGGGGCAGCACATGACAGGCACGCCGCTCGTCGGGATCGTCATGGGCAGCGCCTCGGACAGGGCCGTCATGGCCGAGTGCGAGAGCCAGCTTGAAGCGCTCGGGGTGCCCTTCGAGACGCTCGTGGCCTCCGCGCACCGTCAGCCGGACAGGGTGCACGAGTGGGCGGCCTCCTCGGCCGATCGTGGCGTCAAGGTCATCATCGCCGCCGCTGGCAAAGCCGCGCACCTGGGCGGGGTCGTCGCGGCGTGCACGCCACTGCCTGTGATCACCGTGCCGATGAAGACGGGCGACCTCGGCGGGCTCGATTCGCTGCTCTCGATGGTGCAGATGCCCACCGGCGTACCGGTCGCATGTGTCGCCATCAACGGCGCGAAGAACGCCGCCATCCTCGCCACGCAGATCCTCGGCACGAGCATGCCCCAGTACCGCGACGCGATCGTGGCGTACAAGCGCCAGATGGCCGAGGGGTAGAGCGCTCCTACTGTCCGCTCTGCGGCTCCAACGCGAGTGCGATCGCTTCGCGCAGGATCGGTTTGAGGACCGTTTCACCGCCGAGCACCTTCGGCTTGCCCACGGTGGTGGCGTTTTGCAGGAGCAGGTCGGACACCGCGGCGTCGAGCCAGTTCGAGTGCGTGAGAAGGAGCACCGTGTTGAGCCGTGCGGCCATCACGCCGCCCGCGAGAGCGTCGGGAAAGTCCTCGCCAGTCGCGATGGCCGGTCCCGCCATGGTGAGCCCGCAGTTCTTGAGGCCCCACGTCGCGATCGCGTAGCCGGTCGCGTAGCGGTTGCGGCCCTCAAGGCGCTCAATCTGCTCCGGAGCGATCAGGCCCTCGAGGTCGGCCTCGGTGGCCGTGCTCACCGCAGACGCGCTTCCGAGGATGAGCGCGCGCTTCGCACCGATCGCGGCGATCGCCGCGGAGGTTTCGCCGGAGAGGCGCTCCGGCGTCGTCAGCAGGATGGGCCAGCCGGACTTCGCGGCGAGCGGCGAGGCGGCCAGCGCGTCGGGGAAGTTGGCGCCAGTCGTCACGAAGATGGCGCCGCTGTAGCCGCCGGGACGCTGCTTTAGACGCAGCACAGCCTCTTCGGCGATGCGCGCCGATGTCGCGTAGCGGTCGACACCGGCCAGCCGTGTGGCATCGACGCCCGGCAGCGCGTCGAGCGCCTTGAAGACAGTGGCCGAGACAGCCGGCTCGCCGCCCACCACGATCGCCTCGGAGGCACCGAGTCGCGTGATCTCGGCCGAGACCGACTCGGGGAGCGCACCGGGCTTTGTGAGGAGCACCGGGCCGGCAATGGCTCCCGCAAGCGCCGAGCCACCGAGCGCGTCGGGCCAGTTGTCGCCGCACGCGATCACGACGGCGTCGACGCTACCGGTCACAAAGGCGGAGCGCGACGCTGCCACGGCCGTGCTATATCGGTCGGCGCCTTCGATTGGCGCGATGAAGCCGGTGTAGTCGATGTTCTCGGTGATGCCGTTCAGGCGGTATGGGATGTAGGGGCTGTCCGCCGGTGACCACCCGGGATACTCCTCGATGCGCATGCCGGTGCCATCGCCGGGGGCGACCTCGCCTCCCATCTGGTACTCGTAGAACTTCGTGCGCTCGGCATTGGCCCAGCCACCGAAGATGACAGCGTGATAGTTGTAGCTCACAAGGGCGTCGCCACGCTGGAGCGCCTCTTTGGTGATCCGGGTGGAGGTCTGCTGGAGGGTGCGTGTGGAGTATCCGGGCTTGAAGGTGTTCCACGCCATCGAGACGAATCCCGAGCAGTCGGTTCGCCACCCAAGGGTCGATGCGGTGACGGTGGTTCCCTCGGAGTTCGCCCAGCCCCTCTGCGAGTAGGGGATCTTCGCGCTCACCCACTTCTGCGCGCGCGCCATCACGAGCGATCGTGACATCGCGGCGAAGGCGGGGGAGGCGGCGGCAAGTGCCACGACGAGAGCGAGAACGACGACGGCCAAGACTCGAGCCGCCGGGCGCGGGCTGCGATGCATGCTACGACTCCTTCAGCGTCCGGGTGCTACACGAAAGAGTATCGGCCTGAAGCGCCAAATACTGCAACCTGTTCTGTGATGGAGCGCACTGTTCCTGGTGACGAGGCGTCGATCACTCGACTGCCACAAGCGCTTTCGCCGTCGCCTGGACCGGGTACGACTCCGCTACCGCACCGGTGAACCAGACGTGCACCTTCATGCCACTCCGCAAGTCCGAGAACATGATCCGCTCGTAGCCCTTCGGCGTTACTCGCAGCACGGTCGTTGACGACGTGATGTTCACCGAGGCACGGTCGTACGCCACGCCCGCCCCGCTCGGCCCTTCGACCAGCACGTTGCCAAGGTTCCCCTCCCCGGGCGTGACGATCGTGATCGTCCCGCTAATCGACGGCGCCTCCCTCGGCGGCGCAGGCGCACACCCGGCAAGCGCAAGCACCATGGCGAGCGCCGCGACACATGTCAGGGTGATGCATGATGCGCGCATGGTGACCTCCTCGGCCGACGAACGTGCTGGTATGACGATTCCCACGTGGCGCGGGTTCTGCGCAAGGATCAACAACGCCGACGAGTTCTGCGGCCGCGCTCCTCCTTCGCCCGTGTACCTTCGGCGGGTTTGGTGGATAATCGACGATGTGCCATGCATAAGGCTGAGGAGGATTCCCATGCCCCACCGTCCTTACGAGGACGTCCGTGTCGAAGGACACCTCATCGACTCCGGTATCATGTCGCAGATCATGGACACGATCGTCGCGCTCGACGGAGAATTCGAGACCCTCAGCTTCGAGGTCGGTCGCACGAACGAAGACGTCTCGGTGGCCGAGATGCGCGTGAAGGCCCGTTCGCAGGAGCATCTCGAGGAGTTGCTCGGCTCGGTGCAGCTTTTCGGCGTGGTGCCGGTGCATCCCGAGGATGCCATGCTTGCCCCCGTGCCGTGCGATGGCGTCTTCCCGGAAGGCTTCTACTCCACCACCAATCTCGAGACCGCCGTCCGCATCCGTGGTCGCTGGGTGCGCGTGGAGAATCCCGAGATGGACCTGGGCATTCGCGTCGACCTTGAAGCAGCGACCGCCGAGACGGTCCCCATCGCCGACACGCGCGACGGCGAGCTCTTCGTCGTGGGTCATGGCGGGCTTCGCGTCCAGCCGATCGAGCGCCCGCGCGCAGGCCAGGCGTTCGAGTTCATGAACTCGGCCGTCTCGTCCGAGAAGCCGAAGGCGCAGGTGGTGGCCGAGATAGCCCGGATGCTCAGGCAGGTTCGCGCGGCGGGGCAGGAGGTCATCGCGGTCGTCGGGCCCGCAGTGGTGCACACGGGCGCGGCCGGTCATCTCGCACGCCTGGTGGAGATGGGGTACGTGAGCGTGCTCTTCGGCGGCAACGCTGTGGCCACGCATGATATCGAGTCGGCGCTGTACGGCACATCGCTCGGCGTGTCGATCGCCGAAGGCATTCCGAAGGTGGGCGGTCACGAGCATCATCTGCGCGCGATCAACATGATCCGCCGCTGTGGCGGCATCAAACCCGCTGTCGAGCAGGGCGTGCTCACCGAGGGACTCATGTACACGCTCGTGAAGACCGGCACCCCGTACGTGCTGGCGGGATCGATCCGCGATGACGGCCCACTGCCCGACGTGATCACCGACGCGGTCGAGGCACAGCGCGCGATGCGGCCGTACTGTCGCACCGCCGGCGCGTGCATCATGCTTTCGACGATGCTGCACTCGATCGCGACCGGCAATATGCTGCCTGCCTCGGTCACCACCGTGTGTGTGGACATCAACCCGGCCGTCGTCACGAAGCTCTCCGATCGCGGCAGCTTCCAGACCATCGGCATCGTCACCGACGTCGGACTCTTCCTCGGGCAGGTCGCCGACGATCTGGAGGCATCCGAGTAGACACTCCGGCGCGGCCTTTGCTTCACAAGGGGCGGCAAACGAAGGAGCACCACATGAGCCTCTCACCCGCAACGCACGATGGCACGCTCACGCTTCCGGCGATTGACCTTGAAGCGCCGGCCGACTTCCAGACGGCGACGTTCTCGCTCGGTTGATTCTGGGGGCCTGATGCCCGGTTCGGGCAGCTCCCCGGCGTCATCCGCACACGCGTTGGCTACGCCGGCGGCACTACGGCGGACCCAACGTACCGAACGATCGGCGACCACACCGAGACCGTGGAGGTCGACTTCGATCCGTCTCGCATCTCATACGCCGACCTGCTCGACGTCTTCTGGTCGGCGCACCGGCCCACAAGCCGGCCATTCTCGCGCCAGTACATGTCGGCGATCCTCACCCACGATGACGAACAGCTCCGCATCGCCGAGGAAAGCCGCGATCGCCTTGCCGTCTCCGTCGGCACGATTTACACGCGCATCGCGCCTCTTGAGCGCTTCCACCTGGCCGAGGAGTACCACCAGAAGTATCGCCTCCGCAGCGCGTCGGCGCTCTATCGCGAGATGCGCGAATACTACCCTGACGAGAGCGACTTTCAAGACTCAACGGCCGTAGCGCGGCTGAACGGCTATCTCGACGGAAATGGCACCCGCGACGAGCTTGAGGCGGAGATCGACTCGTACGGTCTGAGCGCCGTGGGCCAGGACCTGCTCAGCCGCGCCGCGGGCAAGCCCGGCAACCGGTAGAGCAGGAGGTCCAATGGACCGCGACACGCGCACTGACAAAGAGTGGCATAGCGTTCTTACGCCGGAGGAGTACGACGTGCTTCGCGCCGGCGGTACGGAGCCGCCGTTCACAGGCGAATACGTCGACCTCGACGAGACGGGTATCTATCGGTGCCGCGCCTGCGGCAACCCGCTCTTCGAGTCGAAGACGAAGTACCACTCGGGAAGCGGCTGGCCGAGCTTCTGGGAGCCGATCTCACCTGATGCAGTGGTCAACGTCACCGACACAAGCCATGGCATGGTACGAACGGAGATCAGGTGTGGGAGATGCGGCTCGCATCTCGGCCATGTGTTCGAGGACGGGCCCCAGCCCACCGGCACACGGTACTGCATGAATTCGTTGTCGCTGAGGTTCGACGACTCGCAGGAAGAATAAGAGATCCCACAGCAGCCCGCAGCCCACCGACGGCCAGCTACTTCGCCAACGGAACCAGCGTTTCGTACCGGGCGACCGCTTCACGTGCGACATCGCGCAGAACGCCGAGAGCCGCCTCGATGGCAGGCCGGCCGCCGCTGCCCCGGCGGATGACGGCCAGCACGCGGCGATTGATCTGGACATCGCTCGGAGTCACGCACACCACACCGGGATACTGTGCGAAGAACGCCAGCGGTGGAACCAGCGCGACGCCAAGCCCCGCCTGTACCGAGGCGAGGATGACCTGATAGTCGTTGCTGTGCAGGTCGACGTGCGGTTGGAATCCGGCTTCGGCCGCCACACGCACCATCACGTCAAGGAAGTGCGACCCGTCCCGGCCGACAACCCAGTCGTCTTCTCGGAAGTCGGAGACCTTAACGACGCCGTGCGCTCGAGGGTCGGTCTCCCGGACGGCGATATAGAGGGGTTCGGTGAGGAGGAGGTGCTGTTGCACGCCGGGGTCGACGCGCTCGGGCAGACGGTCGAAACCGTAGGTCACAACGATATCCAGGTCGCCCGTCTTGAGCATGGAAAGACTCTCCTCCGGCTCGAGGTCGACCATCGAGAGCGCAAGCAACGGATTCTCGGTCCTCATCCTCGCGAGGGCCGGTACCAGGAGCGCACGCGCCGCTGTGGGAAAGGCGCAGGTGCGCAGTTGGCCCGCCATGCCTTCCGAGACGGCCTCGAGGTCCGCTTCGGCTTCCTCGAGGACGGCGAGCACTCGCTCGGTGTGCGCGACGAGCTTCTTGCCGGAGTGTGTGAGCCGGACGCCTCGCCCGATGTGCTCGAGCAGTTCGACGCCCGCCTCACGCTGGAGAACAGCCAGCTGTTGGGAGACGGCTGACGGCGTGAGGTAGAGCGCCTCGGCGGCGCCGGCTATGCTCCCATGGGAGGCGACCTCGCGAAGAAGCCGCATACGGTGAACGTTTAGCATTAAGGACAGCTTACGCTATGCAATAGAAACCGTAAATGGAATTTATGGATAGATGTTCCGATAATGACTCGTGAAGGCAATTCAAGGCATATGAAGGAGCCCGCCGTGTTTGCAAGCCGTTTTCGGGACAGCTTCAGTGAAGGTGCCATCTACCCTAGTCGCGCCATAGCGGCGATCGGCCTGCTCGTGGTGCTGTCCGTACTCCTGTCCTACATCTAGGCGTCCCCGCGTCTGGATGTCCGGGTTCCCCGCCCGGTTGCGCACCGTTGCGATCCGCCTGAGAACGAACCGCAACGAACACGAATCGCCCGGCCAACGCCGGGCGATTCGTGTTTCTCGGGTATGCAGGACGAACCTGCGGCTCAGGCGTCGATCGGCACGCGATCGTAGAAGTACTGGGGCCGCTGCGGACCGTCGAGTTCGATGCCTTCTCCGCCAAAGACATGGATCGGCGTGCCCTCCATATAGAACTCGACCGACTCGATCGTGCTGTACTGCGTAAGCGTGTACACGATCTGGGCGAGCCGCATGTCCATAGAAAGCGTGCCGCCACCGTCGTCGAATTCCTTTGACAGGTCCACGCGCGCGGTATGCGACGTCAGCACGACGCCGAGGATCCTGGTGCCCTTAGGGATCTCGCTGTGAAGCTTCAGTCCCTTGAGCTCCTGCGGCGAGGGGCCCTTCAGCAATTCGATCATCGCTGTCTTGGCGACGGCCTGCGAATGGGGAACTTCGCGCTGGACCGCCATGACGCGGTCACCGTTCCCGAAATAGAGCTTGACTTTCATCGTCTTGGCCGGAGATCCGGGGGGCAGCGGTGGGCTGCTCGCCGGATTGTTGCCGGTAGCCTGCTGCGCCGTTTCGCTAACGGTGCCGGTGGTGTCCTCAGTGGTGGAGGTATCTGTCGAGGCTGCGGTGGTCGAGACCTTCGATTCGGCGTCGCCCGGCGGCACCGGACCTGCTGACCTACGTTTGCACCCTGCCAGGCCTCCGGCAAGCAATGCGACGACCAGCAGCAGCGCGAGCAATGCGGCGGATGTGCGGCGCATGATTTGATTCCTCCATCACAACGGGGTACGCGCCCATCATACGCCGCACGCACGAGGAGTCCGCCAGCCTCTGTTGCCGGAGCGATACCACGGTGGACCGGCCTCGGCGCGGCGATGCTCGCGCTCGGGTACACTTGCTGCGGACACCTGTGAGAGGACTTTCGCCGTGAAAAGAGCGCTGGGACCCAACGATCGCCTGTACCCGATGCCCTGTCCGCTCGTAGTGAGCGGCACGATGGCGCACGCGGACGCGCTCGCTTGCGCGTGGATCGCTGTCGGGGGAGCCACTCCGCCTACGATCGTCATGGCGCTGCGCAAATCGCGACGCACCCTCGAGCTCATCCGCCAGACCGGCGAGTTCACGGTGAACATCCCGCGTGCGAGCGACGCGGCGGTTGTGGATTATTTCGGCCTCGTGAGCGGGCACAACCACGACAAGTTTGCCGAGAGCGGATGGACGCTGGAGCCCGCCGCTGTCGTCTCGGCGCCATTGGTGGCCGAATGCCCCTACAATCTGGAGTGCCGCGTGCTCTCAGAGGTCGACAACGGCTCGCACGTGCTCGTGATCGGCCAGATCGTCGAGTCGCACGCCGAGGAAAGCGTCCTCGACGAGAATGGGAACGTGGACGTGGAGCTGCTCGATCCGCTGATCTACATCAACGGCAGCCGCGAGTATCGGCGCCTCGGGGAGAAGGTGGCGGACGCGTTTACGGCGGGCACGTCCGTCAAGCGAGCCTAGCGTGTATCAAAACGACTACATGCTGCGGCTCATCGAGCAGGTCGGGACGCTCGTGCGACGCGTGCTGAAAGCCAGCGGCGAGTCTCCCGAGGAGGCGGTACAAATCGCCGAGGAGGCCCTGCGGCTAGCAGCCAACACTGAGCCTTCGTTGATCGACGCGCTCACACCCGAGTCGCTTGTCGCTTTCCTGGGCGCTGGAGGCGAGATGGATGTGGCGCGGACGGTGCTCATCGCGCGTGTCCTCGAAGCGCGAGCCGATGCGCTAGAAGCCGTGGGTCGGGAGGCATCCGCCGCGGCGCAGCGCGCCAAGGCCGACGCGCTGTGGGCGGCCGCGCGGCTGTCGGTTCCCGACGTCATCGACGAGACGCTTGCGCGGCTGGACCGCCTCGGCCTGGAGCAGCTCGGGCTGAACGACCGCATCCGCGCGCTTGCGGCCGACTACGAAAAGCGCGGCCTGCGTCTCGCGCGCGTGATGCGGTCGGACCGGGGCTCGGTGCTCGCGCATTCCGAGGAGGGCGTCGTGCGGGTGGAGCCCTCGCCGCGCCTGTACCGCGCGCTCTCGCCCAACGAACTGCCCGCCGTCGGTGACTGGGTGATGTACGACCCCGCGTCCACCCACGAGGTCCCGTTCGTGGAAGCGGTGCTGTCGCGCTCCTCGGCGTTCATGCGCGGCGATCAGGGCAAGATGGCCTCGTCGCAGGTGTTGGCGGCCAACATCGACACCGTGTTCGTGGTGCACCCGATCGCCGAGGGTCCGAACCTGCGTCGCATCGAGCGCGAGCTCACGCTTGCGTGGGAAAGCGGCGCGGTCCCGGTCGTCGTGCTCACGAAGTCGGACCTTGCCGAAGATGCCGAGGCCGCCCGGGCCGCCGTGGCCGGGATCGCGCTCGGCACCGACGTGCTCGTGACAAGCGCGGTCGACGGCACCGGTACCGCCGCGCTCGACGCGTACGTGGGTCCGGGTCGCACCGTCGCGCTTGTGGGGCCATCGGGCGCCGGGAAATCCACGCTCATCAACCTGCTCACCGGCACTGACAGTCAGGCGATCGCGGAAGTCAGGGCAAGCGACGGCAGGGGTCGCCACACGACGGTCGCGCGAGAACTCGTGCCGCTGCCCGGCGGCGGCGTGCTCGTGGATACGCCCGGGCTTCGCTCGGTAGCGCTCACCGACTCGGAGTCGGGGGTGGAGACGGCGTTCGCCGACATCGCGGAGCTTGCGCGCGACTGCCGCTTCACGGACTGTTCGCACAACGGCGAGCCCGGGTGCGCGGTGGCGGCGGCAATCGAGGCGGGGACGCTTGATCCCGCGCGACTCGAGTCGTACCACAAGCTTCAGCGCGAGGTGCAGGTGGCTGCTGCGAAGACCGACGTTCGGGCCCGGGCTGAAGAAACGCGCAAGTGGAAGATCATCGCCA
>JAJFTE010000144.1 GCA_021373175.1 Actinomycetes bacterium
GAGCGCGCTCGTGGCGTGGCAGACGCCGCTGCGGTTGGTGGGAGGCGCGGTGCTCGTGTACCTAGGCGTGCGCGCGATGCTCACGCAGCCCAAGTCCGCAGCGTGCGACTCGCCTGATGCGCTTGATGGCCGAGGACTGGCCGCGCTCGACGGCTCCTCGGTGGGGCTCACGCTCACCAACCCGATGACGATCATGGCATTTGGCGCGGTCTTCGCGAGCGCTGGCCTTGCAGCGCAGCCCGGCGTGGCGACGGCAGCGATCGCGACCGCAGGAGTTGCGAGCGGCTCGCTCGCGTGGTGGGTCGCGCTCGTGACCGTGACGTCGGTCGCGCGGGCGCGCGTGGGCGACGGCGTGCTCGCAGGCGTGAGCCGCGTGTCGGGCGCGCTCGTGGCGGTCTTCGGGGTGATCGCGATCGTGGCGGGAGTCGTGGGGTAGGAGAGCGGCGCTGTGGCGATGCACACACGTCTGGCTAGACCTCGACTTGAGGTTTAGCCGATAGTACTACCTCGTTAAGACTGGTTCTGGTTTCCAGAATCGTCTTCGCAACCTTGAATCCCTGTGCAATTCATGTGATCAACATAGGGGGGACGCCGGGGGGACGTCCGTTTCGGGCGGGGAGCGCCACGGGCGTGACGGGGGTCGTCGCGAACATGTCGTACGACTCCCGCGGGCGCGCGACCGAGACCTCAATCACGCCGCCAGGCGGCACCAAGACTTCGCTGTCGAAGCGCTCCTACGACGAGCTCGACCGTATGAAGACGGTCGAGACCGCTCCCGGCTCCGGCCTCGGGATCACCGCGAGCTTCACCTACGACGCGGCTGGCCGCCTCATGACCCTCACCGGGCCCCGTAGTACGACGACCACTCTCACCTACGACGCGGTCGGCCGCGTGGCGGGCGTCGTCTCGCCGACCGACATACGCTCACGGACCGTCTACGACGACCTCGGGCGGCTCCTCGGGATGCTCGCGCCCGCGCAGGGCGAGGAGCCCACGCGCGCGATCTCGCTCACCACCTACGACCCGCTCTCGCGCCCGAAGACGACGACGACCTTCGCCGAGGACGGCACGACCTTCGCCGTCCGCACCCTCACCTACGACATCGCCTCGCGGGTGACCGCGGAGGCGCTCACGGGTGCGACATCGGCGAGCGCCAGCACCGACTACGACGATCTGGACCGCGTGAAACTCAGAAGCGAGAGCGGGCCGGCAGGCGATACTTCCTTCGCGTACACCTACGATGCCGCGTCCCTCCCGCTGACGCACCGCATCACCGGGTTCGCGGAGAGCGCGACCACCACGATGACCTACGCCAAGACGAACGAGCTCGCCACCATCGGCTCCGCGGGCCGAAACTGGTACGTGGCGTACGCGGGCTCAGGCCGCCTTTCGAGCATCTGGTCGAACCTGTCGATCCATACCCGCTCCTTCGACATTTACGGACGGCTTGAGGCGGTGCGCACGGGCTTCAAGCTCGCCGATGCGGCGTACCAGACCGATCTTGCGGAGTCCGCCTTGTCCTACGACACGCGAGGCCGGACATCCGCGCAGAAGGTCCTCTCGAGCTACGTGGCTTCGAACGAGTCCTTCTCCTACGACGCCGCCGACCGCCTGAGCGCCTGGACGCGGACGGGGCTCGGCTCCGGGTCCGCGAACTACGGCTATGACCCCTCCGGCAACGTCACGACCGCGACCATCTCAGGCGCGACGATGACTTTCTCCTACGACCTCGAGAACCGGCTCACCGGCTCGGTCGCCGGCTCGAGTGTCACGAGCTTCACGAACGATCTCTACGGTCGGCGCACGAGCAAAGTCACTGGTTCGGCCGCAACCACCTACACCTGGGACCCCGCCAGCCACCTCGCGGCGCTCGCAAGCCCCGACGCCACCGCGACCTACGCCTACGGCATCTCCGGCATGCGGGAGGAAAAGACCGTCACGACCGCTTCCGGCACAACGACCACCAAGTCCGTCTGGTCAGGCGGCCAGCTCGCCGTCGAGCTCGACTCCGACGGCACCCGCTACACCTATCTCTGGGGTCCCGGCCGCATCCCGCTCTCGGTCACCGCGAAGACCGCCACCGGCGTCTCGACGACCTACGCGTACCACACAGACGCGCTCGGGAGCGTCATCGCCATGACCGAGGCGGGTGGGGGCGTCGTCGCGACCTACGCCTACGACCCATGGGGCCGCGTCACGAGCACGACCGGCACCGGCATCGCCGCCAGGAACCCGCTTCGCTACCGCAGCTACTACCTCGATGCCGAGACCGATCTGTACTACATGCCCGCCAGGTACTACGACCCGGCGACCTACCGGTTCCTGAGCGCCGACCCTGCCGCGCCGAGTGCCGGGGACCCGGGGACGCTCAATGCGTTCGCGTACTGCCAGGAAGATCCGGTGGACGCCATCGACCCGAGCGGAGCGCGTGCGGACTGGGACGGCGACGGCAAGGTCGGAGTCGAGGACAACAAGATATCGAACGAGCGAGACAAGGCGAACAGCGACTCGAATAGCGACTCAGATTACGACGACGTCCAGAAGGCCGCTACCTCCACAATCTTCGGCGTCCTCGACTGGACTGCGAAGCACCGCAAGGCGTATATGACCGAAGCGATGTGGACCATGTACAGGAACTACCTTGAGGAGTATGGGTCGGGAGGCCCTGAGCACTACTCGTGGACGGAGTATTCTCAGAAGTCAAAAGATCTGATCCGAGCGAAGCTGCTTGGAGCTGTCGACAGCGGTACTGCCGCGAGATGGGCGCGGGGTCGACAGAATCATGGCGGTTTCCACGATTGGCGAAGTGACATTCCCCTGGAGAGGCGTTTTGAGCGTGCGTGTGTATCAGGGATAGGCGGGACGAGCGCTTGGGAGCGACCCTAATCTACGTCGGGGCCGGGACATCTCCCACTGGCGTCGGAGTGCTGCTGATGATTGCGGGTGCTGGGCTAATCGCGATTGACTACATGATTCTCCAGCCAGCGGTTCAGGATTGGGTAGAGGCGCCGTATCGGCCCTAGGTCTACTAGCGGAAGGAGACCAGGGGATGGGGATTTTGGGACTCTGCGTGGTCGTCATGCAACTCGTCACAGGCATCTGGACGATTGCCTTGGCGCGAAGCGGGTCGGAAATGGCGCGTTTCGCCCGGAAGGTGCACTGGAGCATCCTAATTGGCTTCTTCACTATGGGTCTACTGCAATCGAGATCAGGTATTGTGATGAATCAGATCATCTTCTTTCCCGACAACGCCAAAACGTTCCTCATAGTGTGCGCGCTGGAGCTTCCGATTCTCCTATTTCCAGGTGATTACGTTCGGCGTGGGGGGCGAGGGGAGGCGCGATAATGTGCGCAACCGCGGGCTCCCAGCTCGCCGTCGAACTCGACTCCGACGGCACCCGCAACACCTACCTCTGGGGCCCCAGCCGCATCCCGCTCTCGGCCATCGCGAAGACCGCCGCCGGCGTCTCGACGACCTTCGCGTACTGCGTAGGCGCGCTCGGGAGCGTCATCGCCATGACGGCATGCGCTCGGTAGACAGATCGACGAAGGTGAGTTGGTGTACCACACCACAAGCGGTGCATCCGGAGGCACCGGGCAAGTCGAGTCAGGCACGCCCCAGGGGCCGGGTCGGACTACCCCAGCGCCTTCTTGATCGACCCGATGGCCAGCCACATAGGTATCGGACGAGGTCTGGCCGCGCCGCCGCCGGTAAGGACGCCGATCGGGCGAAAGCCGAACTGCTCGTAGAATCCGACTGCCTCGGGACGTGCGTCGACGACAACACCCGCACACCCGATTCGCGTGGACTCCTCAAGGGCGATGCGCAGGACCGCGTGGAGCAGTTCCGAGCCAAGGCCGATCCCCTGGACGCGCGTGTCGACCGCGAGCCGTGCGACTCGCAGTACTGGGATCTCCGGGTAGCCACCCGGGGCGAGCGGTGCGTTCGTGGCATCACTCGCGATCGAGGCTGCTGAGATGGTGAAGTAGCCGACGACTCTTCGAGTCCGCTCATCGACCGCGCCGTATGTCACGCCGAGGTGGTGGCGCGTCTGGTTCTGCCACGCGTACCGCTCGAGGAACACGTCGAGCGAGGGCTCGCCGCACGAGAAGCCCGTGCGTACGTCCGAGCGTTCGAGCGTCCTAACCAGCATCGCGCGATCGCTGCATCAGTTCGCGCAGCGCGGGAGTTGGCTCGGCAGGACGCTCGATGTCGGCGAGTACCGCGTCCCAGGTGGCCGCGTCCACGATGAGGCTTGCGGGCACGACGTACTCGGATGGAACAGCGTCGAGCGTGTCGAGGTGGGCGAGGATTGCGTCTTCTACAAGACGACTCTTCTTCATACCGGTCTCGCGGGCGTACAGGTCGAGCCTGTCCCGCGTTGCCTCGCTGATTTGCGCCGATATCTGCACGTAGTCGATCATGGCAAGTCACCTCCGTAGAAAAGTCTACGAAAACGTAGAGAACAAGACAAGACTCGCCAGCGTGGCAGACCCTGTCCACTTCATCCCAGCGCCCGCACCCGGCGTGCGCCGCTCTCGGCGAGTTGACGGCCGTCGGTGACGAGTTCGCAGTCGAGGCGCTCGGCAAGGGCGGCGAAGACGGCGTCGTAGATCGAGAGTCGGTGCTCCACCGCGAGTGCGGCCGAGCGCTTGAGCAGCTCCGCGTCCGGCACCACGAGGGTCATCCGAAGGCCCATCAGCAGGTCGAGCGCCTTCTGGATGTCTTCCGCCGAGGCGTGATGCGACCAGAGCGCGTTCATGACCTCCAGTAGAAGATGGGTCGGCGCTGCGAGCTCTATTCGTCCGTCCTCGTGCGCCTCCAGCAGCGCGAACGCCTCGGCCACATGCTCTTCGCCCTGCGGCTTAAGCCATTTCACGGCGATCGAGGAGTCGACCACCACCGGCCGCACGCTCACGCTTCGCCCGCCGCCCGACCGTCGCGGTCGCGGTCGACGCGGATCGCGGCGGTCGAGTCGAACGGCTCCAGGTGCTTTGAGAGCTCGCGCATGCCGGTAATCGCCTCGGAGATGCTGCGCCGTCGCTCCTCGGCGGCCTGCTCATCCCGGATCTGCGCCACGTAGAGCGCGGTTGCTTCCTGCACGAGTCCGCTGCGCGAGCGCCCGAGCGCGGCGGCGATGTCGTCGACCTCGTCGAGCAGCGAGTCGGGGAGCGAGACGTTGACCTTGGCCATGGTAGTCCTCCACGGTAGTGCCAGGCGGTAGTGCCACTCCGAGTATACCACCGCCATTGCTTCAAAATCCGTGTTTCCGCAGGGTTTCGCCCGCGGCACGACGCGTGCTATACTCCCTGAACCGGCACAAAGGCGTGTCGGTCAAACGAATCGTGAGCAATGGCGCTCACCTCGGCCAAGCGGCCAGTGGTGGGCGTTTTCGTTTGTCAGACACCCGATGACGATCGGCAGGAAGCGCATGAAGGAGTTCGCGGTCTTCTGGGGATGCACCATCCCCGCGCGGTTCCCGTTCATCGAGAAAGCCACACGGCTTGTCTTCGATGACCTGGGCGCATCCGTGCACGAGCTCGCAGGCCACACGTGCTGCCCCGAGGGCGTGCTCGTGAAGTCCAACGACGAGCACACCTTCTACGCCACCGCGGCGCGCAACCTCGCGCTCGTGGAGAAGGCGGGCCTCGGCGTGGTCACCCCCTGCAACGGCTGCTACTCCACCTTCAAGGAGGCGCAGAGCCACCTCGCCACCGACTGGCGCCTGAAGGACGAGATCAACGCCAAGCTCGCCGAGCAGGACCTCAACTACGACGGCAAGCTTGAGATCACGCACTTCGCCGAGTGGCTCTCGGAGGATGTGGGCGCGTCGGTGCTCGGTTCCAAGATCACGAAGCCGTTCTGGGGCATGCGCATCGCCGTCCACTACGGCTGCCACCTGCTGCGCCCGAGCCCGGCCGTGCGCTGGGACGATCCGCTCAACCCGACCAAGGTCGAGGCGCTTGTAGCGGCTCTCGGCGCAACGGTCGTGGATTACACCACCAAGATGCAGTGCTGCGGCAACGCGCTCGACCGCGTGGGCGAGCGCGAAGGTTCGCTCGCATTCGCGCGTCGCAAGCTCATGGACCTCATGGGCAACGACGTCGACGCACTCGTGGTGGTCTGCCCCAGCTGCTTCCAGCAGTTCGACCTCAACCAGGCCGCCCTGCAGCGCGCCAAAGAAGACGTCAATGTCCCTGTGCTGTATCTCTCGGAACTCGTCGCGCTTGGCATGGGTCACACGCCCGAGGAGATGGGCCTGGACATGCACCGCGTGCCGGTCGACCCCTTCCTGGAGAAGTGGGAAAGCCGAGCGGCCGACAAGACGCGGCTTGCGAGCATGTTCGACGTGTCGCTGCTTTCCAAGTGCGTGAACTGCCAGGCGTGCAAGGACGACTGCCCGGTCTGCAAGGTAGACCCCACCTACCAGCCGACCGAGATCATCGAGCGCCTGCTCAAAGGCGAGATCGACGAGGTGCTCGCCGACCCGCAGGTCTGGAAGTGCCTCGAGTGCTACACGTGCCAGGAGCTCTGCCCGAGCCGCATCGGCATGGCCGACACCTTCCGCAAGCTCAAGGAGCTCGCGATGGCAGCCGGCACCGGCCCCGAGCAGGTCTCGGCAGCGTACGAGACGTTCCGCACGACGGGCATGCTCGGCACGCCGAGAGAGTCCGCACGCAAAAAGCTTGGGCTCGCATCCCTGCCCGCGACCGGCGGCGAAGCGCTCGCACGCCTGCTCGCCGATGACCTCGAGGGAGTTGAGTAGCATGATCACACGACCCCGCTACGCCGAGGAGTCGCCGTTCAAGATCCATGGCGGCTGCGGCCTCATGGGCATCTGCGATGAGAGCGGAACGCTCATGAGCGGCGAAGACGCCATCCTTGCGATGGCCGTCCAGCACGACCGCGGCAACGGCCTCGGCGGCGGTTTTGCCGGCTACGGCATCTACCCCGAATTCCCGGACCACTTCGCCTTTCACATGATGTATCACGACATCCAGGCGAAAGAGGAATCCGAGGCGCTCTTCGACGAGTACTTCCTCGTCGACCTTGCCGAGCCGATGCCGACCCGCCCGGTCAAGGGCATCACCGGCGCGCCGCTGCTGTGGCGCTACTTCCTCACGCCGTACCCGAACAAGCTCGAAGAGTCCGAGATGTCCGCCGAGGACTACGTCGTAGAGGCGGTCATGACGATCAACTCGTCGGTCGATGGCGCGTTCGTTGCCTCCTCGGGCAAGAACATGGGTGTCTTTAAGGGCGTGGGCTATCCGGAGGAGATCGGCCACTACTTCCGCCTGGAAGAGTACGAAGGCTATACGTGGACGGGCCACAACCGGTTCCCCACGAATACCCCGGGCTGGTGGGGCGGCGCGCACCCGTTCGCGCTCTTGGACTGGACGATCGTGCACAACGGCGAGATCTCCAGCTACGGCATCAACAGCCGCTACCTGGAGCAGTTCGGCTACAAGTGCACGCTTGGGACGGATACCGAGGTTGCGGCATACCTCTTCGACCTGCTGTTGCGCCGCCACAAGCTGCCGCTCGAGCTCGCGTGCAAGGCGCTGGCGTCCCCGCTGTGGGACGAGATCGACCGCATGCCTGCATCGGAGCAGGCGCTCATGCGTTCCCTTCGCGCGGTGTACGGTCCGGGCATGTTGAACGGCCCGTTCGCGATCGTCCTCGGGCTCAACGGCGGCATGGTCGCGCTGAACGACCGCATCAAGCTCCGCCCGCTTGTGGCCGCGCGCAAGGGGAGCGTGGTGATGGTCGCCTCGGAAGAAAGCGCGATCCGCGCCGTCATCCCGGACCCTGACGCGTTGTGGATGCCGAAGGCAGGCGAACCCACCATCGCGCGGGTGAAAGGGATGGATTGGCCGATTCACGGCGACCTGCACCTGTCGCCGGAAGACATCTCATGCGCGGTCACCGGCACCGAAGTCTCCTGCGACGTGGTGGAGGTGAACGCATAAGATGCCCGTCTCATTCATTCAGCCCGAATTCAAGGTCAAGATCGACTACGATAAGTGCCACAAGTGCGGGCGCTGCGTGCAGCAATGCGGCTGGGGCGTCTACAACTTCAACGAGCGCCCGATCCCGGACGACTCGAAGTGCCGCGCCTGCCACCGCTGCGTGACGTACTGTCCGGCGCACTGCATCTCAATAGAGAAGAACCAGCTCGCCTATCGCGACAACGACAACTGGTCGCCCGCCGCGCGCAAGGCGATCTGGCGTCAGGCCGAGACTGGCGGCGTGTTGCTCACGTCCATGGGCAATCCGTTGCCCTACACGCGTATCTTCGACCAATTGCTGCTTGACGCGTGCCAGGTCACGAACCCGTCCATCGACCCTCTCCGCGAGCCGATGGAGCTTCGCACGTTCATCGGCCACAAGCCGGACAGCGTGGGCGTCGAACCGGATGGCCAGGGCGGCTTCCGCCTGGCCGAAGGCGAGGGCCTGCAGAACAACCTCACGCTCAACACGCCCATCCTCTTCTCACCGATGAGCTACGGCTCGGTCTCGCTTAACGTGCATAAGTCGCTCGCGATGGCCGCGCAGCGTCTGGGCACGTTCATGAACACGGGTGAGGGCGGGCTGCACGCCGACCTGTACCCGTACCAGGACAACGTCATCGTGCAGGTGGCGTCCGGCCGTTTCGGCGTGAATCAGGACTTCCTCAACCGGGGCGCCGGTATCGAGATCAAGATCGGCCAGGGCGCCAAGCCTGGCATCGGCGGGCACCTGCCCGGCGAGAAGATCAACAAGGAAGTCTCGAGCACGCGCATGATCCCGCAAGGCACCGACGCGATCAGCCCGGCGCCGCACCACGACATCTACTCCATCGAGGACCTGCGGCAGCTCATCTACGCGCTCAAGGAAGCGAGCGGCTACAAGCCGGTCGGCGTGAAGATCGCCGCCGTGCATAATGTGGCCGCCATCGCTTCGGGCATCGTTCGAGCGGGCGCTGACTATATCTACCTCGACGGCTTCAAGGGTGGTACCGGTGCGGCTCCACAGGTCATCCGCGACCACATCGGCATCCCGATCGAGATCGCGATAGCAGTCGTGGACCAGCGCCTGCGCGACGAGGGCATTCGCAACTGGGCCTCGATCATCGCCGCCGGCTCGATCCGGTCCTCGGCGGATGTCGCCAAGGCCATCGCGCTCGGCGCCGATGCGGTGGCGATTGGCTCGGCATCGCTCATGGCGCTTGGCTGCCACCTGTGCCAGAGCTGTCACACGGGCTGCTGCAGCTGGGGCATCACCACGCAGAAGCCGGAGCTCACGCGCCGTATCGATCCTGAATGGGGCGCAGAGCAGCTCACCAATCTCGTGCACGCGTGGAGCCATGAGCTCCAGGAGATCCTCGGCGCGCTCGGCGTGAACGCGATCGAGTCGCTGCGCGGAAGTCGCGAGCGCTTGCGCTCCCTCGGCCTGGACGAGCAGACGAACAAGATCCTTGGCGTCAAGCCGGCGGGGATGTAGGGGAGTGGGGACGATGAGCATGGGTCCTGGAGTCGTTGAAGGGTATCGCAAGGTCGCGCCGGTCGTAACGCGTGACGGCGGCAGCGTCACCATCAACGCGGGCGGCATCTACTACCGCCAGATGAACGAGGCGATTCGCGCAGCCGTCGCCGACGGCACAACGCACATCGTGCTCGACAACGTGAACGGACAGCGCTATATCGGCACCGGCGTGAGCGCCAAGGGCGTGAAGATCGACGTCCACGGCACCGCCGGCAACGACCTGGCGATGTTCATGGACGGTCCGACGATAGAGGTCTTCGGCTCGGCGCAGGACGGCGTGGGCAACACGATGAACGCCGGCAAGGTGATCATCCACGGCGACGCGGGCGATGTTCTCGGCTACGGGATGCGTGGTGGTTCCGTCTACGTGCACGGCGACGTGGGCTACCGTGTGGGCATCCACATGAAGGCGTACGAGAACCTCGTGCCGATCATGGTGTGCGGCGGGAAGGCGCGCGACTTCTTCGGCGAGTACATGGCCGGCGGCATACTTGTGCTGCTTGGGATGAACACGCAGTTCGCCGAGCAGCCGCTGGTGGGCTCGTTCGTCGGCGCCGGCATGCACGGCGGCGTCATCTACCTGCGCGGCCAAGTCGAGTCC
Source organism: Actinomycetes bacterium (assembly GCA_021373175.1). GTDB lineage: Bacteria > Actinomycetota > Coriobacteriia > Anaerosomatales > Anaerosomataceae > UBA2286. The sequence continues at coordinate 10,128 of JAJFTE010000144.1, forward strand.
TGGCAGTGCGGCAAGGAGGTCGGCATCACCGAGGCCACCGAGGAAGACATGGCCGCGCTCAAGCCCCTTCTCGCGGACTACTGCGAGACGCAGGGCACAGACCTTGCCGAGGTGCTCTCGGTGCCGTTCACCAAGCTCGCGCCCTTCAGCCACCGGCCCTACGGGAAGATGTACGCGCCGATGTAGGCACGACCACCATTCGTTCCAAGACCCCGTCGCGATCGCCGTGGCGGGGTCTTGTTGTCTTCCAGACTTTGCTAATGTGAAAGACTAACGAACGCCCCGGGGGTCGCTTAAGACAGGGGGCGCGCGTGGATCTGCGGGAGATGATCGCACAGGTAGAAAAGACGTTCGGCATCCTCGGGATACCTGTGTTTGCCGCCTACCTGGTGACGATCCTCATGTGGGTGCTGCGCAGGCGAAGCGCGGGCTTCAAAGAGCGCGGCAACGGGTGGTTCGACCGCTTCCGCCTTTGGCCTTCGGTACGTCCGAAGCCCGTACGCTGCAACCGGTGGGCTAGGAGCCGAGCGCACGCCGCCTCGCCGTGGTAGACTCATTGTAGATACAGCGCGCTGAGAGGCTGCCGTGAAGACGAAGGTCCAAAAGTGGGGCAACAGCCTCGCCGTCCGGATTCCCAAGACGTTTGCCGAGGAGGTCGGTCTCAAAGACGACTCGCCCATCGAGATGCGTCTCGTGAAGGGCGGTCTGCTGCTGGAGCCCTCGGCGGAATGGGCGCCGAGTCTCGATGAGATGCTCGCTGGTGTCACCGAGTCCAACCTCCATGACGAGGTCGACGCGGGTCCCGCCCAGGGCTCGGAGGCTTGGTAGCATGACCCGGGTTCCAGAACGCGGCGATATCGTCTGGATCACGATGAACTCGAGCGTCGAACACGAGCAGCTCGGCCGCAGACCGGCCCTGGTGCTCTCACCGGGCTTCTACAACGGTAAGGTCGGTCTCGCGCTGCTCTGCCCGATCGCCAGCCAGGTGAAGGGCTACCCGTTCGAGGTCGCGCTTCCCGACGGGCTTCCCGTTGAGGGCGTCGTCCTGTCGGACCAGGCTAAGAGCCTCGATTGGAAGTCGCGCGAAGCGGAGCTGGTCTGCAAGGTGCCCTCGGCAAGCGTCACGGAGGTCTTGCAGAAGCTGGGGAGGCTGGTCGCGCCGTAGGCGAGGCGTTCGGCGACGGCCGGGGTGGCTGCTGCGGTCACGCCGCCGCGTCAAGGTAGTTCACGAGCTCGTACGCCCGTTCAAGCGAGAGTTTGCTCGTCTTTGCCTGTGTCAGAAACGCGTGAAGATTGCCCGGGTTCAGCCCGAGATCCTTTGCCATGCGATAGCGAGTCACGCCCTTGGCCGCTTCCAGCTCCAGCGCGCGATCTCGCATCTTGAGCTTCAACTGCGCGTCGCGAGCTGATGCGTCGCGCCGGACCGTGTAGCTCCTCCAGACTTTCGTGTACTCGGGCCGAAGGCTCGAGTCGTCCTCGGCGAGCGCGGACTCGAGCTGTCCGCGTTCATTGAGCGCGGCGAGCGTTCTCAGCTCCAGCTCCAGAGACTGCGGTCCGTTCAGCAATCGTGACAGTCTGTTGGTGTGCCCGGACACCGCAGCCCAGAGCAGGAGCGGCTCGACGACACGCGGCTCGGACTTCGCCAGCTTCGTCAGCTTCGATAGGGACAGGGTATTCTGCCCGACGAGATGCTGAACGTACGAGCTCAGGTAGCCCTCGAAGGTCAGTTGTCGCATGGCCCGAACTCCAAGCTTGGCGTGCGCTCCATAGTCCACATCCCGCAAAACGAGAATGTGCAAGCGCGCGACTCAGCGCCTCACTCCTGCGTCTTGAGCGTCCCAATCGCTTGCACGACCACCGGCACGCCCTCGATCGAGCGTGGGAGCGCGACGGCTTCTTCCTCGGCAGTGGAGACGCCCACGACGATGACCGGCTCGCCGTTTGCGTCCTGCCCGACGCCCACCGACACCACGCCGGCAGCGGCCATGAGCGAGTCGGTGTAGCGCGCACGCACGTCGGCCGCGTGGGGGACATGCGGCTCTGGCTTCCGTGATCCGCCGAGGAGGCGCGCAAGCCAGCTCACCGCAGTCCCACCTTCAGCGCCGAGAAGACGTTCTCGATGCGGTTGCAGAGCGTGGTGGTGTCGCTACCGGCGAAGAGCAGGCCGACGATGCGGTTCTGGCTGTCGAGCACCGCCGAGCCGCTGTCGCCGCCCTCGCTCATCGGCCCGGCCATGAGCTGGTCCGTGAACCGCGCGACCGTGCTGCCGAACGCCACGTCGGCGGTCACGTCCACTTGCACGATCTCGCCGCGGGTGAGGCCGGTGGTGCGCCCGCTCTTGGCGACCGCGTCGCCAAGCTCCACCTGGCCGACGCCCGCGATTCGGCCGAGGTCGAGGATGTCGTCGGTCACGTAGCTGGCGTCGAGCGGCTTGGCGAGCGCGCAGTCCACGAGGTTGTCGGTCTTAGCGGTGCTCACGGCACGGAGCCTGGCCGAGCTGCCTAGGAGCGTGGCCAGCCAGTTGAGCGCAGTCGCGGAGCTCTTGGCGAAGACGCAGCCGCTCGCTTCCTCGGCCATACGGACGGGGATGAAGTCCGCCAGCACGGCGATGGCGTCGTCGGGGAGCTTGCCGCCGTCATACGGGCCCGGCTGCAAGATCGGATCGCCGAGCTGGCCGCGGTTCTCGTTCGCGAGCACGTGGTTGTTCGAGAGGATGAACGGCTCGCCGTCGCGGTAGACGATGCAGCCGAGCGTCCCGGCGGTGATGTCGCGGTGGCCGATGCTCGCGCCGCCCGGCGCCGGCCGGTAGCGCCCGGTGCGCTCGGCGAGCGTCCGGAACGCGCCGGTGGCGACGACGTCGGTGCGGACGCCGTTGACGGTCTCGGGGACGAGGTCTTGGGCGCGCAGCTCCGAGACGGGCACCTTGTGGGTGACGGAGCACACGATGCCGATCTCGCCCGTGCGCACGCCGTTGGAGATCTTGTAGCCCACGCCTGTTGCGACCACGTTGGGGCGGGCGAGCAGCTCGTCGCGCGCAGCCCGCAGCGCCGGCCTGATCTCGAGCACTTCGTCGGACATGGTTCCCCCTTAGTCCTGCGTGCCGTACCGCTCCCTGAACTCGCGGTCGAGCATGTCGAGCACCACGTGGTCGCGGAACTTCCCGCGCATGTAGACGACCTCGCGCTCGCGGCCGACCTCGGTGAAGCCGACAGCGCGGTAGAGGTGCACGGCGCGTTCGTTCTCAGCATTGGCGACGATCGAGATGCGGTGCAGGCCGAGCGCGTCGAAGCCGAAGCGCAGGAGCGTCACGAGCGTGTCTCGGCCAAAGCCCTGGTTCTGGTCGGGGAGCGAGCCGATGCAGATGCCCACCTCGGCATGCCGATGGATGCGGTCGACCTGCTCAAGGCCGCAGTTGCCGATGTAGCGGTCGTCCTCGGCCACATGGATCTCGAAGCGGTATGCGGCGCCCGACGCGCGGTCGGCTTCATCTGCCGAGTAGAACGCGAGCTCGCCCTCGCGGGAGACCGGGATTTGGCCGGTGAGCAGCCACGTGTTGACCTCGGGATCGTTGATCCAGGCGCGGCCTGTCTCGGCGTTGGCGCTGTCGAGAGGCGTGAGGAACACGGTGTAGCCGATGAGCATGATGTCCTCCTCCGTTTCTGCCATGCTGTCACATCCCGGTCCGTGAATGAACCCCGCCGGCCGGGAAGATTCTCGCAGCTATCTCACGGCTGAAACGCGCCTGAAACATACGCATCGTACGCTCGTAGACGTAGCGTCGAGAGTTCGTGCGCGAAGCGGAGCCGCCGCTTCGCGTCGGGTCCTTCATCGAGGAGGAATGAGCATGGCAGCGCAGTTCGACAAGGATTATGTGCTCAAGAGCGTTGAGGAACGCGGTATCCGTTTTGTTCGTTTCTGGTTTACCGACGTTCTTGGCTTCCTGAAGTCCTTCGCCGTCACCGACACCGAGCTTGAGGGCGCGTTTGAAGAGGGCATGGGCTTCGACGGTTCCTCTATCGACGGCTTCACCCGCATCCAGGAATCCGACATGGTCGCTTTCCCCGACCCGTCCACGTTCCAGCTGCTGCCGTGGCGTCCACAGGCCGGCGACGGCGTTGGCCGCATGTTCTGCGACATCTTGAAGCCCGACGGCACCCCGTTCGAGGGCGATCCCCGCTACGCGCTGAAGCGAGTGCTCAAGAAGGCTGCGGGCCTGGGCTACACCATGTACGTTGGCCCCGAGCTTGAGTTCTTCTACTTCGCCGACAGCGATGGCACCGAGTTCCTGGACCAGGGCGGCTACTTCGACCTGACCCCGCTCGATGTCGCCTCCGACCTTCGCCGCGAGACCGTTCTCACCCTTGAGAAGCTCGGCATCCCGGTCGAGTACTCGCACCACGAGGTCGCCCCGTCGCAGCACGAGATCGACCTCCGCTACCAGGACGCCCTTACGATGGCCGACGCCGTCATGACCTACCGCCTCACGGTCAAAGAAGTCGCCTACGCCAACGGCGTGTACGCGACCTTCATGCCGAAGCCGGTCCAGGGCATGAACGGCTCGGGCATGCACACGCACCAGTCGCTGTTCACCAAGGACGGCAACGCGATGTTCGACGCCAACGATCCCGAGGGCTACAACCTCTCGACGATCGGCAAGCAGTACATCGCCGGGTTGCTGAAGTACGCGCCCGAGTTCTGCGCTATCACGAACCCCCTCATCAACTCCTACAAGCGCCTGATCCCGGGCTACGAGGCTCCCGTGTACGTGTCGTGGGCGCGACGGAACCGCTCGGCAATGGTCCGCGTGCCGATGTACAAGCCCGGCAAGGAAGCCGCCACCCGCGTCGAGCTTCGCTCGCCGGATCCCTCGGCCAATCCGTACCTCGCCTTCGCTGTCATGCTCGGCGCCGGGCTCAAGGGTATCGAAGAGGGCCTGGAACTCATGCCCGAGGCGAGCAACAACATCTTTCGCATGACCGAGACCGAGCTGGAGGATGCCGGCATCAAGCTCTTGCCGAAGGACCTTGGCGAGGCCATCGAGCTCTTCGAACAGTCCGCGCTCATGAAGGACATCCTCGGCGAGCACATCCACAGCTTCTACGTGGAGAACAAGAAAGCCGAGTGGGCCGAGTACATCAGCAACGTTTCGCAGTGGGAGCTCGACAGGTACCTCTCGATCATCTAGTCGCACGTGTGCGAGCATGGTCACGGCAATGGCGCCGGGCGGGAGATCCCGTCCGGCGCCGTGCATTCCGGCGAGGCGAGGGAGGCGGTAGAATCGTGCACATGAAGACGGTATTGCTTGCGTCGGACGACGTTCATACCCTCGCGTGGATGCGCGAGGCGCTCGACCGTCTCGATGCCCGGATCGCGACGGTCGCTCTTGCCGACATCAGGACGAAGCTTGCTTCGACAAACGCCGAGCTGATCGTCATCGACGGCGGGCGCTCCCCCGAGGTGTTTGCCGGCATCGTCGAGTCGGCGGTTGCGGAAGGCGGCGACACACGTCTGCTGCTCGTGGTGGAGCCCGACGCGCTCGATTCGCTGAGGCTTCCCGTGCGCGTCTTCAGCGACTTCCTCGTTCGCGGCGGCTCCGCCTCTGAACTTGCGGCCAGGGCACGCGCGCTGCTATGGCCCGGTGAGGAGGCTGCGGCCCAGGAAGTCATCCGCGTCGACGACCTTACGCTCAACCTCGCGACATATCAGGCATACATCGGCGGCGAGGCGCTCGAGTTCACGTATCTCGAATACGCGCTCTTCATGTTCCTGGTGACGCACCCCAACCGCGTCTATAGCCGAGAGGTGCTGCTGCGACGGGTGTGGGGCAGTGACTACTTTGGCGGGCCACGGACGGTCGACGTGCATGTCCGGCGCGTCCGCGCCAAACTCGGCCCGGAGCTGTCGCGTAGGCTCGAGACCGTGCGCAACGTCGGATACCTGTGGAGGAGTTAGGCGGCGTCTCCCGGTTTGTTCACCGTGCCGAGGAACCGGTAGCTGGCACGCTTCTCGGCGGCGCACTCGCCAACGATGCCGTAAGCTGCCATGAACGCGCCCGGTTCGCCAAGGAGCTTTTCGCCGAGGGCGATAACTGACATCGAAAACCCGCGCGGATCGAGATCCACAACGAGCACAAGGCCGCCCGACCGGGCGTGAAGCGGTCTCCGAGCCTGCGGATCGCAGGTGCTGCTCAATTGAAGAAGCCCATGGCGCTCCTCTCGGCTAGAATCAACGGTATGGATAAACGCACCCTCGCCGTCATCGACGGCAACAGTCTGCTCCACCGGGCTTTCCACGCGCTGCCGCCGACGATGACCGCGCCTGACGGACGGCCGACCAACGCTGTCTTCGGGTTCACATCGATGCTGGTGAAGATGGTGGCCGACCTCAGGCCTGACGCTGTGGTCGTCGCGTTCGATCGCGGCAAGCCTGCTTTCCGTACCGAGGCGCTGGCAGCGTACAAGATCCAGCGCCCGCCGACGGATCGCAATCTCAAGGTGCAGTTCCCGATGGTGAAAGAGGTCATCAGCGCGCTCGGCGTACCGATTGTGGAGGTCGATGGCTGGGAGGGCGACGACATCCTCGGCACGCTGGCGGTTCGCGGTGCGGCCGCCGGGATGCGGGTGTTGCTCGTCACAGGCGACAAGGACGCGCTGCAGCTCGTGAACGATGATGTGCAGGTCGTGAGCACGCGCAAGGGCATCACCGACATCGTCATCTACGACCGCGACGCGGTCATCGAGCGCTACGGGGTCGCGCCCGAGCAGGTCCCGGATTTCCTCGGCCTGAAGGGCGACCCTTCCGACAACATCCCCGGTATAGCCGGTGTGGGAGAGAAGACCGCCGCCAAGCTGCTCCAGGAGTATGGAACGCTTGAGGCGGTGCTCGAGCACGCGCCTGCGATTACGGGCAAGCTCGGCGAGAACCTGCGGGAGCACGCGGACGAAGCCCTCGCGAGCCGCCTCGTCGCGACGATCCGCCGCGATGTGCCCTTCGAGCTGGACCTCGAGGCCGCGACCTTCGGCGATTTCGACGCCGAGAAGGTCCTGCGGGTCTTCACTGACTTCGCGTTCATCGCGCTTGCGGATCGCGTGTTCGCGCTCGCGAAGCGCCGGGGCGGCGCAAGCGACGCGCCCGCAGCCTGTGCCGCGCCCGCATCCGCCGCACCCGAGTGGCGCGCGCTTACCGGCGGGGCCGCGCGCGAGTGGGCGAACGGGCTCGCGGCCGCGCGGCCTGCGGGCTGGGTGGGTCTTGCGACCCCTGACAGCGGCGGCGAGTGCCTCTTCGTCGACGAGCGCGAGCTCGCGGTGGCGAGCGACGGGACGGTCGCGACGCTCAAGGGCAGCGATGCCGACGCCGTCTGGCACGCTCTTCTCGGCAGCTGCGGGATCGCGGCGGCGGACATGAAGGCGCTCGTAGAGGCGGACTGCCCGCCGGGCAGCGTGGTGAACCAGGAGCGCAGCAGCACCGGCGCGCTTGTCCCCGCGCGGCTCTTCGACTGCGGCGTGGCCGCATACATGCTCGCCTCGAACCGCTCCAGCTACGATCTCCAGACGCTCGTAGGCGAGTTTCTCGGGAGGCGGCTGGCCGAAGGCGCCACTGCCGCCGACGCGGCCGTGGCTGTGGCCGAACTCGCGCCGATCCTTGAACGGGAACTCGACAGGACCGCGTCGCTCGACGTGTACCGCCGCTGTGAGATGGCGCTCGTGCCGGTACTCGTACGCATGGAGGAAGTCGGCGTCGGGCTTGACCGCTCGGTGCTCGAGGGGCTTGCTGCTGAGACGGGCATCCTCATCGAGCAGTTGCGCGCCGAGATTCTGTCGCTTGCGGGCCTCGAGTTCAACGTGGATTCCCCGAAGCAGCTCGGCGAGGTGCTGTTCGAGAAGCTCGGGCTTCCCTCGGGCAAGCGCACGAAGACCGGCTACTCCACCGACGCGTCGGTCCTGGGCACTCTTGCCGAGGGGTTCCCGATCGCGGGCAAGGTGCTCGAGTATCGCGAGCTCACCAAGCTCAAGAGCACGTACATCGACGCGTTGCCGCGGATGGTGGCCGATGACGGGCGGCTCCACACGTCGTTCAATCAGACGGTCGCAGCCACCGGACGGCTTTCGAGCAGCAACCCCAACCTGCAGAACATCCCGGTGCGAAGCCCGCTCGGGCTGCGGATCCGGGCAGCGTTCGTGCCCGCGCAGGCAGGCGACCTGATGGTCTCGGCGGACTACTCGCAGATCGAGCTCAGGATTCTCGCGCACCTTTCGGCCGACCGGGGGCTCATCGACGCGTTCACCTCCGGGCACGACTTCCACGCGGTGACCGCATCGCGCGTTTTCGGCGTCGACGCCGCTGATGTCACGCCCGAGATGCGCCGCCGCGCCAAGGCGGTCAACTTCGGCATCGTGTACGGGCAGAGCGCGCACGGACTCGGTGACACGCTCAAGATCGGCTACGGCGAGGCGCAGGAGATGATCGACCGCTACTTCGCCGCATACCCGCAGGTGCGCGAGTTCCTGGATCGCACCGTTGCCGAGGCGCACCGCGACGGCTTCGCGGTGACGATGTTCGGTCGCCGGCGCCCCATCCCTGAGCTTGCCAGCGGCAACTTCAACCTGCGTTCGTTCGGCGAGCGCACAGCGATGAATCACCCGATGCAGGGCACCGCTGCTGACATCATGAAGCTCGCGATGGTCGAGGTCGACCGGCGCTTGCGCGCCGAGGGTTTCGCGAGCCGGATGGTGCTTCAGGTGCACGACGAGCTCATCTTCGAGGCGGTGCCGGCCGAGCTCGAGCGTCTCTCGGCGATGGCGCGAGAGGCGATGAGCGGCGTCGTGACGCTTGCGGTACCGCTCGAGGTGAGCGTCGGCTCGGGCCGGAACTGGGCGAGCGCGAAGTAGAGGCCCGCCTCAGGACCGTTGCTTGACGGCGCTGCCGAGGGGGAGCCGCGTGGAGACCGATGGGCGGCCGGTCGGAGTGACTCCGCGGTACGATATCGCATCGATCGGCGGTCAATTCGTCTACCTCGACCTACACAAAGGCCTGTGGGCGGACCGCGACGGTGGGGAGTTGCCACCGCGCGCTCAAGCGATGTGGTGCGGTAGCCGATCGCCTCCCACCGCGATCTGCGGTTGCTTCACGCCAGGCCGCTCGCCCGACTCGCGCTGCGACATGCCCAGCGAGATGCGCCGCGCAACGAGTGAGGGACCGATGTCAGACAGCGCATCTTTGCTGCGACCAATAACATAGGAGCTATGCCACAGCGTGGACTTGATACGCGGATGGAGTGATGGAGTGATGGAGTGACGCGGATGGAGTGACTCGCACTTCTCGCGTCTCGGTGGTATCATTCTAAAGCTTGCGCGCGCCTGCGTGCGAGTGATCAGTCCTGTAGGCCCCCGAGAGCATGACCGACCGGACAGCAAGCGACCGAGACGTTGGCACCCGGGGCCCCAATCTTGAGAGGGGCCACCACAGTGGTAGAGTACGACAGCATCATCGTGGACGACCGCGAGTACACCGATGAGGAGATGAACGCCCTCATCGACAGTACCATCACCGATTTCGACGACGGTGACTTGGTAACCGGCACGGTGGTGCAGGTTGAGCGGGACGAGGTCCTGCTCGACATCGGCTACAAGTCCGAAGGCGTCATCCCGGCCCGTGAGCTCTCCATCCGCAAGGATGCCGACCCGAGCGAGATCGTGAAGCTCGGCGACGAGATAGAGGCTCTTGTTCTCCAGAAGGAGGACAAGGACGGCCGGCTCATCCTTTCCAAGAAACGCGCGGCGTACGAGCGCGCCTGGGTTCAGGTCGAGGAGAAGTTCAACTCGGGCGAGAACGTCGAAGGCGAGGTCATCGAGGTCGTCAAGGGCGGTCTTATCCTCGACATCGGCCTGCGCGGCTTCCTGCCGGCATCGCTTGTGGACCTTCGCCGCGTGAAGGACCTGCAGGCGTTCCTGGGCACGCGTCTTGAATGCCGCGTCATCGAGATGGACCGCAATCGAAACAACGTCGTCCTCTCGCGCCGCGTGGTGCTGGAGGAGGACCGCAAGCAGGAGCGTCAGGACATCCTCGGCAAACTCGTCAAAGGTATGATCCTGCCGGGTACCGTGTCTTCGATCGTCGACTTCGGCGCGTTCGTGGACCTCGGCGGCATCGACGGTCTGGTCCATATCTCCGAGCTTTCCTGGAGTCACGTCAATCACCCGTCCGAGGTTGTCTCGGTTGGCGACAAGGTCGAGGTCCAGGTGCTCGATGTCGACCTCAACCGCGAGCGGATATCGCTTGGTCTCAAGCAGACCCAGGACGATCCGTGGAAGCAGCTCGTCAAGGGCTTCGCGATCGGCTCGCTCGTGAGCGGCACGGTCACCAAGATCGTCCCCTTCGGCGCGTTCGTCGAGATCGGCGACGGTGTCGAGGGTCTCGTCCACATCTCCGAGATGGCCAAGGGCCACGTGGAGAAGGCCGAGGACGTCGTAAGCGTCGGCAAGGAAGTCCAGGTCAAGATCATGGACGTCGATGTGGACCGCCGCCGTATCTCGCTGTCGCTCCGCGCGGCGAACGAGGAGCTCGGCATAGAGGATGACCTTCCCGAGCCGTTTGACGATGAGGCCGGGGAGCCCGCCGAGGCTCTCGCGGCTGTCGAGGAGAACGAGGCCATCGAGGCCATGACGGCTGAGGATGGCGCCGAGCCCGAGGAGGTTGCCGAGGAGCCGGAGGCCGTCGAGGCTGAGCCCGAGGCCGTCGAGGAGCCAGAGGCCGCTGAGGCCGACGCCACCGAGGAGACTGCCGAGTAAGACCGGCTCGCGCCGGGACGTCACCGACACGCACGGGGCCGGACCGCCGCTTCCGCGGAAGTCCGGCCCCGAGTTATCTGGAACTTTGGAGGTACGCAGGTGTACGTACTAGCGATTACCGGAGGCATCGGTTCGGGCAAGTCGACGGCCGCGGCATACTTCGCGTCGCTCGGCGCGATCGTGCTCGATCTCGATGACATCGCCAAGCACCTGCTGGAGCCTCAGATGCCGGTGCATGCAGCCATCGTGGAGGCCTTCGGGCCGGAGGTTCTCGGCGTCGGCGGTCGCATCGACCATGAGGCGCTCGCAGCGCGCGCATTCGCATCGCCCGAGCGGGCACGCGTGCTGAACGAGATCGTGCACCCCGCGGTCTACGCGGTCGCGGCCGGCGCCCTTGACGCGCTTGCGATGCAGGCCGAGCCGCCGCGCTTCGTGGTGCTCGGCGTGCCGCTTTTGGCCGAGGCGCCGCAGTTCGCCGACCTTGCCGATGCGGTGCTGGCGCTCTCCTCGGACGAGGACTCGCGCATCGAGCGTCTCTCGGCACGCGGAATGGCTGAGGAAGAAGTCGAGCGCCGGATCGCCTGCCAGGCCTCAGATGCCGAGCGCCGCCAGATCGCGGACTACGTCATTGAGAACGATGGTGACCAAGCGGAGTTCCGCGAGGCCCTTGAACGGTTCTTCGAGGAGGAGGTGGCGCCGCGTGTCGCGTGAGCATCCGCTCTCGCTTCACCGCGCCTTGCCCGTCATCGTCATCGTCGCGCTGGGAGCGCTGCTTTTCCTTGCGCTGCGGGGCCCCGTGTGGTGGCAGCGGGTCTACCATCCGCTGCGCTATGAAACCGCGATCGCAGCATCTGCCGAGAAGAACGGCATCGATCCGTATCTGATCGCGGCCGTCATCAACGCCGAGTCAGGCTTCGACCGCACGCAGGTCTCCAGCGCGGGCGCGGTCGGGCTGATGCAGCTCATGCCGACGACCGCGATGGAAGTCGTGGCTGCCGAGGGATTCAACCAAAGCGTCAATGCCGAGAACCTCAAGGCCGCCGACCTGAACATCGCCCTCGGATCGCGACATCTTGCGGACCTGCTCGGTAGGTACACTGATACACAGACCGCCCTGGCCGCGTACAATGCGGGATCGGGCAACGTCGACCGCTGGATGTCAGAGCAGGGTGTTACAACACTCACGGTAGCCGGATTCTCAGAAACGCGCGCGTACGTCGAACGGGTGCTTTCCGAACGCGCGCGCTACGCGGAGCTCTATCCGCACGCGTTCGGCGGCAAGTAGCGAAGGGAGCGGGATGGCGGAACTCAAGGTCGTCTCGGAATACGAACCGGCGGGCGATCAGCCCAAGGCGATCGCGAAGTTGGCCGAGGGCATTGCCGCGGGCATGCGCGACCAGACGCTGCTCGGCGTCACAGGTTCGGGCAAGACGTTCACCGTCGCGAAGCTGGCGGAGGCCGTCGGCAAGCCCACGCTGATTCTCGCTCCCAACAAGACGCTTGCGGCGCAGCTTGCCTCCGAGATGCGCGACATCATGCCGGAAAACGCCGTCGTGTACTTCGTGTCGTACTACGACTACTACCAGCCCGAGGCGTACGTGCCGGCCTCGGACACGTACATCGAGAAGGACGCCTCGATCAACGAGGAAGTCGAGAAGCTGCGTCACGCCGCCACGGCGGCGCTGCTCTCGCGCAAAGATGTCGTGGTCGTGGCGAGCGTGAGCTGCATCTACGGCATCGGCTCGCCCGAGGACTACGCGGGCATGGCGGTCTTCCCCGGCGTGGGTGCCGAGTATGACCGCGACAAGCTCATTCGCGATCTCATCGAGATTAACTACGACCGCAACGACTACGACCTCTCGCGCGGCACGTTCCGGGTACGTGGCGATGTCCTCGACATCTTCCCGCCCTACGCCGACAACCCGGTGCGGGTGGAGCTCTTCGGCGACACCATCGAGGCCATCACCGAGGTGGACATCGTATCGGGCGAGATCGTCACGCCGCTGGAGTCGACGCCGATCTGGCCGGCCACGCACTACGTGACGCGACCCGACCGCCTCGCCGGTGCGCTCGACGGCATCCGTGAGGAGCTTCGCGAGCGGCTTGCGCAGCTCAAAAGCGAAGGCAAACTCCTCGAAGCGCAGCGTCTTGAGATGCGCACGAACTACGACCTCGAGATGCTCGAGACGATGGGGTATTGCAACGGCATCGAGAACTACTCGCGTCACCTCGACGGCCGCAAACCCGGCGAGCCGCCGCACACACTCATCGACTACTTCGGCAAGGACTTCTTGTGCGTCATCGACGAGTCGCACGTGACCGTCCCGCAGCTCCACGGCATGTACGAAGGCGACCGCTCGCGCAAACTCACGCTCGTGGAGCACGGGTTCCGGCTCCCCAGCGCGCTCGACAACCGGCCGCTTCGCTTCGAAGAGTTTCGCGCGCGCATCCCGCAGACCGTCTTCGTCTCTGCAACGCCGGGCGATTACGAGTTGCGTACGTCCGAGCAAGTCGTCGAGCAGATCATCCGCCCGACGGGCCTTGTTGACCCGAAGGTCGAGGTGCGCTCCACGCACGGCCAGATCGACGACCTCATCAGCGAAGTGCGCGAGCGCGCCGATCACGACGAGCGCTCGCTTATCACCACGCTCACCAAGAAGATGGCCGAGGACCTCACCGAGTACCTCTTCGAGCACGGCATCAAGGTCCGCTACCTGCACAGCGACATCGGCACCATGGAGCGCGTGGAGATTCTGCGCGACCTGCGCGCTGGCGTCGTTGACGCCGTCGTAGGCATCAACCTGCTACGCGAGGGCCTCGACCTGCCGGAAGTCTCACTCGTGGCGATCCTCGACGCCGACAAAGAGGGGTTCCTCCGCAACCATCGCAGTCTCATCCAGACGATCGGACGCGCGGCCCGAAACGTCTCCGGCGAAGTCATCCTCTACGCGGACAAGGTCACGGATTCCATGCGCACTGCCATCGACGAGACCGACCGCCGTCGCGCCATCCAGAGCGCGTACAACACCGAGCACGGCATCGAGCCGCAGACGATCCGCAAGGTTATCCACGACATCGCGCAGTACGTCCGCGAGACCGAAGTTGGCCTGGAGCCGAGCGTTTCTGTGGCCGAGGAGCTCGGCAAGCTGCCCAGTGCCGAGGTCGCCCGCATCATCTCGTCGATGGAGGAGGACATGCACGGCGCAGCCGAAGCGCTCGACTTCGAAGCGGCCGCCCGCCTGCGCGATCAGGTGGTCAAGCTCAAAGCCGAGGTGGAGTCATCGACCGCCGATGAGGTCCTCACGCGTCTCAAGCAAGGTGCGCGCAAGGGCTCGGCCCACGGGGTCAGGAAGCGCGTGCGCTGAGATGCGCTTCACCACACCGGGCCGCGCAGACGCCGCTTCGCTCGACATGCGTGAACTCAAGCGGTTGAGCTTTCGGTAGAGGGTTCGGGTTTGGCACCGCGCTCGACGACCGTGAGTGCCGCGGCGGCAGCCTGTTCGTAGAGCCCCTCATAGCTGTCGAATGTCAGCTTCTCAGCGTGCGGCTCCACCGCCTTCAAGCTGTTACGCGAGAAGGCAGCAGCGCGCTTCTTGTCCGCGAGAATCGTCACGAGTGCCGTTCCCATGGCCAGCGGATCGTCGGGGCGGACGAGGAATCCGTTCACGCCATCAGTGACGAGTTCCGGCAGCGATCCTGCGTTCACCGCAACGACAGGCAGACCAGTGGCGAGCGCTTGCAGGGTCGGGATCGACTGCACCTCGTACGGCGATGAGATGGCATAGACGTCACAGCGACGGTAGAGTTCAGGCAGATCCGACTCAGGCACATGCCCGAGGAAATGGATCTTATGCTCAACGTGCGATTCCCTGGCGAGCTCTTCAAGATGTGAGCGCTCGGGGCCGTCGCCTGCCAGTATGAGGTGTGCTTCCGATGCGGGCATGTTCGCAAGTGCGCGGACGAGCACGTCGATGTGTTTGTCTTTGGCCACTCTGCCGACCGCGAGGACCTTGGGCCCTTCAGGCAGGTTCGATTTCCAACTCAGATGGGTTTTGCCCATCGACGGATGATACCGGGTGGTGTCGACGCCGTTGGAGATGACACGTGTTGGCGCACGAAGTCCCTCGCGTACAAACGCGTCGCGCTGCGTTGCGGTGGGAAAGACGACAGTGTCGTACCGGTTCAGCAGGGCGACCGCCAGACGCCACGTGACGCGCTCAACGGCATCGGCCGACCATTCGGGCCCAATGTAACGCGTCACGAACGTGGGGATGAAGTGGCAAGTCGCCAGAAGCGGTATCTGGTTGGAACGGCGCATCCTTGTGAGCTGGATGCCGAGCCAGGCTGATTCGTGTGAGTGGATGAGGTCGGGCGCAACGTTTCCGATCACCTCCTCGAGCGTGTCGAGGTCGGTGACCGGGACGCGTGCGGCCGGCCAGTACGGGTTCGGGAGCGAGTGTACGCGAATCACTCGTACGCCGTCCTCGATCGTCTCGTAAGGGCTGCCCGTTTCGCTCGCCGTTACCACCGCAACTTCGTGACCACGACGGTGCATCTCATGCGCAGTCTTGCTCACCACCACCGTCACGCCGCTCGTGATGGGTGGGTACGCGTGGCTCATCAAGAGCACGCGCATTGCCAGTTCCCGGTTCTCTTCGCGCTCCTCGCTTGCATCAGACTCCCCTCGGCGGGACCACAATGTTCTGAGCCCCTTGGGTGCGTGGCTTGTACGACTGATCTCGCGCGATCGCCCTTACGGCAGAAACTGCTCCGCGATGATCGTGATGGTGCCGTTCTTGATCGTGATCCAGAACGGCTGACGCGAGAGATCGGGACCCGCGGTCACGCCGTTGAAGATGTTCTCGAAGTCGCCGAACGGCACGTTGTAGCCCTCGGGCTTCACGCCCTCAGAGGTCGAGGTCAGCGTGACCTTGATCGAGGTGTCGGCCGGGAATTCGCGCAGCTTCGGATTGGTGTTTCTGATGAAGTAGTCGTTCGGCGGGGGAGACTCCTCGCCGGCGGCCGCGGCGGCGTCAGCGGCCGCCTTTCCGGTGAGCATCTCCGCGTAGTCGACGGTGACGTGCGTGCCGCCGTCCTTGTCGACGACCTTCTTGATGTACGCGAAGTGCTTGCCGTCTTCGGCGGTGGAGACTGCGGGTGTGCCGGCCTTGGCTGGCGGCGTTGCCGGTTCGACCGAAGAGGTCGCTTCGGCGGGAGCGGTCGCTTCCGCGGCCGCGAGCTTCCTTTCTGCCAGATCGGCGCGATTGAGCGCTTCGTCGAGCGCCGGTTGCCGGAGCAGGAACCCGATGAGTCCGCCCGCGAGCCCGATGACGAGGGCTCCGCCCGCCAGGATCGCGATCGTCTTGCCCGAACGAAGGTCCATAACGCATCCCTTCCACTGTTGCCCCTCGGATGATGATACCCGCTTCAGAAGGCGGTGTGGATCTCCAGCGGCTTGAGCATCCGGCCGGCGACACCAAGCGCGACAGCCGAAACCAGCATGAGCCCCGCGCTCAGGAAGAACGGCGCGCTGTGGCCCACGGTGTCCCACAGGATGCCCGCCACAGCGCTCGACGGCAGCGCCGCCAGGCCGAGGACGAACGTGTAGCTGCCCACGGCCGTCCCCCGGCAGTCAGGGCCGACGAGGTCGACGACGAACGCGCGCGCCATCCCCTCTGTCATCGCGTACGGCACGCCGTACGCGGCGAAGAGCAGCCACGGCACCCACCCGTGCGCTGGTGAGGCGAACGCGAAGCCCGCATAGACCACGCCGTACGCCGCGAAGCCGACGGTAAGCATGCGCCTCCGGCCAACACGGTCCGAGAGGATGCCCGCAGGTGTCGCGACGGCGGCACCCACGAGGTTGAAGACGAAGTACATGAGCGGCACGACCGCCGTAGCGGTGCCGAGGTCTTTCGCGCGTAGGATGAGCATGGCGTCCGACGAGTTCCCTAATGCGAAGACCGCCGAGATCGCCGTGAAGACGCCGAACGGCACGCCGAGGTGCTTGAAGCCGAGCGGTGGCCGCGTGTCTGCCGGCGCGTGAGGCCTGCGCTCGCGGACCGCGAACACGAGCACGACGATCGCCGCTATCCCGGGGATGGCCGAGATGAGAAAGACGGTTCGGAACCCCGCGGCCCCGTGCACGAGCGAGAGCGTCGCCCATGCCACAAGCGGTCCGATCGCCGCGCCGAGCGTGTCGAGCGCGCGGTGGAGCCCGAACGCTTTGCCACGCACCTCGGGCGGTGCCGAGTCCGCGATCAGCGCGTCTCTCGGCGCGGTGCGGATGCCCTTGCCGAAGCGGTCGGCGAACCGGACCGCAAGCACCGCCGGCCAGTTCCCGGCGATGGCGAGCACCGGCTTCATGAGGTTCGAGAGTGCATAGCCGACCAGGATGAGCGGTCGGCGTCGGCCCACGCGGTCGGAGAGCCAGCCGGAGAACACCTTCATGAGCGAGGCGGTCGCCTCGGCGATGGATTCGATGACGCCGATAACGGCAACCGGCGTGCCGAGGACGCTCGAGAGGAAGAGCGGAAGGATGGGGTAAATGGCCTCGGACGACGCGTCGGTGAGCAGACTCACGATGCCAAGCGCCTTCACGTTCTTGAGCGACGTGTCGGGAGCGGGCGGTTCTGCTGGCGCGGGCGCGACCGTGGACTCGGGCATAGCGTTCCTCCTCGGCGTATCGCACGATGATACGCCTGCGAGGCGCTCGGTGGACGGGGTTGCTTCCATGGCGAACGCTCGGTACGATGCAACGTATGAACATACGCTCAGATGAACCAAGCATTGACGACGGTTGCTGCCGGGTGTCCGAGCACCACCGTTCCGCGGTTGAAAGCGCGCTGGCGCAGCTGCCCGACACCGGACGTTTGAAGCGCGCGAGCGACGTCCTGGGAGCGTTCGGCGATCCGACTCGCTTGCGTATCGTACTCGCGCTGACTGTGTGTGAGCTGTGCGTGTGCGATCTTGCGGTGGTGGCCAAGGTGAGCGAGTCCGCCGTCTCTCACCAGCTGCGGTTGCTGCGGAACCTGGATCTTGTCGCGTTCCGGCGCGACGGCAAGCGAGCCGTCTATCGACTCGCCGACGATCATGTTCGCGTTCTGCTGGAGCAAGCGCTCAGCCACGCCGGAGAAAGCGAAGGGGCAAAGTGAGCGAGTCGCTTGCTTCCATAACCGCCACCTACCGGCTGAGCGGGCTCGATTGACCCGACTGTGCGCGCGCCGTTGGCGTGTCCGTTGCGGGGATCCCGGGAGTCTTGAGCGCGGACGTCAACTTCGCGAGCGGTCTTCTGACGGTCGATTACGACCCCAGGGCCGACCCGCGCAGCGCGGTGGTCGCGCTCGTTCATTCGACCGGGCACGGTGTCGAGCCGCTCGACAAAGGTGCGCCGGCGGTCGCGCCTCCGTCGTGGTGGGAGGCGAACCGCACAACCGTCGCGATGGTCGCGAGCGGCGCATTCATCGCGCTCGGCTGGGCGCTGCATGCCCTCGGCGCGCCTGTGCTGGTGGCGACCGCGCTCTACGCGCTCGCGATCGCTTCGGGCGGCGCGATAACCTGGCGTCGTGCGTTCGTGTCGGTCAAGGCGCGCATGCTCGACATGAACGTGCTCATGTCAGTCGCTGTCATCGGTGCCGCCGCCATCGGGCAATGGCAGGAGGGAGCGACCGTCATCTTCCTCTTCGCGCTCGGCGGCTGGCTTGAGTCGCGTTCGCTCGAGCGCACGCGCAGCTCGATCCGTGACCTGCTCGCGTTCGAGCCCGCACAGGCGCGCGTCGTGCGCGCAGGCCGCCAAGGCGCCCGTGCAGCAGTTCGTCGACCGCTTCTCGCGCTGGTACACGCCGACGGTGGTGGGCCTGGCCGTCAGTATCGCCATCGTGCCGCCTGTTGCAGCCGGGGTGCTCGGCGCATCGTGGGGCGGCTTTGAGTCGTGGCTCTACCGGGCGCTTGTGCTGCTCGTCATCAGCTGCCCGTGCGCACTCGTGGTCTCCACGCCGGTGGCGATCGTCTCGGCCATCACGCGGGCGTCACGCGATGGCGTGCTCGTGAAAGGCGGTGCGTTCCTGGAGACGGCTGCGAAGGTGCGCGCGATCGCGTTCGACAAGACGGGCACACTCACGCATGGCCGTCCGGCAGTCGTGGAGGTCGCTGCCGGGCCGCGGCGTCGGCGGCGTCATCGCAGGGCGCCACGTGCGCCTCATGAGTCCGGCGTTCGCTGCGGACGTCGGCCACGTGAGCGAGTTGCTCGCCCAGCGGATCGGAATCGCCGAGGAGGCCGGGCGCACCGTGCTCGTGCTGCTCGACGAGGGCGAGGCGCGCGGCTCTATCGCCGTCGCTGACGAGGTCCGCAACAGCGCTGCCGGCGTGATGGATGGGCTGCGCTCGGCGGGCATCGAACACCTGGTGATGCTCACGGGCGACAACGAGCGCACGGCGGCAGCGGTTGCGGCGGCGGGCAGCGATACCGCCGTGGAGACCGCGGATGTGGACCTCATGCGAGACGACCTGTCTGCGCTGCCGGGGTTCTTCGACCTGGGTCGGCGAACGCTCGCCAACATCCGCCAGAACGTGGCGCTCTCCATCGCCGTCAAAGGCGTTGTGCTCGCACTAGCTGTGCTCGGCAAGGCGACGTTGTGGATGGCGGTCTTCGCCGACACCGGCGTGGCGCTCATCGTCATCGCGAACGGCCTGCGGCTGCTCAGGAAGCGGTAGGGTCGTGCCAGAGCGCCGCCCAAGGCCACCAATAACAGGTGTGTCATCTTCATACGGAGCAGTGTAGCGTATGGTCATGACAGGAACCGCGCCGGCGACGCAAAGCCGCCCGGCAGATCGCTGGGGGAACACGATGACCGATGATGTGATGCGCTTCTTCGCAGCATGGATGCTCACGCACGAGACCGCTGACGAGGGATTGAAAGCAGCGGTGCGCCGCGGCGAAGAGGGCGGAGTGGAAGGAATGGGTGGTGGTCCCGACGCGTTCGTGGACGGCCTCGCCGCGATGGTGGCCGAGGAGAAGGAGAAGCTCAAGGCCGACCTTGAGGCACGCGCCCGCGGCGAGAACGTCGATATCGAGGAGCACCCGGACCCGGCGATCGAGGAGGTGCGGTTCGAGGTGTCCGAGATGCGCGGACGCCTCGAGAGCATCGAGTCGATGCTCGAGACGCTCGTGCGTCGTTTGGCCGAGAAGTAGGCGCGCCATGGCTTCCAGGTCGCTTCAGATCACCCGCATCGTTCTCAAGCACCAGATCGCCGCTCTTCCTGCCGCACGGTTCGGTTTCGCCCCCGGAACGCTGCGTCGGGCAGCATTCGCGCGTGGTTGGCGACGGGCGTTCGAAGAGCTTGGTCCGGCCTTCATCAAGCTCGGGCAGCTCATCTCGGTACGCCCGGACGAGTTCTCCGGCGAGCTTGTCGCCGAGATGCAATCGATGCAAGACGCGGTACCTCCGCTTCCGGTCGCCGCTATTCGGGCAGTGATCCGCGAGGAGTTCGCGCGCGAGCCCGAGGAGCTGTGGGCGACCTTCGATGACGACCCTGTCGCTTCGGCATCGATCGCGCAGGTGCATCGCGCAACGCTCGCGCACGTATACAAGCCGGTGTGGGGAAGCGAGATGGCCGCGGGCACACTCCTCGCCATCAAGGTCGTGCGGCCTGGAGCAGCCGAGTCGATCCGGGCCGATATCGCGATCGCCCGCCGGCTGGCCGAGCGCGTGGGCGCGCTCACGCGCCGCTTCGACCCTGTCGCCTTGCTCGATGAGTTCGCCACGACGGTCGATCGAGAACTCGACCTTCGACAGGAAGGCCGCTTCGCGGACCGGTTCACCTTCGATTTTCGCGACGACCCGAAGATCGTCGCACCTCGCATCGTATGGCCGACGACCACTCCGCGGGTGCTGGCGATGGAGTTCATGACGGGTTGGCGGCTCTCTGATCTCGATGACGCCCATGCGGCGGGCGTGGACTGCTTCGGCCTCGCCGTCCATGGAGCGACCGCGTTCATGCGGCAGGTGTTCGTCTACGGGCGCTACCACGCGGACCTGCATCCGGCGAATCTGTTCGTGACGCCAGACAACACGATCGCGTACCTTGACTTCGGCATCGTTGGGTATCTCACGCCCGAAGAGCGGCTCAACATCACGCAGGTGATGGCAGCTCTCGTTTACCGCGATCCGGACCGGGCGCTCACGTACTCGGCAAAGCTGGGTGTAGAGGTGCCGCCTGAGAGCGTGACGGCGGTGCGCAAGGGCCTCGGGGAGCTGCTCGATGGCACGTACCGCGATGACGGCACGCGGGACTTCGCGATCTTCGGGCTGGGATTCCTGAAACTGCTCGGTCAGCACAAGATCGCTGTGCCAAGCGGGTACGGGCTACTCATCAAGTCGCTCGCGACTGTCGAGGGGGTCTCCCGGGCGCTCTATCCGCAGGTCGACATCATCGCTACGGCGCAGCCGTTCACGACGCGAGTGCTGGGAAAGGCGTTCGCCGATCCGGCCAGACTCTACGAGCGGATGCCGATCGCGGTGCGTGCGGCGCTGCGAGAGATCGTCGCGTAACGCTTAGGTGACCGGCGACGATCTGTCAGGCGTCGCAAGCAGATCGTTGAGGCTGCCGGAACGGTAGCCGTCGAGGTCCTGCGCCACGAACGTGAAGCCAGCGTTCTTGATCGCGAGCGCCACCTGGTCGCGGAGCTCCCATGCGCGCTCCATCTCGTCGGGGCCGACCTCAAGCCGCGCGACCTCGCCGTGCGAGCGCACGCGGAACTGACGCAGGCCTAGCTCGCGCAGCTCGGCCTCGGCACGGCGAACGCGCTCGAGCCCCTCGTCGGTGATGGGCACGCCGTAGGGGAATCGGCTTGCGAGGCAGGCCATCGACGGCTTGTCCCATGTCGGAAGGTCGAGCATGTGGGACAGCTCGCGGATCTCGGCCTTATGAAGGCCGACTTCGAGCAACGGGCTTACGACCCCATACTCGACCGCCGCCTTGCGACCCGGCCGATGGTCAGCGACGTCGTCGGCGTTACTGCCGTCGAGCACCCACTTGATCCCGCGGGCGTTCGCGACCGTGCGAAACAGTCCGAACATCTCCGACTTGCAGTAGTAGCAGCGATCAGGAGGGTTGAGGAGGAAACGTGGGTCGGAGAGCTCGTACGTGTCCACTTCGTGCAGCCGGAAGCCGAGCTGAGCCGCAGTCCTTCGCGCGTCTTCGACCTCGTTGGCAGTGCGGACGTCCGAGGTCGCGAGCAGGGCGAGGCAGTTTTCGCCGAGTACCGCGTGCGCTGCGAAGGCGACGAGCGTGGAGTCGACCCCACCTGAGTATGCGACGAGCGCACTGCCCAGATTGGCGAGACGGTTCCTCAGACTGTCGTACTTGCGAGCGAGCACGCATTCCCCTGACCATGCGAATGAGGCAACCTTCATCGTGCCACGTCGGCAGCGAGCTTTGTAGTGCTGAAACGGGAAAAGACCGAGCAAGCCGACGAACGGAGGTTACGCATGCCCGACGAGCAGCTGGACCGTGGCATCGAGGCGCTGAGCGGTGAGGGCAGGATCGTGGCACCGCGCGTGGATTTTGCTGAGAAGGCCGTCATCCCGGGGCGAGACGCATACGCCGAGATGTATCGTCGTTCTCTGGAGGACCCGGACGGGTTCTGGGGCGATGTCGCGCGAGAGAAGCTCGCGTGGATGACGCCGTTTACGACGGTGCACGCTGGCGGTTTCGATGCGCTCGACTACACGTGGTTCGCTGGCGGAAAGCTCAATGTCAGCGCGAACTGCCTCGACCGGCACCTCGGCACGTGGCGGCGCAACAAGGCGGCGCTCATCTGGGAGGGCGACGATGGCTCGTCCCGCACGTTCACCTATCAGCAGCTGCACTACGAGGTCTCCAAGTTCGCGAACGTGCTCAAGAAGAAGGGCATCGAGCGCGGCGACCGTGTCGCGATCTATCTGCCGATGATTCCTGAGCTCCCGATCGCCATGCTTGCCTGCGCGCGCATCGGCGCCATCCACTCGGTGGTGTTCGGCGGGTTCTCGGCAAGCGCGCTGCGCGAGCGGATCCAGGACTGCTCGGCAAAGCTGCTCATCACGTCCGACGAAGGCATTCGCGGCGGCCGCAAAGTCCCGCTCAAGGCCGCGGCAGACGAGGCGCTGTTCGAGTGCCCCAGCGTGGAGGCGTGCGTGGTCGTGAAGCGCGGTGCGGGCGACGTGGACATGGAACCGGGGCGTGACACGTGGTGGCACCAAGAGATCAGCGCGCCCGAGGTCCGCAAGGTGTGCGAGCCTGTTGCGATGGATGCCGAGGATCCGCTTTTCATCCTGTATACCTCCGGTTCCACTGGCAAGCCGAAGGGCGTGCTGCACACGACCGCGGGCTACCTGCTCTACACCGCGCTCACGTTCAAGACGGTAATGGACTACCGCGACGAGGACGTGTACTGGTGTACCGCCGACATCGGCTGGGTGACCGGTCACAGCTATATCGTCTACGGTCCGCTTGCCGAGGGCGCGACGACGCTCATGTTCGAGGGTGTGCCCACCTATCCCGATCCTGGTCGTTTTTGGGCTGTCATCGAGAAGTACCGCGTGAACATCTTCTACACGGCGCCAACCGCGATACGCGCCCTCATGCGTCACGGCGCTGGCTGGCCCGAGCGCTACGACCTCTCGTCGCTTCGGCTGCTTGGCACGGTCGGCGAACCCATCAACCCTGAAGTCTGGACCTGGTACCAGGACACGATCGGTCGTGGCGAGGTGCCGATCGTCGACACCTACTGGCAAACGGAGACAGGCGGCTTCCTGATCACGCCCTTCCCGGGCGCCACGCCGCTTAAGCCGGGATCGGCAAGCTGGCCGTTCTTCGGCATCGAGCCCGAGGTCGTCCGAGAGGATGGCAGCCGGGCCGAGCCGGGCGAGGGAGGCTACCTCACCGTGAAACGGCCGTGGCCCGGCATGTTGCGTGGGACCTGGGGCGACCCGGGTCACAAGCGCATGCGCGAGGTCTACTTCGAGCGCTTCCCGGGCAGCTACTTCAGCGGAGACGGCGCTCGCGTCGACGCGGACGGCGACTACTGGCTTCTCGGCCGGGTGGACGACGTCATCAACGTGAGCGGACACCGCCTTGGCACCGCAGAGATCGAGAGCGCGCTCGTGAGCCATGACGCGGTGAGCGAGGCGGCGGTCGTCGGGTTCCCGCATCCCGTGAAGGGCGAAGGCATCCACGCCTACGTGGTCTTGCGGGACGGACAGCTGCCGGGCGACGACCTGGCGACGATCCTCAAGGGGCATGTGCGCAAGGTCATCGGGCCGATCGCACAACCGGATGTCATCCAGTTCGCGCACGATCTGCCAAAGACACGCTCGGGCAAGATCATGCGGCGGATACTGCGCAAGATCGCTGCGGGAGAAACGGACATGGACTCGTTTGGCGATATATCGACGTTGCAGGATCCGAAGGTCGTCAAGGACCTGTTGGCCGCCGGGCCCTCTCATTGACGGACTCTGAAATCGGCGCGTGTTGACCGGGAAGGTCCCGACCTCGGCGTACGCCTTCAGGGTGCCTCGCGCATGCGCCTCACCGACTTCGCTGAAGGGGTTGTCCACCGGTTTGGTCAATGTCCCGGTTTGGGAAGGTTCCTTGGTGCGTTAGGAACCTGTTTGCGATGCATTGAGATGTGATAACCTACGCCGTGCGGGTTCCTTGAGACACGGCGTGCTGGTAATGAGAGAGCGCTGCGAGGCCGCGCGTCGCATAGAGCGTTAGCCGAGGGTTCTCGTGGGACGGGAGACATGCGGCCATTGCACAGCCCACGGTATCTTCGCGTAGGCGTGCGGACCACGACGGCTGTGGAGGGGAGGTGGTGCCTGGCGAGATGTGACGAGCTGTCCGCTGCACAGCGTGGAGCGGTTCAGTCCTATTCAGCCTGGAGGGGAAGATGATGCACAGAACTCGTGTTCTGGCGTTTTCGTGTGCGGTGGCTCTGGCCGCGGTGTTGGCCATCCCGAGCACAGCCTTTGCTGTTCTGCAGAATGAATACGGAATGAAGTATGCAGGTCAGCAGATATGTACGTCGTGTCACGAACTATCGTATGGAGAGACCACCCACGGCCGATTCGCCAAAGTCGGCGCGGATCCCTCGGCAGACTACATGTGGCCGGCGGGACGCAACGGCGTGGGTGAGATGCTCCTGAAATCACAGGTCGCGTTCACGCTCGGCGCTGGTACAGGGCTGCGCGAGTATCTGGTGAACAATGAAGCTGGCTCACCGGCCCCGTCGCCCGTCGAGTACACAGAGATCCAAGGCACTGATCGCTATCTGACCGCTGTCGAAGCGTCCAAGAAGTTCGGCTCGGCTGCGACGGTTGTCGTCGCGACAGGCGAGACGTTCCCGGACGCACTGGGCGGAGCTGCGCTTGCGGGTGCCGTGAACGGCCCGCTGCTTCTCACC
>JAJFTE010000028.1 GCA_021373175.1 Actinomycetes bacterium
CCAAGGTGCGCCAGGGCCTCCACGCGGGCATCTCGGAATTCTACGTGGGGAAGGGCGCCAAGCTCACGTTCACGATGATCCACAACTGGGCCGAGGAGTTCGATGTGCGCCCACGCACGGCGATCATCGTTGAAGAAGATGCCACGTACGTGAACAACTACGTGTTGATGAAGCCGGTGAAGTCCATTCAGAGCTTCCCCTCCGCTCGGCTCGTGGGCGACCGCTCGCGCGCGGTGTTCAACTCGATCGTCTACGGCCTGGCGGACAGCACCATCGACATCGGTTCGGAGTCGATCATGGAGGGCGAAGGGTCTCGCTCGGAGGCGGTCGCCCGCACCGTCACTCGCGGCCGCTCCATCGTGTACAGTCGCGGGAGGCTGATCGGCCGCACGAACGACTGCAAGGCGCACCTCGACTGCCGCGGGATGGTGCAGTCCGACGAGTCCACACAATGGGCGATCCCGGATCTGGTAAGCGAAGGCGCGCCCGGCGCCGAGCTCAGCCACGAGGCCGCCATCTCCCCGATAGCCGCCGAAGAGGTCTTCTACCTGATGAGCCGCGGCATCCCGAAGGATGAGGCCATCTCGATGATCACCCGCGGATTCCTCGATCTTGACATACCCGGGCTACCGCCCGCGCTCAGGCGCCAGATCGACGACGCGCTTTTCGAGACCGCCAAGGACTCCATGTAGAACGTTCAACGTCAAGATTGCTGAAGGCTCGCGGACACAGACACGCGGGCCTTCATTTATGCTAATCTTGCCTCAGCATCTATTAACCATCCTCGGCACCCTGTGTCAGGAGATGCGAGATGGTCAGAAAGGAAACATGCCCGATCTGCAAAGGCAACAAGGTGGTCGCGGTCACCGTGTCTACCGGGGACAAGAAACATCGCACCTGCCCCGGCTGCAATGGCATTGGGTACCAGGTAAAAGTCGTGGGGCCGTATACCTAGCCCTAGCCCCTGGGCCAGCCTATCCGGCTGGCACGTAGTAGCGGCATTTGTAGCGCTTTGGACAGTCGGGAGGGAGTTCCTTCGATTGCATGAGCCACATGTCGCCTTCGACGAAGCACGTACAGACGATGCGCTTTTCGTCCTTCTTTATCGACGTGTCGTAGATGTCGTCGACGTTCTGCTGCTCACGCCAGTACTGGCATTTCCCTCGTATCGGCGAGAAAGCGTCCACGTCATGCTCCCTGCGCTTAGGTGCGACCTCGGTACGGGACGGCGTCGGGAATCCGGAACCGGTTGTGTTCCTTGAGCTCTTCGATGCTGAACACGCCATTCATGAACAGGATGCCCTGTGTCATGCCGATCCAGCGATACACCTTCGCGAAACGCCCGGCACGCAGGAACTCCCGCGTCTTATCGCACATCCACAACGCGTGGCACAGCGTCTCGAACTTCGGCGTCTCGAACTTCCTTCCGCCCAGGCGTTCATCGGTCTCAGGATATGGCTGAGCCGTGTAGCCGAGCGACTGAAGGGTCTTGGAGTAGAAGTCCAACATGCGCAAAGCGTGCTCGGTGGAGAAGCCCTCACTGAATTCGAGCGGTTCTTCGACTTCGAGCATGGCGTGAATCCTTTCGCGATATTTCCTCGGCACATCGCCATGATACGCCCAATGGCGTGCAAACAGCCGAGCGAGCCGCGATGCGTTCCACCAACCCTGCCGCCGTGAGCGCGATCGCCGTCAGTAGCGTGCCACCCGCGATCACGCGGAAGATGTGGCGCTGCCGTTCATCGTTCCCGTGCTGCTCCGAGTGCCGGCACGGTGCTTAACTATCGCTAGCTTGGCGCGAGACACTCCTCGGCGGGTACCGGGGCTCCGCACGAAGGCTTGTCGTCGAAGAGGAGCATCTTCTCGTCAGCCGGTAGCAGCGTGCGCTCGTGGTCGCGAACGTCGTTGGAGCAGGCCAACGTTTCCCGCATCATGACCAGCAGCAGATACCGCCCTTTGTCCGTGAGCGTGACTGCGTGGCCGTCATCGGAAGCGATACCTCCCGCAAGGTGCATGAACGCCATCTCGGCAGGCAGGCCAAGCTCGATCGGGACCCCGAAGTCTCTGCGGAAGTTGTCCTTATCGAGCCGCAAGCCGAAGAGGCCGGTCACGAAACGGTAGCGCATCCGGGCGCGCCGGTTGTACGGGTGCCCGGCTTTGGTCACCGACATGCGGCCATCGCCGATACGGCGCGCGTAGTCGTGAAGCGAGAATGTGTTGTGGTAAACGCGGCCGTCCAGGAAGGACATCGCGCCGGATCCGATGCCGACGTACTCCTCGTAATCCACGATGTACTCGTCGATCATCGAGCTCTTATCCTTTGAGAACGTCCATGCCGAGGAATTCTCGAACTCGGGCGCGAGCCCATCGCAGATCCTACGGTAGAACTCGACCTCTCGGGTGTAATCGATCTGACCGATGGTGCGGGCAAGTTCCCCACGCATCTTGGGAGAAGCCATGAGCGGGTAGAACGTCGTCTGGTTGGCGCCCGTGGCGCGCACCATCTCGATGTCGTGCTCCAACATCGAGCGTGTCTGGCTGGGAAAGTTGAAGATCATATCCACATTCAAGGAATGGAAGTGACCAGCGGCGTTTTGCACCGTCTCGAAGACCTCTTGGCCGCAGCCATACTTCTCGTAGCGGGCCATCTGTTGCAGGAGGACGTCGTCAAACGATTGGACGCCCACCGAGAGCCGCTGCACCCGATCCTTGAGAAGGGCCATCGTGTCTTCGGTCAGATGGTTCGGGCTGGTCTCGGCAGAGACCTCGTCGATGCCAGGAAAGAGCGAGCGTGCCAGATCGATGGTTTCGCACAGTTCCTCGGTGAGGATCGTCGGCGTGCCGCCGCCGATATAAAGCGACGCGAAGTCGTACCCCAGGTCCGCGACCATTCGCATCTCGTCACGCAGCAGCTCGAAGTACGAACGCGCGCGCTGCTCGTGAAAGAGGAACCGGTTGAACGAGCAGTACGGGCAAAGCCGCTCGCAGAATGGCACATGGGCATAGAGCGTGTAGCCGTGTCCCTCGATGGGTCCCGGGAGGCGCTCAAGGTCTACGGACTCTGTGAACAGGTAGCTCTTGTTGAGCAGCCGCAATGCGGCAGTGATAGTTCGCTCCGAGAACATGAGAAGACCTCCAGGAAGCGTAGCGCGACATCGTGCGGGTCTTGCCCCGCGTGGCCTTGTTTGGTTGCTTCGACGCGCAGGGTCGCTTTCCCTGCCCCATGCCGATGAACGGCCGCACCATTCGCTCCCGGGAGTGTCGGCGCGGCGCCAAAGGGTCCCGCCGAAGCGGGACCCTTTGGATCGGGAGTGCTACGCGCGCCGCTAGACCTCGGCGTCCGGCGCGGACTTCGCCGCCGGGCTGTCGGTGGCAGCGGCGGCGGCCGCTTGATCGCGCAGCTGCTGCTTGATTGAGGCGACCATCTCGGCCTGCGCGGGATCGGCCACACGCTCTGCCGCCGCGGTGAACTCGCCGAGCTTGTCGGTGGCCATGAGCGACATGAGCAGTCCGAACGCGTTCATGTTCGCGGCGTCGCCGCCACCTTCGCTGGAGCCCATGTTCACAACCGTGCTCGGCACGATCGGGACCTTGGACGTCTCGATCGCCGTTGCGAGCTTGGTCATGACGTCCTGCATGAGCTGCAGCTGCGGGCCGCCGTACGCCTTGACCTGCTCGTCAATGGCGATGGCCTTGCCCACGCCGACCTTGGCTTCCTTCTCGGCATCCGCCTGGGCGATGAGTTTCACGCGCAGGGCGTCTGCCTCGCCGATCTTCTTCACGCGGGTCGCGTCGGCCTGAGCCATCATCTCGACCTTCTGGGCATCGGCCCCCGCCATGAGCTTGACCTTCTCGGCGTCGCCGTCGGCAAGCGTCTTCACACGGTCGGCGTCGGCTTTCGCGAGCGTCCGGACGCGCTCGGCGTCCTGGACGGCACGCTGCAGGTCGGCACGCGCCTGGTTCTCCTGCACCTGGATGTTGATCTGCGACTGCGTGAGGGCCGTCTGCTGCTCGGCGATCGACTGCGCTTCTTTGAGTTCGCGCTCCTTGTCGGCGGCGATGCGCTGCTTCTCAAAGGTCTCCAGCTTCTCGTACGCGATCTGCCGGTCGCGGAGCTGCATGAGGATCGTCTCGATCTTGTCGTCACCGGGCGCGGAATGCGGCGTGCCGATAAGGACCTCTTCGAGTTCGAGGTTGTAGTGGCCGAACTTCTCCTGCATCTCCACCGACGAGTTCTTCTGAATCTCGGAGCGCTGCTGGATGAGCTCGATGATCGTCTTGGTCTGGCCGATGTTCTTGAAGTACGCCGAGACCATCGGGTCCAGCGTCTGGTTGACGAGCATCTTGATGTCGCCGAAGCGCTGGATCACGAGCGGCGCCTTCTTGTAGTCGATGTGGATGACCACCGAAAGCGGCAGCAGCGGCTCGAACGCATCCTTGGTGATGAGGTTCACCTCGGCCAGGTTCTCGTCGTAGTGGTGCTCGCCGGTCTCGCCGCGCACCCACTTGAGGATGATGTTGGTGGTGGGAACCATCACGATCGACCCGTCGTAGGTGTTGAAGGCGTACTTGCCCGGCAGCAGCGCCTCGTTCCAGACGCCGCGATTGCCGGGAGCGACGAGTTCCCCGTGGCGATACTCCTCGCCCGACGTGTCCGTGCCCTTGGGGCCGATATAGCTTACGACAACGCCCGCGAAGCCGACGGGGACCGTGATCTTCGGGATGACCTCGACGGTACCGAACAGCCGGTTGATGAAGTACGTTCCTTCGGTCAGCACCTGGTATTGGCGTCCACGGAAGCCGCCTGCTGCAAGGAACTTCTCGGGATTCTGGAAGTTGTTGTGATAGTTGGGATCGGCCGCCTTGTCACCGACGGCGGGCGCGATGATGTCGCCCATCGGGAGCGACGGACCGTCATGGATCGTGACGATACCGGTACGGTCATCGGCGCCCCTGATGATGACGGGGTCGAACCCGCCCAGGCTGTGCAGGTAGGTGGCCATCGACTCGATGGTCGTGTCCTCTTCCTTGCTGCCCATCGGCAGGTAGAACGTGCGAGTCTCCGTGATGACGACGAACTGCGCGAGGTTGAACGCGTACGTGCCTTCGCGCAGGATCGCGCGCTGCGGACCGCGTTGACCGCCGTTTGCGAAGAACGCCTGCACGTCCTGGAAGTAGTTGCAGTCCACCAGGCGCGCCAGCGTCTGCTCGGGCTCGAGCGGTTCGCCATCTCGCGAGAACACGTAGCCGATCTTGCCCTGCGGGATGGTTATGAGCGGCATCACGTGCACGCGGAACATGAGCGGCGTACGGAAGTGGACTCCGCCTCGCAGCACTTGCGGCTGGTAACCCGCTTCACCCTTGAGCGCGATGATGTTGTCCTTGAGCGAACCCTTGGGCGACCACCATTTCTCGATAATGCCCACGCGGTCGGAGCGGATGATACGCACGCCGAGCAGGAACCAAAGCACCCAGAACAGGACGAACAGCCCGAAGATCACCGCTCCGGCGGTACCGATAAAGCTGACCACTGCGTTCACGCTCCCCCGATCAGGTCGTGCGCCTCTTGATGACGAACACGAGTGTACACGGAAGCGCGCCGGCAGGAGAGCATCAATGATCTCGGGCGCGTGTGTGTCGCGCGCACTTGGGGGGAATGAATGCAGCACAAGCCCTACGGAAGGAGAACAAGATGGAGTTCGTCGACAAGAGCATCGAGGTCAATGCCGACATCCGTGATGTCTACGACGCGTGGACCGCGTTCGAAGACTTCCCAACGTTCATGGAGGTCGTGGAACGCGTAGACGTGCTGCCGGACGATAGCCTGCACTGGGTCGCCGTGATCGAAGACGACATCATCGAATGGGACGCCGACATGGTCGAGCATATCCCCGAGCAAAGCGTCTCCTGGGAGGCCCGCGACGGTCGCGAGACCGGTAAGGTCACCTTTGAGAAGATCGGAACGAACCAGACCAAAGTGCACTATCAACTCGACTACGACCCAGAAGCCTGGGACGGAGACCCCCAGGAGATCGCCGACTGGATGAGCACGCGCGTGAGCGATGCCCTGGATGCCTTCAAGGGGCTGGTCGAGGAAGACGCATATGGCTCCCTGGATGACGCCGGCAAAGGAACAGATTCCGAAAAGCGGCGGGTACCGTCGAGCCCACCCCGACCGTCGAGCCCGTGGTGGTTCCGGCCTCGTAGAACACGCCATGAACAAGACGTCGCGTAAGCATCAGGAGCCCCGTCCTCATCGGACAGGGCTCCTGCGGTCTGTGTATGGTGCGGGTGAAAGGAGTTGAACCTTCACGGGGTTGCCCCCACATGGACCTGAACCATGCGCGTCTGCCATTCCGCCACACCCGCGTGTGGTGCGTCTGAGAATATTAGCACAGGGGCGGAACTGGGCAAATGTCAGGATTTCTGGGGGTTCATGCCCTTGTGGGGGCAACCCCTTGAAGTGGGCAGAATCGCTTAGATTTCGGGCGGATATTAGACGCAATGTTAGAGGATTCCGAGACCTACTCGGTCTCGGGAATGCCGTCCCCAAGACTGAATGACCAGCCCGGGCCTGTCCGCTCGACCGTCGGCGTGGGTCGTCACTTTGAAGGCACCGCGG
>JAJFTE010000030.1 GCA_021373175.1 Actinomycetes bacterium
CGCCCTCGGCTTTGAGCTATTGCACGTGCACGTCGTTGACCGAGTAGATGACGGTCTCAGGCACGAAGCGATTGGTCCGCTCGGCCTCGTAGATCCACACGTCGGTGAGCGTCACCTTGAAGTACACGCCACCGGGGCCCGTCACCGGTTCGACCACCACGTCATTGGCAAGGTACGCTCGAAGCTCGGTCTCGATGTAGTAGTTGAAGACGCCGGCAGCGCCGCGGTACTCCTCGTAGAGCTTGATGCGGTACTCGGCCTCCCGAAGGTCCAGCTCGTCGATGCTATCCATCTCGCCCCTTTCGTCTCACGCACGTCGGCCCGTCTGTATCCTACCCGCGCGATACGGCCGCCAGCCGCGCGATCCCCATTGCGCCGATGCGGTCTTCCGCGATGATGACAGCGCCGAGAACCCCCGGGATGCCCTTCGCGCGCTCAAGTCCCGCCGGTATGTCCTCCGGTCCGTGCACGATGTTGCCGACCGCGCTTGCGGCGGCGTCGGCAAGCGCGCCGCTTGCCGAAAGGATCGTGACCGCGTGCGCGCTGCCGTAGCTGAGGCTTGGACCCACCTTCGCCGAAGACGTACAGACCGCCACCGGTTGCAGAGCCGAGGACACCATCAACGCTACGCGCTCGGAGAGCGGTGAGTCGCCCGCGAAGAGCAGCACCGTGCGCTCGTGCGTGCCGAGCAAGAACAGATCGCCGCCGTTTTCCACGATCACCTCGCGTGACGCGGGTGCCAGGCCACGGGCGACCGCCTCGGCGAAGGCGCCCGCGACCGCAGCCATCGGACCGACGCCCGCGATGCGGGCAGCATCCGCCATCGCGCGCACCACGACGGGCGCGGCCGACGTGACGGCCACCGGGACGTGGCTCTCCGCGAAACGCGGGTTGGCCGCGATGTACGCTTCGAGCTCGCCTCGGAGCGCGCGAACCAGCGCGCCTGCCTCGGGCGCGAGGTCTCGGATGGCGCTTACCTGCAGGTCGGTCTCGGCATGCACGACCTCGAACGTCACGAGGCCGGGGGCATTCACCGCGCTGCGATATGTCCTGGGTTCGTATGACATGCGGTAATGGTACCAGCATCTGTGGGATATGCTGTATGAAGCGACGAAAGGACATCCATGCGCGAGATACTCGAACTGTGCATCGAGATGGATCTCCTGGCGCAACACGCCTATCGCGTGATGGCGACGCATTGCGATGACGCCGACCTCGCTGAGACCTTCGACAAGATGTCCGCCGAGGAAGGAACGCGCGTCGGCTGGTGGAACGACCTGCTCGGCGCGTGGGAGAACGGGCTGCTTCCCGACATCGTGAGCGACACCGATGCTCTTATCGAGCGGCTCCGCAGCCTGAAGGCACAGCTCGAAAGCGTACTCCCCGAGAAGCTGGAGGAGTCCTCCGATCACGAGATGCTCGCCACGGCCGCCCGCATCGAGTTCTTCATGATCGACCCCATCTTCGGCCAACTGATCGATCTCACCGAACCTGCCCGCGCCGACCGTCTCCACCAAGCGTACTCGGCGCACCTGCAACGGCTGATCGAAGCGATCGAGCACCACTACGAGGAAGCCTCGCTCGCGGTGTTTCTCGCCGGCATCCTGAACCGAACGTGGCAGGACAATATGACGCTTGCCGTCTACGCGACGCGCGACCCGCTCACCGGTATCCACAATCGGCGCGCGCTCGACACGCATCTCAGGCAGTGGTCGGCATGGTCGGCGCGCTACGGACGGCCGCTGGGCGTCGCGCTCGTCGACATCGACCTGTTCAAGAATCTCAACGACGCCCGTGGCCACACCTTCGGCGATCAGGCGCTCTGTGCGGTCGCGGAGGCGCTCAAGGCCGCCATCCGCTCCTCGGACCTGGTCGTGCGCTACGGCGGTGACGAGTTCGCGATCATCGCCCCGGAGGCCGAGCCACACGAGTTCGCGACGCTCCTTAAGCGCATCGTGAATACGGTGCGCGCCATCGACCTGCGAGACGCCGAGGGACGCCGCATCCCGGTCAGCGTGAGCGCGGGCGGTGCCATCGCGGTCGACCCGCCGGCATCGGCGCCGAGAAGCCCCGACCGGCTGCTCGCGGCTGCCGATCAGTCGCTCTACTCGGCGAAGCAGGCCGGGCGCGACCGGGTGGGAATACCGATCGTGCTCGGCGGCAGCTAGGCCCCGAAGCCTGACAGCTCGCCCGCATGATAGCTGCTGCGCGCGAACGGCGCGCTTGCGACTGCCGAGAAGCCGAGAGCGTCGGCCTCGGCAGCGAGCGCGTCGAACTCCTCCGGCGGCAAGAACGCGACCACCGGCAGGTGCCGTGCGCTCGGGCGCAGATACTGCCCGAGCGTGAGCATGTCGCATCCTGCCACGCGCAGGTCGCGCATGACAGC
This sequence comes from Actinomycetes bacterium, assembly GCA_021373175.1. Classification (GTDB taxonomy): domain Bacteria; phylum Actinomycetota; class Coriobacteriia; order Anaerosomatales; family Anaerosomataceae; genus UBA2286. The sequence goes on from JAJFTE010000030.1 coordinate 2,387, forward strand.
CACGACCTCGTCGTGCGTCTCCCCCAGTCCGAGCATGAGACCCGACTTCGTGGGCATGTCGGGGTGGTGCTCCTTCACGCGCGCGAGCAGGCGCAGACTGCGCTCGTACGCGGCGCCCGGGCGCACCGCGGCGTACAGGCGCGGCACCGTCTCAACGTTGTGGTTGAAGACGTCCGGGCGAGCGTCGGCAACCGTATCGACGCTCTTCATCTGTCCGGCAAAGTCGCTCGTGAGGACCTCGATACGCGTGCCGGGCGATCCCTCGCGAACAGCTGCGATGACCGAGACGAAGTGCGCCGCGCCGCCATCAGAGAGGTCGTCGCGCGTCACGGTCGTGATGACGGCGTGTTTGACACCAAGCGCGACGACCGCCTCGGCAAGCCGAGCCGGCTCCTCGGGGTCGAGCGGAGCGGGCCGGCGCGTATCCACCGCGCAGAAGCGACAACCGCGAGTGCAGGCGTCGCCCATGATGAGGAAGGTCGCGGTTCCCGAGGCAAAGCATTCGCCCTGGTTCGGACATTTGGCGGACTGGCAGACGGTGTGCAGCTCGAGACGGTCCATGAGCTGCTTGACCGTTTCGTAGCTGCCCTCGCGCGCGATCGGCCGCTTCATCCAGGCCGGCATTCGTTTTGCGGTCGTTCCATGCTCGTACGGCACTAGCAACCGCACTTAACGGTCGCGTCCGCGCACGCCATCTTGATGACCTCGGAGACGGTGGGATGCGCATGCACCATCTCGCCGACCTGGCGCACGGTGATGTCGTGCCTCATCGCCAGCGCGACCTCGTGGATGGTCTCGACCGCGTGCGGGCCCACGATCTGGCAGCCGACGATACGACCGGTACCCTGCTCGGCAACGATCTGCACGAAGCCGTCGGCCTCACCCTCGCCGAGCGCCTTGCCATTAGCGGCGAACTTCGCGACGGCCTGCACCACGTCGAGACCGCGCTCCTTCGCACTGTCGCGAGAGCTGCCGACGACCGCCACCTCGGGAAACGTGTAGACGCACGCGGGAATGCAGTCGTAGCGCAGCGTCTCGAGATGCCCGTTGCCGGTGAGTTCCACCATCGCGTTGCGGGCCGCCACCGCACCCTCTTCATCGGCCACATGTGCGAGCATCATGCCGCCGATGAGATCGCCGGCCGCGTAGACGCCCGGGAGATTCGTGCGCAGATGCTCGTCGACCTTCACGGCTCGCCGGTCGAACTCCACCCCGGCCTCTTCGAAGCCGAAGCCTCCGCTGTTTGGCACGCGGCCAACGGCCGACATCACGATATCGCTCTCAACGATCGCCCCGCTCCGAAGCGTGGCGTGCATCCGCTCCCCGATGCGCTGCACACCCTCGACCGCATCGCCGAGCAGGAACGTGACGCCGAGGCCCTCAAGAGCAGCCTGTATGGCCTTCGCCACACGCTTGTCATTGCCCGGAAGCACCTGCTCCATCAGCTCGACGACGGTTACCTTGCTGCCGAAGACCGCATAGGCGCATGCGAACTCGGCACCGATGACGCCGCCGCCGATGATGAGGATGTCTCTGGGGATCTGGGCAAGCGAGACCGCGTCGTCGCTCGTCCAGACGCCCTCCATCTCGTGGTCGATGTTCGGCAGCTTAAAGACGCTCGAACCCGTCGCGAGGATCACGGCATCGCCCTCGATGCGCTCGCTCCCGCCGTCGGGCAGCGCGACCTCGACCGTCCGCGAGCCGGCAAGCCGTCCTTCGCCGGACACAACGCGGACCTTGAGATGCTTCGCCG
>JAJFTE010000031.1 GCA_021373175.1 Actinomycetes bacterium
GAACGGCGTGAAGTCGGCGTAGCCCTTCTCGGCCAACGTCCTCGTGATCGCAGCTGTGAGCGTCGTCTTGCCATGGTCGACGTGACCGATGGTGCCGACGTTCATGTGCGGCTTCGTGCGCTCGAACTTCTGCTTCGCCATCTGTTCTCTATCCTGCTTCTCTTAAGGGACCGCGTCAGCCGCGGACCTTGCTCACGATTTCTTCGGCGACCGTCTTCGGGACAGGCTCGTAGGCCTTGAATTGCATCGTGTACGCCGCGCGGCCCTGCGTGCGCGAGCGAAGATCCGTCGCATAACCGAACATATTCGCCAGGGGTACCTTGGCTCGGATCACCTGCGCGTTGCCGCGCGGCTCCATGCCTTCGATATGGCCGCGACGGCTTGAGAGGTCACCGATCACGTCGCCCATGAACTCCTCCGGGGTGTTCACTTCGACGGCCATCATCGGCTCAAGGAGTGTCGGGCTCGCCTTGCGCAGACCTTCCTTGATCGCCATCGAACCGGCGATCTTGAACGCCATTTCGGACGAGTCGACTTCATGGTAGCTGCCGTCGACGAGTTCGACCTTGATGTCGACCACCGGATACCCGGCGAGCACGCCAGATGTGATCGCCTCCTGGATACCTTTGTCAACCGCGGGGATGTACTCCCTGGGAATCGAACCGCCAACGATCTTGCTCTCGAACACGTAGCCATCACCGGGGGTCTGTGGCACCACGTTGATGACAACATGCCCGTACTGACCGTGACCGCCAGTCTGGCGTGCATACTTGACATCGACATCGTCGACCCGTTTGCCGGCGGTCTCGCGGTAAGCGACCTGCGGCTTGCCCACGTTCGCCTCAACTTTAAACTCACGCATCAGGCGATCCACGATGACCTCAAGATGCAGCTCGCCCATGCCGGCGATGATCGTCTGACCGGTATCCTCGTCAGTGCGTACCCGGAACGTCGGGTCTTCCTCGGCCAGCTTCGCGAGGCCTGTGCCGAGCTTCTCCTGCTCGGCCTTGGTCTTCGGTTCGATGGCGATGTCGATGACCGGATCAGGGAACACCATCGACTCGAGCAGAATCGGAGCGTCTTCCGAGCTGAGCGTGTCGCCAGTGGTCGTGTTCTTCAGCCCCACCGCGGCGACGATGTCTCCGGCAAAGACCTCGTCGATATCCTCGCGATGGTTGGCGTGCATCTCCAGAAGACGGCCGATACGCTCCTTGTGGCCCTTCGTGGAGTTCAGGACATAGGAACCGGACGACATCTTGCCCGAATACACGCGGAAGTACGTGAGCTTGCCCACATACGGGTCGGTCATCACCTTGAACGCGAGCGCCGCGAACGGCGCGTCGTCTGATGCGGGACGCTCCGCTTCCGTGTCGGTCCTCAGGTCGATACCCTTGACCGCCGGAATGTCCAGCGGCGACGGCAGGTAGTCGAGAATCGCGTCGAGAAGCGGTTGGACGCCTTTGTTCTTGAACGAGGCACCGCACGTGACCGGGGTCACGGCGCAATCGATCGTGCCCTTGCGTATGGCTGCCACAAGCTCGTCGCTGCTGATCGCCTCATCGCCGAGGAACTTCTCAAGCACGGCGTCGTCGTACTCGGCGGCCGCTTCAAGGAGCTCGTGCCGGTACATCTCGGCCTCATCGGCATACTCGGCAGGGATCTCTTCGATGGTCGGGTTGATGCCGTTGTCGTCTTCGTTGAAGCGAATGGCGTTCATCGCGACCAAGTCGACGATGCCGGTGAACTGGTCCTCGGCACCGATGGGCAACTGAAGCAGCACAGGCCGGGTGTTCAACCGGTCGCGCATCATCTGCACGACATTCATGAAGTCCGCGCCCGTCCGATCCATCTTGTTGATGTAAGCGATGCGCGGGACACCGTATGTGTCCGCCTGACGCCATACCGTCTCTGATTGGGGCTCGACGCCTCCGACGGCGCAGAAGACAGCCACGGTCCCGTCGAGGACGCGCAGCGAACGCTCAACTTCGACCGTAAAGTCCACGTGGCCGGGCGTATCTATAATCTGGATACGATGGTCCTTCCAGAAACAGGTGGTCGCGGCGGACGTGATCGTGATGCCGCGCTCCTGCTCCTGAACCATCCAGTCCATTGTCGCGGCACCGTCGTGGACCTCGCCGATCTTGTGCGACTTTCCCGTGTAGAACAGGATGCGCTCGGTCGTCGTGGTCTTACCGGCATCGATATGAGCCATGATCCCGATGTTGCGGGTCTTGGCGAGAGGGAATCGCTTACGTGCCATTGCGTGTCTTCGTCCTTATCCTGCTTCGGTTTGCTGCTACCAGCGATAGTGGCTGAATGCCCGGTTGGACTCGGCCATCTTGAACAGGTCCTCGCGCCTTTTCACCGAGGCGCCGGTGCTGTTCGCGGCATCCATGATCTCACCGGCGAGACGCTCGGCCATGGTCTTCTCACGACGCTTGCGCGAGAAGCCGACGATCCAACGGATCGCAAGCGTGGTCGACCGGCGAGAGTTGACCTCGATCGGCACCTGGTATGTCGCGCCACCAACGCGCTTCGGCTTGACCTCAAGCGTCGGGCGCACATTGTCCATAGCCTTCTTGAAGGTAGCCAGCGGATCGCCGCTGGTCTTCTTCTCGACGATGTCGAACGCACCATACACGATGCGCTCGGCGACGGACTTCTTGCCGTCGAGGAGAACCTTGTTGATCAGCTGGGTCACGAGCCGATTATTGTAGACCGAATCCGGCACGACCTCGCGACGCTGCGCTGCTGCACGCCTGGGCATACTGTCACTCCTCCACTCACAGTGCCGACCCGCTCACTGTAGGCGGGTCGGTCACGGGTGCTCGCCTACTTCTTGGGCTTCTTCGCGCCGTAGCGCGAGCGCGCCTGAGCGCGATTGGTCACGGCCGACGTGTCAAGGGCACCGCGGATGATCTTGTAGCGCACGCCCGGCAGGTCCTTCACACGACCTCCGCGTACGAGCACGATTGAGTGTTCCTGCAGATTGTGCCCGATACCTGGAATGTACGCCGTGATCTCCATCTGGTTGACCAGACGCACGCGCGCAACCTTCCGCAGTGCCGAGTTCGGCTTCTTCGGGGTCGTCGTATACACGCGCGTGCAAACGCCTCGCTTCTGCGGGTTTGCTTTGAGCGCCGGCGTCTTGGTCTTGTCGGCAGCCTGTTTGCGGCCCTTGCGGACCAACTGATTGATGGTGGGCAACGCACCCTCCTTGGTTCGGGTCATCCGTGAACATGTTCCGCACCCGACGAACACTCGCCGAGCATAAAGTCACAAGGTCGGACTCTAGCAAACCACCACGCCTCTGTCAAACCACGCACCCGGGCGTATCCAGTCCATCACGTGCCGCACCCTTCATTCCGGACTGAGTGCGCCGTTCGTACAGGGTGCCCGACGGCCTCAGCCGACGGGCACCCACGCTTCAGGCTTCTTGGAAGCTACACGTTTGACTCGAGCTTGGCGTGCACGCCGCAGTAATCGCTGCCCTCGCGGGCCTTGTTCCCACACATGCGTCCATTCGACTGTACGGCCTTGCACAGACCGTCCGTCTGCGCCAGCTTCGAGTGGACCCCGCAGTAACGAGCGCCCTCGATCGCGTGGTTCGTGCAACGGTCACCGTCGCCTTTGATTCCCTCACACTGACCTTCGAACTCCGCCGTAGGCGCGGACTCGGCCTCATCGGTCTCCGAGCCCACGAGGAGGTCTTCGGCGGGGTCGAAGACATGACCGGCGAAATCGCTCACGTCGAGCGTTGCGTCTTCGCCGACATTGCCGAGGTCGGCAAAGAACGCCGCAGCTTCTTCATCCGTCAAGCCACCTGTGTCGATCGCGGACGGGCCCGGAAGCATGGCCTCGATCTCGCGCAGCTCTTCTGGAGCGAACTCTGGCAGTGGACCAGCGGCCTTCTCGGCGTTCCACTCGGCGGTCCGGCCCTTGTACGTCAGCTGCACCGAACGGTACCGCTTCATGCCGGTAGCCGCCGGGATAAGCTTGCCGATGATGACGTTCTCCTTCAGGCCGAGCAACTCGTCTTCTTTGCCGGCGATGGCAGCATCGGTGAGAACGCGTGTCGTCTCCTGGAAGGACGCTGCCGACAGGAAGCTGTCAGTAGCGAGCGATGCCTTGGTGATGCCGAGCAGGACTGACTGGCCCATCGCGGGCTCGCCGCCATCGGCGATGACGCGCTCGTTCTCATCGGCGAATACGAATCTATCCGCGAGCTGCCCAGGCAGGAATGTGGTGTCGCCGGCCTCGGTCACCGAGATCTTGCGCATCATCTGGCGCGCGATGACCTCGATGTGCTTATCGTTGATATCGACTCCCTGGCTCGCATAGACTTCCTGCACCTCACGTACGATGTACGCATGGACCGCCTTCGGACCGCGCAGGACGAGCAGATCGTGCGGATTGACCGAGCCTTCAGTGAGCTGAGTGCCGGCCTCGACGGTCATGCCACTCAGGATGCCGGGGCGCAAACGCGCGCGGCGGGAGACCGTGTATGACTTCTCGTGCCCGCTCTCATCCGTCACCGTGAACTTGCGGGTCTTCTCCTCTTCCTCGATCGCGAGCGCGCCGGTGATCTCCGCAAGGAGTGCCTGACCCTTTGGCTTTCTGGCCTCGAAGAGCTCTGTGACACGCGGCAAGCCGTGTGTGATGTCCTCGCCCGCAACACCGCCGGTGTGGAAAGTGCGCATGGTGAGCTGCGTGCCTGGCTCGCCGATGGACTGGGCGGCGATGATGCCCACCGCGGTGCCGATATCGACCACGCGGCCCGCGGCAAGATCCCATCCATAGCACTTCTGGCAGATACCGTGCTTCGCGTGACACGTCATGACAGTACGCGCCTCAACAGTTTCGACACCGGCGTCGGTCAGGCGTTTGATGTCGGCGTCTGAGGTCAGGTACTCGCCGGCATCCTTGAGGATCTCGCCGGTCTTCGAATCGA
>JAJFTE010000034.1 GCA_021373175.1 Actinomycetes bacterium
CCCCACGGCCGCCGGAATGACGTACGACGGACCAAAGACGAACCGAGCGGGCCCTTGCACTTACTCTGGCAGAGACGCTGAGGAGGGCTTGGCTTGCTATGCCCGGAGAACCGCGGCACCCGCCACGCGAGCCGCCCTGCAGGGGCAGCTCGCCCTCCGCCGCAGCACAGGAACCGACCCCTGAGCAGCGAATTCTTGCACTAAGTGTGGCAAGTGATCAGGTGGGCTCGGTCGTTGCACTGACTCTGTCAATCAACCGAAGCGTCATGAGCGTGCCGTGAGACCTCAGCGAGTGTTCTCTCATGCTCTGTCAGCGCTCTCGGCTACAATGTGTAGACCGCGCGGCGAGTGCGCGGCGTGAATCGACGTTCGGGAGGGTCCCATGCGTACAGTTCGGGTCGGTCTCATCGGTCTTGGCACCGTCGGCGGCGGCGTGGTGGACATCCTCCGCCGTCACCGGGCCGATTTCGCCACGCGCGCCGGTGTGGACATCGAGCTCACGCGTTTCGCCAATCGCAACGAAGCGCGCTTCGTCGAGCTCGGACTTCCCGCCGACGCATGCACCACTGACGCGGCTGACGTGCTCGGCGATCCTGACGTGGACGTCGTCATCGAACTCATCGGCGGGACCGGCGTCGCCCGCGATGTCGTGCTCGGCGCACTCTCGGCAGGCAAGAGCGTCGTCACCGCGAATAAGGCGCTCATGGCAAGCAATGGCCGAGAGGTCATGGACGCGGCGGACACGAACGCCGTCGACATCATGTTCGAGGCGGCGGTCGGCGGCGGCATCCCGATCATCGGGCCGCTCAAGCACTCGCTCGTGAGCAACGAGATCACGGCCGTGTACGGTATCGTGAACGGCACCACCAACTACATGCTCTCCCGCATGGCCGAGGACGGTCTCGACTACGACGCCGCCCTTGTGGAGGCGCAGGAACGCGGGTTCGCCGAGGCGGACCCCACCGCAGATGTCGACGGCCTGGATGCTGCCGCGAAGATCGCCATCCTCGCGTCCATCGCGTTCAACTCGCGGGTGACGCTCAGCCAGGTGCCCGCCGAGGGTATCCGGTCGATCGCGCCCGACGACATCGCGTACGCCGCCGAGATGGGCTACGTGATCAAGCTCATCGCGATTGCGCGGCGCGTTGCGGGCGAGATCGACGTCCGCGTGCATCCGACGATGATTCGCTCGGAGCACCCGCTCGCGAAGGTCTCCGGCGTCTACAACGCCATCTACGTGGTCGGCGACTCGGTGGGGGAGACGATGTTTTTCGGCGAGGGCGCCGGCTCGCTGCCGGCAGCTTCTGCGGTCGTCGGCGACGTCATCGAAGTCGCGCGTCACATCCAAAGCGGCTGTCTTGCGCTTGTGGGCTGCACGTGTCACGAGGAGCTCGCTGTGCGCGACCTCGGGGAACTCGAGACCGGCTACTACGTGCGCCTCGCCGTGGCCGACGAACCCGGCGTGCTCGCCGCAGTCGCGAGCATCTTCGGCGCACACGGCGTCTCGCTCGCCTCGGTCATCCAGAAGCGCACGGACGACGAAGGCGGTGCTGAGATCGTGTGGGTCACGCATCGCGCCGCCGAGCGTGACTTCCAGGCCGCCATCACCCAGATACGAGCGCTTGGCGTGGTCGAAGCCGTCGCTGCGACGATCCGCGTCGAGGAATTGTGAGCGGTCCGGTGGTCGCGCGCGTCCGCGTTCCCGCAACATCGGCGAACCTGGGGCCAGGCTACGACGCCTTCGGTCTTGCGCTTGCGCTTTACGACGTCTTCGAAGCCGAGTCCGCCGAGATCTGGAGCGTAGAGGTGACCGGCGAGGGCGAGGGTGTGCTTCATACCGATGAGACGAACGAGGTCGTGCGCGCGATGAGGCGGCTGTTGGCCGAGGTCGGCTATTCGGGTGCGGCACGCCTGAGCTGCGAGAACGCCATCCCCATCGGCCGCGGCCTGGGTTCCTCGGCCGCTGCGATCGTAGGCGGGCTGCTGCTCGGCGACCTCATCGCGGGGAGCGCGCTTCCTCGCGAGCGCATCTTCGAGCTTGCCGCCGAGCTTGAAGGCCACCCCGACAACGTCGCAGCCGCGATCTTCGGCGGCTTCACGCTGTGTTGGCGCGAGGGCGACGTGCCGCGCGCGGCGCGCGTCGAGCCCGCTGGCGGGCTTGCCGCGGTCATCGCGCTGAGCGAGGCCGAGCTGCCCACGGCCGACGCCCGCAGGGCGCTTCCCAAGGCCGTCCCCCACGCGGACGCCGCTTTCACGGTCGGCCGAGCGGGGCTGCTCGCGTGTGGCATCGCGCTTGGGCGCGGCGAGCTCATTGCCGCGGGCATGGCTGATCGGCTGCACGAGCCGTATCGCCAAGCGCTGGTGCCGGATATCGCCGAAACGCGACAGGCGCTCGTCTCGGCAGGGGCGACGGGTGCGGTGCTTTCGGGGGCCGGACCGACGGTTCTTGGCCTCGTGGCGGCCGGGAGCGATGACGCGGCGCTTCAGGCTGCCGATAGCGTGCTCTTTCGCCTGACCGGGCTGCCCGGACGGCGGTCCTTCGCGCTCGGGATCGACCGTGGTGGGGCCACGGTTCGCTGATGCCGGGAGACGTGAGGTGGCGGGGATGACGGCGCAGGCGGGACGCGGAGCGCGCAGGCCCGGGTTGCGCGAGGTCGCGCTCGCGCTTGCGGGCGCGGTCGCCGCTGTGCTTGCGGCGTACCTGTCGTACGCTGGCCTGCAGTGGCCCGGGCCCGACGTGCTCCTGTCGGGCACGATCGCGGTCGTTCTGGTGACGACGGCGTTGGTGAGCCCTCATGTGGGTCTCGTGCTGCTGCTGATCGCGATCCCGCTTTTCGACTTCGGCACACTGGGTCCGGCAAGCGCGCCATTCACTGCGGCACACGTTCTCACGGCCGGGACCATCGTGGGCTGGCTCGCGCGCGTGGTTCGCGACCGTCGTGAAGCGCTTCCCAGGGCGACGCCGCTTCTCGGCGGACTCGGCCTGCTCGTCGTGGCGGGCCTGGGCTCGCTGGTCGCGTCGCTGGCACCGGCGACGACCGTGCTCGACACGTTCCGGCTCCTCGTCTTACTGCTGCTGGCGATGGTCGTGATGTGGCGGGCATCAACGCCTCAGGGCGCGAGGTCGCTGGTGACCGTGCTCGTGTGGGTCGCCGTCGCGCTCGTTGGCGTGGAGGCGGTCCAGTACCTGATGCCCGGGCTTGGTATCGGCACGATCGCGACGCAGGGGCTGGAGTCCTCGGCGCTGCTCATCCGGCCCGCGGCGTTCTTCCTCGACCCGAACTTCTTCGCGGGCTACCTCTCGGCGGCGGCACTGGTCTGCGCGGCGATGCTGGTCCGTGCCCGCTCGTGGCGCGAGGCGCTCGTGTGGGTGGTCCCGGGTGCGATCACCGCCGCAGGCATGCTTGCGACGTACTCGCGCACGGCGTGGGTCGGCTTCGGCGCCGGTGCCGTTCTCGTGCTGCTCACGGCACCTGCGGGCAGACGCGGCAAGCTCATCATCGCGGTGCTCGTCCTTGCCATCGCGGCCGTCCCGTTCCTGCCGTCGTCGATCACCGATCGTGTGGCCACCCTGTTCCAGCCCCAATCGACCGGTTCGCTTTCAACCCGCTACCTGATGGTCGTCTCGAGCGTCGAGATGCTGGGGCAGTACTGGCTCGGCGGTACCGGGCTGGGGGCATTCGAGCTCGCATACCCGCCTTACCGGCAGCCGGGTTCGCTTCCGCGCATCCTCCACCCGCATCAGCTTTTCCTCGCACTGTGGGTGGAGATGGGGCTGCTCGGCCTGCTTGCCGAGATGATGATCGTCGTCGGCATCGGCATCGCATGGCTGCGGATCCATCGGCGCGGCTATCCGGGCGTGAGCGCGGCGGTGCTGGTGGCGGCCATCGCCTTGGTGGTCGAGTCATTCTTCCAGTACTATCTGTTCTTCGAGTACCTCTGGCTGTTCCTGGCGCTTCTCGCAGCCGTGTCGGTCCATAACGAGGAGGTCTCCGGTGTCTGAGCATACCCACCCCACGTTCCTCGAGGCGGTGCGCCGGGAGTGGTGGATCCCGGTCGCGATCACGGTCCTCGCGGGAGGCATCGCGCTCGCTCTGTCCTCGGCCAGCCCGGCTGCGCTGTATGAGGGACGCGCCATCGTGATCATCGACGCTCCCACAGTGGCCAAGTTTCCCGATCTACCGAAGCCGGACGACATGATTCGCGAGCTCGCGAGTAACGCCTTCTCGTCGGAGGTCGCAAGCCGGGCCGTCGTGCCGAGCGACACGGTCGCCGCCGGGCTCAAGTCCTCCACGCGCGCCGACCCGCAGAGCCAGCTCATCATCACCTTTCGCTCCACCGACAAGGCGCTTGCGTCAAGAGTGGCCACGACCGCTGCCGGCTATGCGGCCGAGCGCGTCAGCGTGATCGGCGGCAAGGAGATCTGGGACCTCCAACGCCGCGTGACAGAGACGCAGCGCGCGATGAAAGAGGTGCTGAGGATCCAGTCCGAGGCAGGCAGAAACGCAAGTTCGTCGTTCGAGCTGTTGGCGGCAGGCACGGAGTGGGAGATGCGCATGCGACTGTACGAAGACACGCTTGCCCTCCGTACGCTGCGCAATGCCTACTACTACAACGGCAACCTGACAACAAGCGATGTCTCGCCGGTGCACCGCCGGGGAGCGACCATCGCCGGTGCGCTCATCTTCGGCTTTGTGCTTGGGCTCGTCATCGCCGTGTTCAGGGAAGCGATCCTCTCTCGGCCAATGAAGGATGCCTCATAGCGGCATGGTGCGTGCGCGGGCACTTGACGTGAACGGTCGTTATCTGGGAACAATAGCAGCGTCCCCCTTGTTCTTGCATACGCCACGGTCCCCCGTCGTCGGCCGGAGATTCCCATGAGCGACGTCAAACCACTCGTCATCGCGCAGGTCTCGGACCTGCACTGCGGCTCGCAGTACCACATACCGAGCCTCGCTACCCGTGTCGTCGACGAGGTGAACGACCTTCACCCGGATGTGCTCGTCGTTACCGGGGACCTCACGGATATGGGGTTCCGCCAGGAGTTCAAGACCGCGAGAAATCTCATATCGCGCATGGGCGTGGAGCGCACGATGGTGCTTCCCGGCAACCACGACGCACGCAACGTGGGGGACATGCATTTCGAGGAGCTTTTCGGGGCACGCTCCACAGAGCTGCTGCTTTCCGGCGTGCGCATCCTTGGCATCGACTCTTCCGAGCCGGACCTCGATAGCGGGCGCGTGGGTCGCGAACGCTACCGCTGGATCGAGGAGCGCTTCTCGAATCCCGACGAGTTCAAGATCGTCTGCCTGCACCATCACCTGCTGCCGGTCCCGGGCACAGGTCGCGAGCGCAACATCGTCTTCGACGCCGGGGACCTGTTGCGCGTGCTCACGTCGACCGGGTGCGACATGGTCCTCTGCGGCCATAAGCACGTGCCGCACGTCTGGCGTCTCGAGGACATGGTCGTCGTGAACGCCGGCACCGCCTGCTCGTATCGACTTCGCGGCAACACGCAGGCGTCGTACAACATCATCGAGATCTATCCCGACCGCGTGCGGATCATCCTCAAGCACCCGTTCGGCGATCCAGAGCCGGTGGCGGACTTCGAGCGATCAGCGCGGCGCGACTGTCTGTGGCATCCCGCGTCGGGAGGCGATGCGCTGTGAGCACGGTTGTCGCGCTCATCGATGGCGAGCACTATCCGCCGGTCGTCCGTGCTGCGCTCGCCGCTCTCGGCGCGGAGTTCGATATCGTCGCGGCCGCGTTCGTCGGCGGGACCGAGAAGGTCGACGCCTCCGAGCCGGATGTGTACGGGGTGCCCGTCGTCTTCGCTTCCTCCGCCGAGGAGGCCTTGCGCACCGCGATCGCACGCTACGCTCCGCAGGCGGTCATCGACCTCTCGGACGAGCCGGTCGTAAGCTCCATCGACCGGTTTCGGCTTGCGTCGATCGCGCTCGGCGCTGGCGTGTCATACCGCGGCGCCGACTTCCTGTTCACTCCGCCGTGCCCCAAGCTCGACCTGCGCACGCCGACGCTCGCGATCGTGGGCACAGGCAAGCGGGTGGGGAAGACGGGCTTCTCGGCATATGTCGCGCGCTACCTCAAGGCCAGCGGCCGTCACGTCGTGGTCCTGGCGATGGGCCGAGGGGGCCCAACCGAGCCCGAACTCATCCGGGGCGACGACGTCATGCTCTCAACCGCGGACCTGCTGGCGCTGGCGGCTCAGGGTAAGCATGCAGCCTCGGACAACTACGAGGACGCCGTGATGAGCCGGGTCGCGACGGTGGGGTGCCGGCGCTGCGGCGGCGGCATGGCGGGCGACACGTTCTTCAGCAACGTCCCCGAGGGTGCACGCTTGGCCGATAGCCTTGGGATGGACCTCGTGATGCTCGAAGGTTCCGGCGCGGCGATCCCGCCCGTCGCGGCGGATGCCACCGTGCTGGTGATCGGCGCCGCGCAGGGGCCCGGCTACGTGCGGGACTACTTCGGCCCGTTCCGCCTTGCCCGGGCGGACGCCGTGGTGCTCACTGGTGCCGAGGAGCCTGTGGCGTCACCGGCAAACGTGGATGCGATGCTCGAAGCCATAGCGGAGCAGCGGCCGGGCGTTCCTGTCGCCACCGTCGGTTTTCGGCCCGCACCGCTCGAGCCTGTCTCGGGCAAGCGGGTCTTCTTCGCCACCACGGCTCCGCCGCTGTTGCTGCCGCGTCTGGTCGAGCACCTGGAATCGGTGTACGAGTGCACCGTGGTGGCGGCGAGTCCCCACCTGTCCAACCGCTCGCTCCTGCGTGCGGACCTCGATGCGGCTGCGGGCTCGTTTGATGTGCTGCTGAGCGAGCTCAAGGCCGCAGCTATCGATGTCGTGGCCGCGGCGGGCGTCAAGGCCGGGGTGCCTACCGTGCTGTGCGACAATGTCCCCATCGCGTTCGGCGGGATGCCCGTGGATGAGCTGATCGAGGCAGCCGCGGAACTCGCGCTTCGTCGCGGGTGTCCGCCGAGGAGCGAATGATGGTCACGCCGATACCGCCCATCCTGATCAAAGACGAGAAGCACGGTCTGCCGTACAGCCGGGGACTCATGGCGCAGTCGTTCACGGCGACCGGGCTCTCTCCGGCGCGGGCATACCTGGCCGCTCAGCGCCTACAGGACGACATGCACGAGCGCGACCTGCGCGAGGTATCGCTCGACGAGCTGGAGTCGATGGCGGTCGCGGTGCTCGAAGAGCAGGCCGGTCCCGAGTACGCGGGCCGGTACATGAAGTTGCGGGAGCTTGCGAGCCTCGACCGGCCGCTCGTCATCCTCATCGGCGGCACGACCGGCGTGGGCAAGTCCACGATCGCCACCGAGGTCGCGCACCGCCTCGGCATAACTCGGATCGTCTCGACGGATTCCATTCGAGAGGTGATGCGTGGTATATTCACCCGGGACCTCATGCCAGCGATCTACGAAAGCTCATTCAACGCGTGGCGCGGACTGAGGGTTCCCGTCCCCCATGGTGCGAATCCCGTGATCGTCGGCTTCAGGGAGCAGACTGCCGCCGTCATCACCGGAATCAGATCGCTCATCGAGCGGGCATCACTGGAAGGCGAGAGTCTCGTCATCGAGGGCGTTCACATGGTTCCAGGCTACATCGAGGCTTCTCAATTCAAGAATGCATCGGTCGTTCAACTGCTTGTGACGGTCGACGACGAAGAGGCACACCGGAGCCACTTTTACATCAGGGAAGTCCAGACGGACGGCACCCGTCCGTTTGAGAAGTACCGGGCGAACTTCGGGAACATCCGGCTCCTTGGCAGGTATATCGAGGATCTCGCCGTTGAGCACGGCGTCCCGATCGTCCACAGCAACCAACTCGACCGAACAGTCGCCGAGGTGCTCGAACTTGTCGTCAACGCGGCTATCCGCGGCGACGATCGGACAGCGTCGCCGCAGGCGCGGCCTGTGGCAGAAGGAGTGTAGACGCTCATGAAGTTCTTCCTGGACACGGCGAACATCGCCGAGATCGAAGAGGCCGCGAGCTGGGGTGTGCTCGCGGGCGTCACCACCAACCCCACCTTGTACGCCCGCGAAGGCGGCAAACTGGCGGATTTCCACGGTCACCTGAAGCGGATCTGCGACATCGTCGACGGGCCCGTGAGCGGTGAGAGCGTGGGTCTTACACGCGACGAGATCGTTCGTGAAGGCATCGAACTTGCTGCTATCGCTCCTAACCTCGTCGTCAAGGTCCCGACCATGCCCGAGGGTCTCGCGGCCACCAAGATGCTGGCCGCACGCGGTATCAAGGTGAACATGACGCTGTGCTTCACCGTCCCGCAGGCCATTCTCGCGGCTCGTTCCGGCGCATCGTACGTATCGCCGTTCGTGGGCCGTTTTGACGATATCTCCGAAGACGGCATCGACCAGCTCGAACAGGTCGTCGCTGCCCTCAACAACTACGACTTCGGCCACACCGTCGAGGTCATCGCGGCTTCCATCCGCAGCGCGAACCACGTGACGAAGGCCGCCCTCATGGGCGCGGACATCGCCACCGTGCCGTTCGCGGTGCTTGAGAAGCTCGTGAAGCATCCTCTAACCGATAGGGGCCTGGAGTCGTTCCTGGCCGACTGGGAGAAAGTGAAGAACGCATGAGTGCTCGTCCACGCAAGCGCGGCCGCCGCGGCGGTGCCCCGCAAGCCGAGGTAGCGCCCTCGGTCACACGAGAAGAACTCGCCGGCAAGACGGTGCCCGAACTTCGGCAGATGGCTGCCGAGATCGGTCTCGACGTCAAAGCCCTCAAGAAGAAGGACGAGATCGTTGAGGCGGTCTATGAGGCGAAGGTCAAGTCGGAAGGTTTTATCGACATCGTCGGCATTCTTGATGTGCTGCCCGAGGGATATGGTTTCATCCGGACATCCGGCTATCTGCCTGGGGACACGGACGTCTACTGCTCGATGTCGCAGGTGCGCCGTTTTGAACTGCGCCGCGGCGACCTTATCAAGGGTCAGGTACGTCCGCCCAAGGAGTCCGAGAAGTATCCGGCGCTTCTCAAAGTGAGCACCATCAACGACCAGACGCCAGAAGCGGCCAAGCAGCGCCGCGACTTCCGGGATCTCACGCCGGTGTATCCCGATGATCGACTGCGCCTGGAGCACGGCGCCGAGTTCATGACCGTGCGGGTCATCGATCTCGTGGCTCCGATCGGCAAGGGCCAGCGCGGGCTGATCGTGTCGCCACCGAAGGCCGGCAAGACGACCGTCCTTAAGGACATCGCCGCCGCTATCAGTGCGAACAACCCCGAGGTCTACCTGATGTGCCTCCTCGTCGACGAACGTCCCGAGGAAGTCACTGACATGGAGCGCTCCATCCTCGGCGAAGTCGTCTCCTCGACCTTCGACATGCCCTCCGAGAACCACATCGCCGTGGCCGAGCTTGTCATGGAGCGCGCCAAACGCCTTGTGGAAAGCGGCTACGACGTGGTGATCCTGCTCGATTCGATCACCCGCCTCGCTCGCGCCTACAACCTTGCAACGCCCGCAAGCGGCCGCATCCTTTCTGGTGGTGTCGATTCGACGGCACTTTATCCGCCGAAGAAGTTCTTTGGTGCCGCCCGCAACATCGAGAACGGCGGTTCGCTCACGATCCTGGCGACCGCGCTCGTTGACACCGGCTCCAAGATGGACGAGGTCATCTTCGAGGAGTTCAAGGGTACCGGCAACATGGAACTGCGGCTCGATCGCGGCATGGCCGATCGCCGAATCTTCCCGGCCATCGATGTCGTCACCTCGGGCACGCGCAAAGAAGAGCTCATCCTCGATCCCATGGAAGCGCCGTTCGTGTGGGGGCTGCGTCGCATCCTGCACGGCGTGGATTCCCCGGAACGCGCGCTCGACATGCTCATCAAGGGCTTGAAGCAAACGAAGTCGAACCAGGAGTTCCTCAGCAGGATGGCTCGCAAGGCCGACGACAAGCGCGTGACCAACGGTATCGAGCTGTAGGAACTGAGCGTAGTGATTGCCCGTGGGGCGGCGAGGTGTTATCCTGTGCCGGCTGTCCCGGCACCTGGTCGGAAACCAGGTGCATCTTCGGAGGTGAACCGGAAGTGCGCGAAGCTATCCATCCGGACTATGTCGAGTCCAAGGTCGTGTGTTCCTGCGGGAATACCTTCACGACCCGCTCGACGAAGCCGGAACTGCACGTTGAACTATGCAACATGTGCCACCCGTTTTATACGGGTCAGCAGAAGTTCGTCGACACCGGTGGACGTGTCCAGCGGTTCTCGGATAAGTTCGGCAACGCTGCCACGGCTGTCCTGGAGCGTGAAGCCGCCGACAAGGAGGCGCGCCGCAAGGCCTCAGAGGAAGCCGCGACCAAGCTCAAGTCCGAGCGTGACGCGCGGGTTGCCCAGAAGGCCGCCAAAGCCGCGAAGTTCGAGGTCCACGAGGCCGTCAAGAGCGGCGACGCTTCCGCGGATGCCAGCGAGGTGCCTGCCGAGGAGCCGGCGGAGTAATCGCGGTGCAACCACTGCTATGATGAGGAGGCGAGCTTGCTCGCCTCCTTCGCTGTTTGGCCCGAGCCGTTCCGTCTGCACGTGGAAGGCACATCAATGGATGTCAGGTTGCTGTACCACACGCCCGAACCGGAGCGTGCTATCGCCGCCGCCGCGCGACTGTGCTACGCGCCGGTCGGCGCCGCCGAGTTGGTGGAGTCGATGTCCGAGGAGAGCGTCCGCAAGGTCCTCAAGACGGTCATCACATCCGGTCACCTCTCCACGCTTGAGCACGCGAGCTACACGTTCGCGATTGACGGGGTGTCGCGCGCGCTCACGCACCAGCTCGTCCGGCATCGGCTTGCAAGCTATAACCAGCAGTCGCAGCGCTACGTGCGCTACGATTCCGCACCCGTCATGATCGAGCCGCCGTCGGTGGCGGACCACCCGGCCACGCACGCCCTATTCGAGGCGGCCGCCACTGCCGCGTTCGAGGCGTATCGCGAGCTGCTCGATGCCGGCGTCCCGGCCGAAGACGCCCGCTACCTGCTCCCGAACGCGATGGAAACGAAGATCGTCGTCACGATGAACGTTCGGGAGCTGCTGCACTTCTTCGAGCTGCGCTGCTGCAGGCGCGCCCAGTGGGAGATCCGCGATCTGGCGATGCGGATGCTCGAGCTTGCCGAGCCGACCGCGCCGTACATCTTCCTTGACGCGGGTGCGGCGTGTCGTCGAGGTCCGTGCCCGGAAGGTAAGATGGCCTGCGGCGACCCCTATGAGAGAGTGCGGCGACATGGCTGATCCCAAGACCGTCAAGCCCGTGATCTACACGCACATCGGCGGACAAGCGGTGCTCGAAGGCATCATGATGCGCGGGAAGTACAACTGGGCGATCGCCGTGCGCGAGCCGAGCGGCGCAATCTATACCGAGCAGCACGATCTTGTCTCGGCATCGTCAAAGCACGCGTGGCTCAAGTGGCCGATCATTCGCGGTATGTGGAGCTTCTACGAGACGATGGTGCTCGCTGTGAAGGCGTTCGGCATCTCGGCGGAGCATGCGGGGGAGACCGAGGAAGAGCAGCTGTCCAGCAAGGAGATCGGCCTGACGATGGTGCTCGGGCTTGGGCTTGCCGTGGGGCTCTTCATCGTCCTGCCCGCCGTGCTCACCAACGTGTTCGTCGGCACGTCGACCGCGCGGCCGTTCACCTGGAACGTCGTGGACGGCGCTCTGCGTCTCGCCGCGTTCTTCGCATACATCTGGGCGGTGAGCCGCGTGAAGGACATCCACCGCGTCTTCGAGTACCACGGCGCCGAGCACAAGACCATTCATGCCTACGAGCACGGCCTGCCGCTCACTCCCGAGAACATCCAGCAGTACGAGACGCTGCACGTGCGCTGCGGCACGGCGTTCCTTCTCATGGTGATGGTGATCGCGATCGTTGTTTTCACGCTCTTTCCGGGCAAAGCGATCCTTGCTGCGTGGGGCGTCTCGGCGAAGGGCTACGTCCTGCTCTTCAACATCTGCACCCGCATCTTGCTGCTGCCGCTCATCGCCGGCCTGGCGTACGAGGTTTCCGTTAAGTGGGCCGGGCAGCACCCGGATAATCCCGTCGTGAAGGTCCTCATGTGGCCCGGCATGCAGCTCCAGCGTATGACGACCGCACAGCCCGACGACTCGATGGTCGAGATCGCCGTCGCCGCGATGGAGCTCGTCATCGCCCGTGAGGACGCGCAGGCGGTCAGCACCGGCGTGGTAGAGTACGTGTCTGGAGCCGCACCGGCGCGGCACGCAACAGCGTCGCCGATCGAAGAGGATTTTGCACCCCATGCGTGAGAAGCTCGAACAGATCCTTGCCGCCTTCGATGAGCTCACCGCCCGTCTTGGCGAGCCCGCCGTGCTGGCGGATCAGAAAGAGTACGCCCGCCTCGCCAAGGAGCAGCGGGCGCAAGCCCCGCTTGCCGAAGCCATCCGGACGTACCTCGGCGTGCTCGACGGCATCGCCGATGCCGAGGAGATGCTGCGCTCCGAGTCCGAGCAGGAGATGCGCGACCTGGCACGCGAGGAGCTCGAGGAGCTGCGCGCCCGTGCCGAGAAGCTCGACGCGCAGCTGCAGCTCATGATGCTCCCGAGCGACCCCAACGACGACAAGAACATCATCGTCGAGATCCGGGCCGGCGCCGGTGGCCAGGAAGCCGCGCTCTTCGCCTCCGAGCTGTACCGCATGTACACCCGCTACGCCGAAACGCAGCACTGGAAAGTCGAAGAGATCGACACGAGCGACGCCGAGCTGGGCGGCGTGAAAGAGGTCTCCTTCTCGATCAAGGGCCGCAAGGTGTACTCCAAGATGAAGTTCGAGTCGGGTGTCCACCGCGTGCAGCGCATACCGGTGACCGAGTCGGGTGGTCGCATCCACACCTCCACGGCGACCGTCGCGGTGCTTCCCGAGGCCGAGGATGTCGAGGTCGAGATCCGTCCGGAAGACCTGCGCATCGATGTCTACCGGTCGAGCGGGCCGGGCGGACAGTCGGTCAACACCACCGACTCGGCCGTGCGCATCACGCACCTGCCCACCGGCGTTGTCGTGCAGTCTCAGAACCAGAAATCGCAGCTCCAGAACAAAGAGGCGGCGATGCGCGTGCTGCGCGCCCGCCTGTACGAGGCCGAACTCGAGAAGCAGCTTGCCGAGCAGGGCGCCGAGCGCCGCAGCCAGATCGGCAGCGGTGAGCGGTCCGAGAAGATCCGCACGTACAACTTCCCGCAGGATCGCGTGACCGATCACCGGATCGGTCTTACGGTGCACAACCTGCCGGGGGTGATGATGGGCGACATCGGAGAGCTCATCGAGGGGTTGGTGGCCGCCGACCGTGCCGAGAAGCTGGCGGCGGTGGTCTAGATGGCCGAGCGCGCCTGGTGCTGCAAAGACGCGCTCGACTGGACGGCCGACTACCTTGCCCGCACAGGCGATCCTCACCCCCGTCGCTCGGCGGAGTGGCTGCTCTCGGCCGCGACCGGCCTGTCCCGCGTCGAGATCTACGCACTGCATGACCGTCCGCTGCGTGCGGATGAGCGTGCGGCGCTTCACGCGGCCATCGAGCGTCGGGCGTCGGGCGAACCCCTCCAGTACGTGACGGGCGAGATGCCCTTCAGGCACCTCGTGCTCCGCGTGGAGCGCGGCGTCTTCATCCCCCGGCCCGAGACCGAAGTGCTCGTCGATGTCGCTCTTGAGGCGCTCGCGCCCGTTGCCGGACCGTTCGTCGCGGACCTGTGCACCGGGTCTGGCGCTGTCGCGGTCTCGATTGCCTACGAGCAGCCGGGTACCCGCGTCGTTGCCACCGACGTCAGCGAGCTCGCGGTCGAGGCCGCTCATCGGAACGCGCTGTACGCCGGTGTCGCCGACAGGGTACAAGTGTTACAGGGAAGTCTCTTCGAACCGGTACCTTCAGAATTCCTGGGAACCTTCGACGCCGTGGTGTCGAACCCGCCGTACGTCCCCACTTCGGCGGTGCGCGAACTGCCCGCCGAGATTCTCGAACATGAGCCGAGAGCGGCTCTGGACGGCGGACCAGATGGCCTCGACGTGGCACGCGCGATCGCCACCGAGGCGCTCATGTGGCTCAAGCCTGGAGGTCTGCTGGCGATGGAAGTCGACGAGCGTCGGGCAAGGACGATGGCCGATGAACTTGCGGCCGCCTACAAGTGCGTTGAGGTCCGCAAGGACCTGACAGGCCGGGACCGGATCGTGCAGGGCAAGAAACGGGAGGCGAGGCAATCATGAGCAAGGTGATCCATATCGACCCCGACAACCCCTCGGCGGAAGCGATCAATCTCGCGGCGACGGTACTTCGAGAAGGCGGCATCGTGGTCTTCCCGACGGAGACCGTTTACGGGATCGGCGCTTCCGCGAACTCGTGTATAGGGCCTCAAGAGATCATCGACATCAAGATGCGTCCCAAGAACAAGCCGCTCCCCTGGCTCGTGGAGAGCGAGAACGCGCTTGACACGTACGGCATTGACGTGCCCGAGTACGCACACCGGCTCGCCCGCGTGTTGTGGCCCGGGCCGCTCACCATCGTCGTCAAGGCCGCGCCGGTCGTAGCTCCCGAGTTTCGCGATGATCGCGGCACGGTCGCGCTGCGTTGCCCCGATCATGAGGTCGTTCAGGAGCTGATCCGGGCCTCGGGCAACGCGATCATCACCACTTCGGCGAACACGTCCGGTCTGCCTCCGGCGGCCTCCTTCGCCGAGCTTGAGGCACGTATCGTCGCTTCGGCTGACCTCACGCTCGATGGTGGCGAGACGTTGCATGGCACGGCCTCGACCGTGGTTGATTGCACCGGCCTGGAGCCGATCGTCACTCGCGAAGGTGCGATTCCCGTCGCACAGGTCATGGCCGCGATGACGGGTCTCGACGCCTAGTCGCGTCTGTCTTGCTACAATGCGGGAGACGGCCCAGGAGGCGTCTCCCGCATTCGCATTTGAAGGAGCATCCCATGCGTTTGTACGTCGGTAGCGATCACGCCGGATTCGCACTCAAGGAGCACGTCCGTGCGCATCTCGAGGAGCAAGGTCACGAGGTCGTCGACGTGGGGACGCACAGCGAGGAGCCCGTGGACTATCCCGACTATGCGCGCCAGGTAGGGGAGGCCGTCGCGGCCGGTGATGCCGACTATGGCGTGCTGATCTGCGGCTCGGGCCTGGGCATGGCGATAGCCGCGAACAAAGTGAACGGTGTCCGAGCGGTGCAGGTCACGGATTCGGAGACAGCCAGGATGTCGCGGTTGCACAACGACGCCAACGTCGTCACGCTTCCGGGACGCTCCGTCGGTGCGGAAGCGGCCGACGCGATCGTGGACACGTTTCTCACCACCGCTTTCGAAGGCGGTCGTCATCAGCGCAGGGTCGATAAGATATCGGCCATCGAGCGCTCCCAGCCCAGCTAGACCGCTGTTTTTCGAAAGGAAGGTAGAACCGGCATGGCATTGCGGTACATCCCCGGACAGGATCCCGAACTGGCGGCTGCCATCGATGCGGAACTCGCACGTCAGCGCGGTACGATCGAACTCATCGCAAGCGAGAACTTCGTTTCGATGGCGGTGCTCGAGGCCGCCGGAACGGTGCTCACCAACAAGTACGCCGAGGGACTGCCGGGCAAGCGGTACTATGGCGGCTGTGAGGTCGTTGATGTCGTCGAGAACCTGGCGCGCGACCGCGCGAAGGAGCTCTTCGGCGCCGAGCACGCGAACGTGCAGCCGCACGCGGGCGCGCAGGCCAACCTCGCCGTCTATTTCGCCGTGCTGAACCCGGGCGACACCGTGCTTGGGATGAACCTGGCGATGGGCGGCCACCTCACGCACGGATCGCCGGTGAACTACTCGGGCAAGTGGTTCAACATCGTGCCGTACGGTCTTGACATGGAGACCGAGACGATCGACTACGACGAGGTCGAGCGCCTCGCGAAGGAGCATCGCCCCAAGATGATCATCGCGGGTGCCTCGGCATATCCGCGCGTCATCGATTTCGAGCGCTTCGCCGCCGTCGCCAGAAGCGTGGGCGCCGTCCTCATGGTCGATATGGCGCACATCGCCGGCCTTGTGGCCACTGGCGCGCATCCCAGCCCCGTGCCGTACGCGGATTTCGTGACCTCGACCTCGCACAAGACGCTGCGAGGCCCGCGCTCCGGCTTCGTGTTGTGCAAGGAGCAGTGGGCCTCGGCGCTCGACAAGGCCGTCTTCCCGGGCCTGCAGGGAGGTCCGCTCGAGCACATCATCGCGGCGAAGGCCGTCGCATTCCGCGAAGCCATGCAGCCGGAGTTCAAGACCTACATCGACCAGGTCGTCGTGAACGCCAAGGCCATGGGTGCCGCGATGGTCGAACGCGGGCTGCGACTGGTCTCGGGCGGCACCGACAACCACCTCATGCTCGTGGACCTGCGTCCCGCCGGCATCACCGGCAAGGACGCCGAGAAGCTCGTGGAATCGGTTGGCTTCACGGTGAACAAGAACGCGATCCCGAATGACCCCGAAAGCCCGTTCGTGACGAGCGGCATCCGGGTCGGCTCGGCGGCGATGACAACCAGGGGCTTCTCGGAAGCGGAAGCGCGTGAGGTCGGGTCGATGCTCGCCGACACGATCTTCCTGCGCGACGATGCTGCCCGCCTGCGCGAGATCTCGGCGAAGGTCAAGACGCTTCTCGAGCGGCATCCGCTGTATCCCGAACTCTAAGTGCACAAGACGCCTGAAGGAGGCACGATGTCCGAGCACACGTGGGAGAACGTGGCGGTCATGGAGCACCCGCTCATCCAGCACAAGCTCTCGATACTACGAGATGTGAGGACCGGCGCGAAGGAGTTCCGGGAACTCGTAAAAGAGCTTGCGATGCTCATGGCGTACGAGGCGACGCGTGGCTTCCAGCTTGCCGAGACGACGGTGACGACGCCTGTGGCCGAGACGACCACCTACGTGCTCGCGGGGAAGAAGGTGGCGGTCATCCCCATCCTGCGAGCGGGTCTTGGCATGGTCGACGGTATCCTGGAGCTCATCCCGGCGGCGAAGGTCGGCCACATCGGCCTGTACCGCGACCCGAAGACGCTCAAGCCCGTCGAGTACTACTGCAAGCTTCCCGAGGACATCGGCGAGCGCGACATCCTCATCGTGGACCCGATGCTTGCGACCGGCGGCTCGGCCGCCGCAGCCGTGGAGTTCCTGCGATCGCACGGTGCCAGGGAGATCAACTTGCTGTGCCTCATCGCGGCGCCTGAGGGCATCCAGGCGGTCGTCGACAGCTGCAAGGACGTCACCATTTACACGTGCGCTGTCGACAGCCACCTGAACGATCACGGCTACATCGTGCCGGGCCTCGGCGACGCCGGCGACCGCCTCTTCGGCACGAAGTAGGCGGGAGGCCCCGTGCCGCGTCCATCATGGGACGAGTACTTCATGGCGATCGCCACGCACGTAGCGGATCGCTCCACATGCCTGCGACGCACGACCGGGGCGGTGCTCGTCAAAGACAAGCGGATGCTTGCCACCGGCTACAACGGTGTGCCCTCCAGCCTCGCACACTGCGAGGTCGTGGGCTGCCTGCGTGAAGTGCGCGGCATCGTCTTTCGGGAGCCGTATCCCGACCCGCTGTCGGCGGAACCGCTCGCCGAGGCGGGCGTCGTGTCCCGATGCATCGGCGGCGACGCGCGATGGGCGTAGCGCGGTATGCGATCGTCGCGCTTGTCGCGGCGCTGGTGACTCTCGCGGTTACGCCGCTTGCGCGGCTTGCGGGCGCGAGGTGGGGCATCGTCTCCAGACCGGGCGGGCGGCATGTCCACACCGGCGTGATTCCGCGTATCGGCGGCGTCGCGATGTTCGCGGGCTTCGGTGCGGCAGTGGTCACGGAGTATCTCGGCGAGCGGTTGTGGGGCTGGGCTCCCGTGCTCACACGGCTCGGGCGACCGGTCGTCGGCGTGCTCATCGGCATCACGACCGTCTTCCTCGTTGGCGTGCTTGATGATGTCATCGACCTGAAGCCGGGACAAAAGCTCCTCGGCCAGATAGCCGCCGCGGGGATCGTCATCGCGTTCGGTGTGAAGATCAGCCTGATCAGCAACCCGTTCGGTGGTGGCATCATACTGCTGGGGGTTCTGGCGTATCCCATCACGCTTTTTTGGATCGTGGGATTCGCCAACGTCATCAACCTCATCGACGGCCTCGACGGTCTTGCCGCGGGCGTGACCGCCATCGCCTCCTTGAGCTTTCTTGTCCTCTCTGTGCAAAGCAACGTCCTCGTCGCCGCCGCGCTCGCGGCCGCGCTGCTGGGGGCGTGTCTGGGCTTTCTGCGTTACAACTTCAACCCGGCGTCGATCTTCATGGGAGATTCGGGAGCGCTGTTCCTGGGCTTCACGCTCGCCTGCATCTCGCTTCTGGGCGTGATCAAGTCTGTCGCCGCCATCACGCTTGTGGTTCCGCTGCTCATCATCGGCGTGCCGATCTTCGACACGTTGTCGGCCATCATTCGCCGGAGCACGCACGGCCAGCCGATCCAGATGGCCGACAAGGGGCACATCCATCACCGGCTGCTCGGCCGCGGTTTCAACCAGCGGCAGACTGTCCTCATCATCTACGTGTGGTCGATCGCCCTTGCGTTCGGCGGATATGCGACACGCTGGGCACCCCCCATCCTGCGTGTCGTCACCCTGGTCGCGCTTGCGTCTCTGTCCGGCATCATGGCGCATTGGCTCGGTCTGTTCGAAGCCGCCCACCACGACGATGAATGAGGGTGCCGCGGCGCGTTGGCACGTGCTTGTGGTGCTCCAGACCTTGTTGTATAGTGAGCACGCTTTCCGAGGACCCCCCGGTCGGAGAGCGAATCCGATAAGGTCAGGTGACCTGCGGCAGCGTTTTGCGCCGTGCGCCGCGTCGGACGTGCACCCGGGGGAGCGGCGCGCAAGCGCTTCGGGTGAGGTCCGTACGTGGGAGTAAGGGGCACCGACACTGTCTGGGAACCTTAGCGATAGCGCGATGGGGGTCTTTGCATACCCGATCGTCTCGGCGCTCGCAGGAGCCGGTCTTGGCGTATCGCTCTTGCTTCTCGCGCGCGCCGCTTCCCGTCTGGTGACACCTTCCAACCCGGTTCTCGGCATGATGAAGGCGGTTGGGGCCAATGGCGCCGGCATGTTCGTGGCGCTGGCTGCCCTCGCCGCCGTCTTCTTTATCTCGAGGGAATCGCTTGTTGTGTTCGGTGGCGGTCTCGTGGCGGGGTTTGTGCTCGCTACGGCCGTCATGATGGTCAGACTGTCTGTTCCCGGCAAAGCCTGAGCACAAGGAGGTCGGTCAGCCCGTGGACAACATGGGTAAAATGGTCGAGGAGCTTTTACACGAGCTCTCGGTGCAGCCGCTGTTCTCAAAACACATCGGCACGTTCACACTCACGAACTACTCGTTCTTCCTGCTCATCGCCTTCGTGCTCACGGTGGTCTTCTTCCTGGTCGGGTCACGACGCCTGAGCCTGGTGCCCAAGGGCATCGGCAACGTGGTCGAATGGGCTGTCTCGTTCGTTCGTGATGGCCTGTGCATCGACATGCTTGGTTCCGAGGACGGCCGGAAGTATTTTCCGTTCGTCGGGACGATCTTCTTCTTCGTGCTCTTCAATGACGTCCTCGGTCTGATCCCCGGTGCGAAACCGGGCACCGGCACGCTCGGCACCACGTTCACGTGGGGCGCGATCGTGTTCCTGGTGTACAACGGCATCGGCATCAAGAAGAGCGGGTTCGTTCGCTACATCAAGAGCTTCGTGCCCTCCGGCACGCCGGTCGTGCTCATGCCGTTGATGTTCCTCCTGGAGATCGTCAGCCACTTTCTCCGGCCGCTCACGCTCGGCATACGACTGTACGCCAACATGTACGCCGGTCACATCATGCTCGGCATCTTCGCGATTCTCGTGACGATCTCACTGGAGAGCCTGAGCGTCGGCAGCGCCGTCACCGGCGGTCTTGCGTTCGTGATGCACGTGATCATGTACGGTTTCGAGTTCTTCGTCGCAGGCCTGCAGGCGTATATCTTCAGCATCCTAACGACGGTCTACATCAACGGCGCGCTACACGCGACCGAGCACTAGGGGACAGCCGCCGGGACTCCGGCGTGAACCTGTATGTACGCGAATGTTCGGACTGATAGAGGAGGAACAGTGGTAGGTTCTCTGAGCGTTCTGGGCGCCGGACTTGCATTCGGCATCGGCGCGATCGGCCCCGCCATCGGCATCGGCATGATCGGCGCGAAGACCATCGAGTCGATGGCCCGCCAGCCAGAGATGGCCGGCAAGCTGCAGGCGACCATGTTCATCGCACTCGGCATGACCGAGGCCATCGCGCTGCTCGGCTTCGTGCTTGCATTCGTCCTCATGGGCGCGTAAGCCCACGATTCGATAGTCGAGGAGGAAGCGCGCGTGGAAGCGATCATCCCTAAAGTACCGGAAGTGCTCGTCGCCCTTGCGTCGTTCATCGTGCTGTTCGTTCTGCTCTCGAAGTTCGCGTTCCCACCGGTCACCACGATGCTCGACGGTCGCGCGGAGAAGATCCGCGAGTCCCTGGAGAAGGCCGAGGAGACGCGCATCGAGGCGGAGCGGCTGCTTGAGGAATACCGGGTGCAGATGGCCGAGGCACGCAGCGAGGCCACGAAGATCATCGAACAGGGCCGCACGGTGGCCGAGAACATGAAGAACGAGATCCTCGCCAAGGCTCGCGAGGAGGCCGAGGCCGAGAAGCTTAAGGCTGTCGAGGCCATCCAGGCCGAGAAGGTCGCCG
This sequence comes from Actinomycetes bacterium, assembly GCA_021373175.1. Classification (GTDB taxonomy): domain Bacteria; phylum Actinomycetota; class Coriobacteriia; order Anaerosomatales; family Anaerosomataceae; genus UBA2286. The sequence continues at coordinate 20,755 of JAJFTE010000034.1, forward strand.
CCATGTCGGAGCTGCAGGCGTCCGTGGCGAACCTGTCTGTGGCCGTCGCCGGCAAGATCCTCGGGCAGAAGCTCACCGCTGCCGACCATGCGGCGCTCATCGAGCGCTCCATCGCAGAGGTGGGTAGCCTGCATGAGGAGTAGCGAGCTCGTAGACACCTACGCACGCGTACTGTTCGACCTCGCCGCATTGGCGGAGTCGGTCGACGCGGCCGACGAGGGTCTGCGCGGCGTCGTGAACGCGGTCCGGGGCAATATCGACCTTCGTGAGGCGCTCACCGGAACGTCGGTCCCCTCGGCGAAGAAGCGCGACATCCTGCGGGACATCTTCGGTGGTGAGGTCACACCCGAGGTGCTCGCGGTGGTCACGCTCATGGTGGACCGCGGCATGGTCGACCGTCTCGGCGCGATGGCGGAGGCGTTCAGCGCTATCGCCGAGAAGGAGCGCGGCATCGTTGTAGCCGAAGTCACGACCGCCGTCCCGCTCACCGGCGACCTGCGCTCGAAGCTGGTCGACAAACTAAGTGCCGCGTTGGGTCGCGCTGTCTCGCTCCGCGAGAGCGTCGACGAATCCCTGCTCGGCGGCATCGTCATCCGTGTAGCCGGGCGCGTTCTCGATGGCAGCGTCAACGCGCAGCTTCGGGATCTGCGTCAGGCTCTTCTGACCGCACGCCAGGGAGGTGAGGCGTAAGTGGCTGAGATCACCGCCAGCAAGATCGATGCGGTCCTCAAGGCGCAGCTCGAGGAGTTCAAGTCCTCGGTTGACGTGCGTGAGGTCGGTACCGTCATGGCGCTGGGCGACGGGATCGCCCAGGTCGACGGCCTGAAGGGCGCCATGGCCGGCGAGCTGCTCGAGTTCGTGGGCGAATCCGGCGAGATCGTCATGGGCATGGCCCTCAACCTTGACCAGGATTCGGTCGGCGCCGTTCTCATGGGCGAGACCTCGCTCATCAAGGAGAACGACATCGTTCGCACGACCGGCCGCATCGTGGAAGTCCCCTCCGGCCGCGGATTCCTCGGCCGGATCGTCAACCCGCTGGGCGAGCCGATCGACGGTCGTGGCCCGATCGAGGCCGAGGGCATCCGCCCGGTCGAGTTCCGTGCGCCGGGCGTCATCGAGCGCCAACACGTTCACGAGCCGATGCAGACGGGCATCATGGCCATCGACGCCATGATCCCGGTCGGTCGCGGTCAGCGCGAGCTCATCATCGGCGACCGCCAGACCGGAAAGACGGCCATCGCGGTCGACGCGATCATCAACCAGAAGAACACGGGCGTCATCTGCGTCTACGTCGCGGTCGGCCAGAAGGCCTCCACGGTTGCCGGCGTCGTCCAGACGCTCGAGCAGCATGGTGCGATGGAGTACACGATCGTCGTCGCCGCCAACGCGTCCGATCCGGCGCCGCTACAATACATCGCTCCGCTCGCCGGCTGCGCGATGGGCGAGTACTTCATGTACACCGGGGAAGACGGCAAGCCTGCCGGTAAAGACAATCCGGGTCGCGCCGTCCTGTGCGTGTACGATGACCTCTCCAAGCAGGCCGTGGCCTACCGCCAGATGTCGCTCACGCTTCGTCGCCCGCCGGGCCGCGAAGCCTATCCCGGCGACGTCTTCTACCTACACAGCCGCCTGTTGGAGCGCGCGTGCAAGGTCAACGACGAGATGGGCGCCGGCTCGCTTACGGCCCTTCCGGTCATCGAGACCCAGGCCAATGACGTCTCTGCGTACATCCCGACCAACGTCATCTCCATCACCGACGGCCAGATCTTCCTTCAGACGGACCTCTTCTTCCAGGGCGTCCGCCCGGCTATCAACGTCGGTATCTCGGTCTCGCGAGTCGGCGGTGACGCGCAGATCAAGGGCATGAAGCAGGTGGCCGGTTCGCTCCGCCTCGACCTCGCGCAGTACCGCGAGCTTCAAGCGTTCGCGCAGTTCGGCTCGGACCTCGACAAGTCCACGCAGGACACGCTGTCGCGTGGCGCTCGCCTCGTCGAGCTGCTCAAGCAGGGCCGCTACGTGCCGTTCAAGGTCGAGGACCAGGTCATGGCGATCTTCGCCGGTACGAGAGGCTTCCTCGACGGCATCGGCGTCGAGGACGTCGTGCGATATCGCGCCGAGATGCTCGACTTCATGCATAGCGTGCATCCCGAGGTCGGTAACGTCATCGCCTCCGAGCAGAAGCTTTCCGATGAGACCATCGAGAAGCTCGCTGCCGGTCTGGGCGAGTTCGCCGAGCAGTTCTCGGGAGGCCGGGAGTAGCAATGCCGAACCTCCGCGACATCAAGCAGCGCATCTCCTCGGTCTCCAACACGAGGCAGATCACGCGCACCATGGAGATGGTCGCGACCGCCAAGATCAAGAAGGCGCAGGAGCAGATCGAATCGGCCCGTCCGTACGCCCTCGCGATGACCGAAGTGCTCGGCAACGTCGCACGGTTCGTACAGGGCGCCACGCACCCGCTGCTGGAAGAGCACGACGAGCGCAAGCGCGTTGTGGTGGTGGCCGTCACCTCCGACCGGGGGATGTGCGGCGCTTTCAACAGCAACATCCTTCGCCTCACCGAGGAGGTCATCGCCCGGGAGGACGGGGCTGGTGCGACGACCGGCGTGATCGCCGTAGGGAAGAAAGCGCTTTCGTACCTGCGCTACCGCGGCTTGGAGCCGATCGGCGCCTACCGCGATATCTCCGACAAGCCCACCTTCGCCGACGCCCGAAGCATCGCTGCGCAGATCATCCCCGGCTACTCGGATGGCGCGATCGACGCCGCGTACGTCATCTTCAACCGCTTCAAGAACGTCGCCGAGCAAAGGGCCGAGGTCTACCAGCTGCTCCCCATCGAGCGCCACGTCATGGAAGCTGCCGAGGAAGACCTGCGCATCACCCCGGAGTACGTCTTCGAGCCCACCGCCGAGGCGGTCCTCGAGCGCCTCCTTCCCACCTACGTCGAGACCCTGATCTATCGCGGGCTCATGGAGTCGGCGGCATCCGAGCAGGGCGCGCGCCGGACAGCCATGAAGGCGGCGACCGACAACGCGGGGGAGATGATCACCACGCTCACCCGCAGCTACAACCGCGCGCGCCAAGGCTCGATCACCAACGAGATCGCCGAGATCGTCGGTGGCGCCGCCGCGCTGGAGGAATCGTGATGGCACATCCCACAGAGAAGGACACGCCTATGAACGCCGGACGCATCGTTCGCGTCATCGGACCGGTCATCGACGTCGAGTTCGCGGAGGATTCGATCCCTGCGATCTACAACGCCCTGACCGTCGATGCCGAGAGCCCCATCGGCCCCATACACCTCGTCACCGAGGTGCAGGCGCACCTCGAGGGCAACATCGTGCGCGCCGTCGCGATGTCGTCCACCGACGGCATCACGCGTGGCATGGAAGTGGTCGATACAGGCACCGCGATGATGATGCCGGTGGGCCCGTCCACCCTCGGCCGCATCTGGAACGTCGTCGGTGAGCCGGTTGACGGCAAGCCGATGCCCGAGGTCGAAGCGTACTACCCGATCCACCGCGAGCCTCCCGAATTCGAAGAACTCGAGTCGAAGACGGAGATCTTCGAGACCGGCATCAAAGTCGTCGACCTGCTCGAGCCCTACATCAAGGGCGGTAAGACGGGCCTGTTCGGCGGGGCCGGTGTTGGCAAGACGGTCATCATCATGGAGCTCATCAACAACCTCGCCCAGGCGCACGGCGGTACCTCCGTGTTCACCGGTGTCGGCGAGCGCACCCGTGAAGGCACTGACCTGTTCCTTGAGATGTCCGAGTCGGGCGTCATCAAGAAGACGGCGCTCATCTACGGCCAGATGAACGAGCCTCCCGGAGCGCGCCTCCGCGTGGGCCTTGCCGGGCTGACCTCGGCGGAGTACTTCCGCGACCAGGGGCAAGACGTGCTGCTGTTCATCGACAACATCTTCCGTTTCACGCAGGCCGGCTCGGAGGTCTCCGCGCTTCTTGGCCGTATGCCATCGGCTGTGGGTTACCAGCCCACGCTTGCCACCGAGATGGGCGAGCTGCAGGAGCGCATCACGTCCACCAAGACCGGTTCGATCACCTCGGTCCAGGCGATCTACGTTCCCGCCGATGACCTCACCGACCCGGCGCCGGCCACGGCGTTCACGCACCTTGACGCCACCACGGTCCTGTCGCGCGCCATCACTGAAAAGGGCATCTACCCCGCCGTCGACCCGCTCGCCAGCACGTCGCGCGCGCTCGACCCGGCTGTCGTCGGCGAGGAGCACTACGGTGTGGCGCGCGCTGTCCAGGGCGTGCTGCAGCGCTATAAGGACCTGCAGGACATCATCGCCATCCTCGGCATGGACGAGCTCTCTGAAGAAGACAAGCTGGCCGTGTCCCGTGCCCGCAAGATCGAGCAGTTCCTCTCGCAGCCGTTCTTCGTGGCCGAACAGTTCACGGGCATGAGCGGCAAGTACGTAAAGCTGGAGGACACGATCCGCGGTTTCGACATGATCGTGAAGGGCGAG